>CAMOVR010000100.1 GCA_946627565.1 uncultured Clostridia bacterium
GATGGGGTTCGGTTTTTTCATGATGGCGAGGAAAGGAATCTGGATTCCCTGCGTGATCCTTGCCATTGTCTGGCTGGCGCATATTCTCTGCTTTACCTTGCGGGTAAAGACGATCCCGGCGAAATGACAGATATTCCGTCTGACGGGATCGATCTTACATACCGTAATGTTTTGATTTACCCGGGGGAAAAGAACCGTGAGAAAGAAACTGCCAAAGGGAACGAGACTTGCGATCTGGCAGGTATTGGGAAAAACATATTCCGCTTCTGAAAGGAAAAATATCCTGTCGCGAACGCAAGCGCTGTATAATGCTTTCATCCGTGAAGCGCCCGCCCTATGATTGCTTTGATGAGAGGATGAGCGCAAAATGACACAGAACGCTAAGCAGAAATCAAGGAATTATTTCAACAGCCATCGCCAATCCCGTCTGGCCCACGGCGGATACTGGCGGCACGATTACCGCTACCAGCTTGAGGCAATCGGCAGGATCATGCCGGACCGGCTGATCGATATTGGCTGTGGCCCAGGCGCTTTTTTGAGCCTGGTGGAAGAAATGTTTCCGAAAATTCAGCTCAACGCGCTGGATCTTTCGGAAGAAATGATTCATGAAACGAAGGAAAGGCTTTCCAATACGGCCATAGCGACCGTCGGGGATGCCGAGAATATGCCGCTTCAGGATGAACGGTATCAGGCCGTCACCTGCAATATGAGCATTCATCATTATCCGCATCCGCAGAACGCTCTGAATGAAATGTATCGCATTCTTCAGCCGGGCGGGTATCTCCTTCTGAACGACATGGACTGCATCGCGCCGATACGGGCTGCGGCAAACTGGCTTTTCCCGAAGCTTCCGGGCGGGGACGTGAAGATGTACCGCTGGGATGAAATAGAAGGGATGGTGCGCAGCGCAGGGTTTCAAAACATTCAGTACAGAAAAATCTCACCTTTCTCGTTTCAGTGCATCGCGGAAAAAGCACGCTGATGAACTGGCAGCCATCATGCGTTCTTTTGCCACGGAGGATACGGGACTTCCTTCCTGCTTCTCAAAATAGAACCAGAATACGCCCTGCTTCAGGCGATACTGAAAGGATGGAATCCTGCGGATTGGCTCTTCCAATGCTTGCTGCAAGCAGGGCGGATCAATGATTTCATTCAAAGTGATGGACAGCCGAAACATAGCCGCCAGCCGTCTGGACAACGTGGCGGGATAGATATTGGCTGAATGATCCAGCTTGATCCATTGGGGCGGTTCAAAGGGCTTCCGGCCCCATCACCTTTCCCAGGGTACAGAACGCTCTCTCTTTTCCGCCGATCCATTCATCGCCTGTGATGCAGAACGTTCCACGCAGGCGGATGTCCTCCGAGGACGCGCCGAGCTGCACCTCGATCCGGCCTTTCTCCACCTTCCAGCGCATCTGCCGGTCCAGGAAAGCGGTCTGCGTCGCGTTCAGTGAAAAGGAAACCATTTTTCCCTCGCCCGGCTTCAGATGGACGCGGCAGAAGCCAGCCAGCTCCTTGACCGGGCGGGTCGTGCTGGCGTAATCATCCCGGAAATAAAGCTGCACGATTTCAGTGCCCTCACGGGTTCCGGCGTTCCGCACACGGCAGGAGATGATGATTTCTCCGTCCGGAGAGATTTCTTCATTCGACAGGGTCAGATCCGTGTATTCAAAGGTGGTGTAGGACAGGCCGTGCCCGAAGCAGTAGCGGGGGATGTGAGGCAGGTCGACATAGTTCACAAAGCCGATGCTTTCCCCCTGGTGCCACGCGGAGCCGTAGGGATGGTTATAATAGATGGGAATCTGGCCCGCGTTCCGGGCAACGGTTACAGGCAGCTTGCCGCTGGGGTTGACTACGCCCAGCAGCGCGTCTGCCACCGCCTCCGCGCCGCATTCGGCGGGGCTCCAGGCCTCCAGGATCGCGTTCAGGCAGGTGTCCGCTACATCGCTGGAGATGGGGCGTCCGTCGAAATGGATGCCAACCATGGGCTTGCCCAGCTTTGCGGCTTCCAGCATAAAAGCATCCTGGCAGGCGGGCAGGTTGATATTGCTGGCATCCACGCCTTCGCCCATGGAGGCCATGGAACAGGTGCCGTGCTTGCCGCCCAAAGCCAGCAGGATTACATCCGCTTCCCGCGCAATGCGCAGCGCTTCGGCAAAGCCGCTCTGATCAGCCCCGGCAATAGGATAGCCATAAGCATACGTGATTTCCGTCTCCGGCAGCCGGGCCCGCAGCTCCTCCAGCAGGCTCCGGCACCCGGGTTTCTGCCGGCGGAGGATGGCGTCAAAGGCTTCTCCCTCGTCCGACTGAATGTTGGTGCCGGGCACCGTGCGCAGTTCCATGTCCTCTGGCTGCAAGACGCCGCTGACGCCCGCGATGGAGTTGGCCACGGCGTAGGTGGATTCCATCATGCACAGGTGGGTGTAGCCGCCGAAGAATTTCCGGGCGCAGTTTGCGTGCGGACCGACCACCGCGATTTTTGCAATGCTCTTTTTCAGCGGAAGCGAACCGTCGTTTTTGAGCAGCACCAGGGATCCCCTGGCAGATTGCAGGCTGACGGCTCGATCTTCCGGATGACAGACCGTCTCCCGCAGGGCTTCTCCTTCCAAGGCGAAGGGGTGCTCAAACAGGCCCATACGGAATTTGGCCGTCAGCACCCGCAGCACGGCCCGGTCCAGCACCGCCATGTCCGCTTCGCCAGCGGCAAAGCGCTGCTTCAATTCCTCACTCCAGCAGGTGACGTTGGGCAGCTCCATGTCCATCCCCGCATCCATGCACAGATAGCCCGCGTCCGCTTCCTTTTCACCCACATGCTGCACATGGTGAGCGTTGCTGACGGCCCCATAATCGCTGATACAAAGGCCCTCAAAGCCCATTTCCTCCCGCAGCAGGCCGGTCAGAATGGCCTTGGAGGAGGACACGGGCTCGCCGTCGATCACATTGTAGCAGGGCATGATGCCTTTCAACCCGGCCTCCGTGATGGCCGCCTGGAAGGGTTTAGCGTATATTTCCCGCAGCAGCCGGGGCGGCGTATCGCTGTGGGTGCCGTGGATGCCGCCCTGGGAATTGTGGAAGGCCAGAAAATGCTTGGCCACGCTCTCAGGCTGCCGCCCGCAGGTAACGGTTTCCTGCACACCCTGAACATAGGCGACGCCCATCGCCGCGGACAGCGCGGGATCCTCCCCATAGGGTTCTCCCTGACGGCCCATGCGGGAATCCCGGGAGATGTCCAGCACAGGGGCCAGAATATGGGTGATGCCGCAGGCACCTTCCTGACGGCTGACGATCCGGGCGATTTTCCGCTCCAGCTCCGGATCAAAGGACGCTCCCCGGCCTATCCCTGCCGGAAAGCTGGTGCTGTCCTGAATAAAGGGGCCGCAAAGCCCCTCCATGTGGAAGATGACCGGAATGTGGTGCGGCGAGTTGTCCATAATGATTTGCTGAACCTTCCGCTGCCAGGCCGCGGCCTCCTCCAGCGTCGCCATTCGCCGTATCTCCAGCGTGCTGACCTGGCCGATGCCCCATCGGGTCTGGCGGGAGATCGCTTCAAAATCATGCTCTCCGCCGTTGAAAGGGAAGATGCAGCCCACCTGAGCCATCTTCTCGTCCAGGGAGAGTTTCCCCAACAGAGCCTGAGCCAGCTCTTTTGCTTCGGATGGATTCATGGCGCTTCCTCCCACGGTTACTTCTTTGCTTTCTTCTGCTTTCTCTGCGCCGCCCTGGCCAGCTTTTCCAGCACCTTCTGATTTTCCGTATCGAAATCCAGCCCCTTGCGGCGGCACCGATCCTTCAAGTCGGCGATTCGGTTGGCCTCCTCTTCAGCCAGAGCAGCTTCGTGTTCCCTGCGCTCCTGCTCCTCCGGCTCGACCCATTCCTCGCCCCGGGCCAGCACAGCCTCCTTCCGTCGGCGGGTCAGCTCCGCGGTCATCTCCGGAAGGTGCTTCTCCACGTCGATGAAGGGCAGCAGGATCAGATTGATTGCGCCAAGGGCGACATCGAAGACATAGAAAGCTGTGGTGAAGAAAGACAGCACCTGTGCACTGGGGGTCACGCCGTTGACATCCACAAAGCCCATGCCCAGGATGGTGGACTCGAAGCCGCCGGCAAAAGGCGCATAGATCAGGTTCTGCACTGCGCTGATGATGGCGACGCCCATCAGGCCTTCCAGACGCAGACCTGACTTGAACTCCACATGATCGAAGGCATAGCAGAGCAGTGTCGCGACAATATAGTTGTTGGGCAGCATGCCCGCCTGGCGGATGAAGCCGGCGGCCATCACGACAGGCAGATTGTCCGGAAACAGCCAGCCCATCACCGCGCCGATCAGCACCATGGCATAGCCCACGATGGCCACGTTTCGGATGCTGAACTTCTTGGCCAGTGGATAGATGACGATGGCCCCGATCCCCAGGGGCACGCCTGTGACTACCTGATAGAGGGTGTACATCATGGGGTTGCTCTCGCCGCCCAGGATATACTTGATATAGAAATACTGAACGTTGCCGCCTTTGAAGTTGTCCACGATGCCGCCCACGGTCACCAGAATCGTGAAGAGCACAAAGTATTTGTTATGCAGCAGCGCGCGCAGCTGATCCCGGACAGGGATGTTGTTTTCCTTCTCCGCACCGACGGTGGCTGCTACATCCTCGATCACGCGTTCCTTGGTGTAGAAGTATTCCAGCAGCAGCAGCGGGATGGCGCAGAGGGACAGAATGATCATCAGCTTGGGATAGCCGGTGATGTCATGATCCAGCCACATGGGCAGCACCACCATGTTGACCAGCATACCCACCACGATGCCGGAGACCAGAGTCCAGCTCACCTGGCGGATGAACTTGATGTTCGCCTTCGCCCCGGGGTCGCGGGTTGAGATGGAGACGATATTGTCGCGGAACAGGTAGAAGAAGGTGTTGCCTACTGTGTGGTAGCAGATCACCAGGAAGAAGAAATAGAGCCAGTAATTGTTCCCGAGGCTGCTGTCCCCAGCAAAGAGGAAGATCAGACAGCCGATGATGATGGTTATAAATCCGAAGATCAGGTGCCACGGGCGGAAACGTCCCTGCCGGGATTTCGTATGCTGGATCAGCCAGCCGGTGATCAGCCCCATCACCACCGCCAGCAGCTTCGCGATGGTCATGACCATCTCATAACGGCCGCCCAGCGACTGGATCATCTGCACGTTTTCCGTGCCGTAGAACGCGCCGGCCTGCTGGGTGAAGAACTTCTCCACGATGCCGGCAATGGTGTTGACCACAAAAATCAGGCCCAGCGGCCCGACCAGATGGCCCAGGATGCGCTCTTTCCGTGTGACGGAACGGGTCTTGATCCGGGAATCCATGAAGGGCTTTTCAAACAGCCCATGGCTCAGCAATTCGATTTTGGACATCGTGTCAGCCCTCCTCAGTCGATCGTCAGTCTGTACTGCAGCGCAGGCAGATCACCCGCCAGATCAAAGCGGATGCAGTCGTTTTCCGGGATTCCGGGAATCTTGCCAAGCACCTGACCGACGGGGCTCAGCGCCTCCAGCCGGGCAGACAGTGCGTTCACCCGGATGCTGCCCTCCAGTGTCTCCGCGTACAGCTTTCCGGCAAAGTGCACCATGGTCAGGGAGAAGCCGGGCATGAATTCAGGACCGGGGCTCATAGTGGTTTCGTCCATTCCAGTTGAACCCATGGCAGTCAGGATGAAACTGTGTCCCTCCGCCAGCGTATCGGCGTCCGCGGCGTGGAGGGTCAGAGAAATGCGCTCGTTTTTCGCCTGCACCTCCACGAGGCTTCCCAGCGGGATGCGCTCTTCCGGCGCGCCGCTGAAGCAGGCACAGCCCGCTGACTGTACGCTGAAGCGGGCGTGATCTGGATTAAAGACGATTTCTTTTGTATCGGAAATCAGCATGCCGTCCACATAGCCCGTACCTTCCGGAAGCACGCCCCAGCCCTGCATGGCCTGGGTCATGATCTCCGCGAAGAAGCGATAGTCGCCGCCCCGGGATGCTTCGGCAATTTTGTCAAACACCAGGGCTGCGTCACCAAGACGCACGCCGGGCGCGATCTCCCGGCCGCCCTTCGCGGCGCGGGCAAGGCGGCTGGTCTCCATGCTCTTCCGCAGCGCATCCCGCCAGGGGGACCAGGCATAGTATACGCCGTGCTTCGCGCCGGAGAGATCGCCGATGTTCACGAAGCCCGCGTTCAGCGCGACATCCGCACCGCCCTGATACTGTTCGCCGCCGTCCAGGAACACATTGCGCATCCCTGTGATATAGGGCAGGAAGCACATGGGCATGGCGTGGAAGTTCGGCAGGGTCTTCAGGTCGTTCTGCGTATACACCACGTCGGCGCGGCCCTTGGCCGGGGAGATGAGTCCCTTCAGGAAGGCCGTCGCCAGAAAGCCCCATTGGCAGATGACAGCAGGATCGTTATAGACGTCGAAGACGTTGCGGATCTCGTCGGCCGGCTGATCATCCCAGTTCTCTGACGTATGGTGATTGTACAAAATCAGGCCATCCCAGTCATTCAGGCAAGCGTAGGCGATGGTCTGCAGGTACGCGGTGGAATGGAAGGGATGCTCGCCGTATTCGTTCCATTCGCTGAGCATGAAGGGTTTGCCCGCCACCACAGCCACGGAAGCCAGGGAGAGCAGCGTGGTGGCCATGGCGCCGACACCCCGCTGCAGGAGAAGCGGATTGGCGGAGACGTATTCCGCGGGGCCCGCGACCATATAGGTGTCCGGAGCCGGCAGCGGCAGGATGGGATGGTTGAAATAGCTGTTGTTCTCCATCAGATCGCCGTCGGTATGACCGTACACGTCGGCCGCGCCGGCCAGCAGGTTGCTGCAGACTACGGGAACCTTGACGCCCAGGCCGTACAGGAAGTTCTTCATCCTCTGATAGAACTGGCGGTTGCGCAGGATGCCGAATTCCATGAAATCCGCGTACCGGGCGGGTGAAAGCGGACCGCTCCAGTCGCCGGTAGGCTCGTTCACCGGCTGATAGAAACCGCCGTCCACTCCGCGCACGGTATTCTTTACCGGGTCTTCATCATCGCATAATGCGCAGACACCTTCGTGGGTCCAGGCCTTCGCCAGTGCATCCCGGGTGTGATACTTCATCCGCAGGAAATCGTTGAAGCGCTGCTGCACTTCGTCCCGGTAGGGCTGCATCTCCGGCCTGGCATCGGTGTCCATGGTGCCCTTGATGGCAGATTCCTCATTGTTGATCTGGATGGTGACCACCGCGGGATCGTCGATCAGGGCCAGACCTGTATAGGGGTTCACATGGCAGAGCAGCTCCCGGGCATACTCCTGCTGCAGTTCGATCATACGCTCATTGTACATGGGGAAGCGCTTGACGCAGGAGCCCGCGTCACCGGGATAGTCCAGGCCGTCGCCGGCTGTGAAATCACGGGCCACGATCAGGTCGATGTGCAGGTAGATCCCTTTTTCCTTCAATCTGGCGGCAAAATAGTCGAAGCGGTCCAGACCATCTGGATTGAAATGACGGCCATCGCCCCGGGCGTAGTCCAGCAGCGGCGCTTCACGGCAGCTGGCCCAGCTGCAGGGCTCATCGCTGACCGGCGCATCCGCCGCGTGCAGGCGGATGACGTTCACCCCCATGCTGGCAAAGCGGGCGGCCATTTTGTCAGCCGTCTCATGATCCGGCGTGTTGGAGCGGGCGGCAACATTGAAGCCCAGGAAACGGGCTCGTGTGCCGTCCTCAAAGAACAGATGCCCCCGGCGCGCCTGGACAAAGCCGTGCTTGCCCGCCGGAGCATCCAGCAGGTGGGAATAGTCCAGCGCGTCCATGTTAGGCTCTGCTTTATGAATCCGGATATGCTGTTTCATGCGATGCCTCCTCACAGATGCTCCCCGTTGGTTTGAATCAGGTCTCTGTACCAGTATGCCGAATCCTTGAGCGTGCGTTCCTGGGTTTCAAAATCCACATAGATCAGGCCGAAGCGCCTGTCATAGCCATGCGCCCATTCCAGGTTGTCCATGATGGACCAATAGCAATATCCTTCAACCGGGTATCCTTCCTCCACCGCCCGCTTCAGCCCCCGCAGATACCACTTCATAAACTGGATCCGCTGGGGATCGTGCACACAGCCGTCGTCCATTTTGAAGTCGATGATCGCCACCCCGTTCTCTGTGATGATAATCGGAAGGTGATACCGTTCGTGGATGAAACGGACGCCCCAGTACAGCGCGTCAGGCGTCACCGGCCAGCCCATATTTGTTCTTGGAAGCCCCGGATGAGGTGTCTCCATTCTGCCGTCCGGTCCTTCGTTATAATTGTTGGCCAGATAGCAGTTCCAGCCCAGAAAATTCAACGGCTGATGGATCAGATTCATCTCCTCATCGCTGAGGATGGCGCGCAGCCGGGGATGCGCAGTACCGTTCATGATGGGATCCATCCACCAGTTCAGCAGGTAATGATTCAGATCATCCGGGAAGGTTTTCGCTCTGGCCCTTTCGATGTCCTCCGACGACTCGCTCTCCGGCATATACAGCGTGCTGTCGGTTGCAATGCCCACTCGGGGCGGCTGCACGGCCTCCTCCCGGATCACCCGGGCCGCCTTGGCGTGGGCCAACAGCAGGTTTTTGCTGAGAATCAGGACCTTCTCCGCTTCCTGCGGCGACCCGGCGGGAACGGATTCAAACGGCGCATGGGTGCCCCGCAAGTATCCGCAGCCAATGAAGGAGGTGCCCTCGTTGAAGGTCATCCACAGGGAAACCCGGTCGGACAGGACCTTCACCACCGCGGAGACATAGGCTGCAAAGTCGTCGCTGACTGAAGCCGCCATCCAACCGCCCTTCTCGTGGGCCCACAGGGGCAGATCCCAGTGATACAGCGTCACCAGCGGGGTGATGCCCGCCTCCAGCAGCGCATCCACCAGCTCACTGTAAAAGCGCAGACCAGCTTCATTCACAACCCCTTCCTTCGGGATGACCCGGGGCCAGCTGATCGAAAAGCGATAAGCCTTGAGCCCCATGCGTTTCATCAGGGCCACATCCTCCCGGAAGCGATGGTAGTGATCGCAGGCTGTCCGGCCATCCTCGCCGTGAGCAATCTGTCCCTCCGCCAGAGCATCCCAGATGCTGGGGCCTTTGCCGTCCTCATTGTACGCCCCTTCCAGCTGATAGGCCGCGCTGGCCGCTCCCCAGAGAAAGTGATCGGGGAATCCCATCCGCTCCACCTCCGCATGTCTGTTTGATGGGATCAGTTTACCAGATAGAGCAAAGCAATGATTGCAATATCCGATTCTACATTGTAAATTTCGTCATTTCATGCTAAAATGCCCCAATAAAGCCGGGGAGGGCTCATTGCATGGATTTTGAAGAACTTTGCCGTCATTACTATGCCGCCACCGGAATTCACATGGCGCTGTTGCGAGGCAGTGAAGCCGTCTATTCCTCCCTGGGGGAGGCGCTGGATGTGCCCCTGCCTGGGAGTTGGCCGGTCTATTTGCCGGAGCAGAATCCCGCCTTCTGCAGCATCCCGCCCCACACGCTCTACGGCATGGTACAGATCGCAGGTGAGGATCAGGCTATCATTCTCGGGCCGGTCTTCAATGCAGCAGTATCTGACTCGTTGCTGAAGCAGCTGATGGAGGCTTTGCGGCTTCCTGCGGACAGGGCGGACAACCTGCAATTCGCGCTGAATGAGACCCCCCGCATGAACAGTCTGCAGCTTGCCCGGCACCTGGCGCTGGTGCATTTTTTGGTAAACCATGAGAGCATTCCCTATGAACAGCTGTATTCCCACACGGAAATCCTGACACCCGGAGATGAGCAGCTCAAAAAGCGGGAGGACACGCTGGAGAGCGGGGACACCCATAACGCCTATTATTTTGAAGTGGAGATGTACCAGAAGGTGCGGGAGGGCAGCACGGAACAGCTCAGCCGCTTCTTTCAGGAGCATGCCCATGATGCTCTCAAGGAAGGAAAAATGGCGGGAGATCCACTGCGGCAGGCAAAAAACGTCTTTCTTTCAGTGCTGTTCCGCACGGGGTTTATTGGCGCAATCCCCGGCGGACTGGATGTGGAGAAAACCTATCAGCTGATGGATTACTACAGCCAGGAGGCGGAAAAGCTCACCTCCGTGGAGGCTGTCAGTAATCTGCAGTATGCCATGGTGATGGACTTCTGCCACCGTACCGGGGAAGCCAAGCGGCCGGACAACATCTCCTCCGATGTGTGGCACTGCATGAACTACATCCGCTCCCATATCTATGAGCCCATCACGGTGTCGGCCATCGCGGCGGATGTCCACCGAAGCCCTTCCTATGTGACAAAAAAATTCCGGGCGGAGCTGAATACCCATATCACAGCCTATATCCATCGATGCAAACTGGAGGAGGCCCAGACCCTGCTGATCTATTCGGAAAAGTCCCTCTCGCAGATCAGCGCGGCCTTGTGCTTCTCCACCCAGTCCTATTTTCAGAATCTGTTCAAAAAACAGTTTGGCATCACGCCGGCCGAGTTTCGCCGGAAGGCGCGGACGATATGACGATATTTGCAATCTGATCTTCTATTTTGCAATACTTTGACAGGCTCCTTTGCTATGCTGACCCTATCCTATTTGGAATCAGGAGGCGTCAGCCATGGACAAAGCCCTGTATACCCTGCGCAACGGCAGCTGTGCGATTCATGATCCCAGACCACCCCGCTACTGGTACAATCATCTGTGGAACGACCAGGGATACTGCGCCCAGGTTTCTCAGATCGGACACGGCCGCAGCTATTATATTAATGACAAAGCGGACATGTGCCGTCTGAACAATGAGGATGCCCGGTATCTGTATCTGCGGGATGATGCCGATGGAAACGCCTGGTGCGTGGGGGAAGCGCCCCTGGCCACTCCTGTGGCGGACTATGCCTGCGAGCATAACCTGGCATTCTCCCGTCTCTCCTCCCGCTGTGCCGGGATTCACGCAGCCTGGCGGCTGTTCGTGCCGGAGGAGGGCACGCACGAGATCTGGACGGTCACCCTGCGCAATGATTCGGACACCATGCGCCGGCTCAGCCTGTTCAGCGCGGTCAGCTTCGATCTGGAAGGCTTTTCTTATCCGCGGTATTACGAGATGTACCGCTGCGTCGAAACCAGTTTTGACCGGGGACTGAACGGCATCTACTGCGCCTCCCGTCATCCCTTCGCGCCACACCGGCGTTACAACGCCTTTATCGCCTCCTCGGAGCCTGTCTTTGCATACGACGGTGACCTGTCCAAATTCTGCGGGGCCGCCGGTTGCATCACGCAGCTGGACGCCTCGGCCCGGGCCCTGTTCCAATGCCCGGAGATCGTTGTTCGCGGACTGGACTGCACCAATTCTGACGCGGCGCTGTTCATTGTGGGCGGCGCGCTGCAGCATAAGATCATGCTGCAACCGGGAGAAGAAAAGGAGATTCAGATCGTGCTGGGCGTCTGCGAAAGCCTGGAGGAAGCCAGACAGGTTCAGCAAACCTATCGTTCCTCTGACGCGGTGGAGCAGGCGCTGAAAGCCGTGCAGGCACACCTGGCGCAGCGATACAGTGCACTGAACGTTCGCACGCCGGATGAGCAGATCAACCATCTCATGAACCAGTGGGTACAAAAGCAGATTGATTGCTGCATTGTGGGCAAAAAGGGAGTGCGGGACAATTTGCAGATCGCTGTGGCCATGCTTTCCTTCCGTCCGGACAAAGCCCAGGCGGAAATTCTGGAGTGCCTGTCCCACCAGTTCCGGGACGGCCACGCGGTGCTGACCTGGTATCCCTACGATGACACCCGCTATTCCGACCAGCCCTTCTGGATCATCTGGGCTATTTGTGAGTTAATTAAGGAAACAGGTGATTTCACCCTGCTCGAGCATGTGATTCCGTGGCAGGACGGCGGGGAGGATACGGTGCTGGTCCACCTGAAAGCGGCTGTCAGCTGCCTGCTGGAGAATAAGGGTCCCCATGGCCTGCCCAAGCTGTTCTTCGCGGACTGGAATGACGCGCTGAATGTGACAACTGATCCGGAAGCCGAGTCCGTCATGCTGGCTCACCAGACCTGCATGGCGCTGAAAGAGCTTGCTGAATTGATGAAACTGTCAGGCCACGAGGATTATGCCGCCTGCCTGATCCAGGAGCGGAACAACCTGAAGAATGCCATCAACACCCAGGCCTGGGACGGCGCCTGGTATATGAGGGCTTTAAGTAAAGAAGAAAACATCGGTTCATCGCTCAGTCAGGGCAGCAAAATCTATCTGAATGCCCAAACCTGGGCTGTGTTGGGCGACGTGGCGGAGAAGGAACGCTTGCGCCAGACCCTGACCGCCATTGACAGCATGGAGCAGGACTTTGGCTTTCCCCTTAATCTGCCGTCTTACACGGCCTATTCTCCCAACACGGGCCGGATGAGCGGCATGCTGCCGGGGCTGTTTGAAAACGGCGGCGTGTACTGCCATGCTTCCGCCTTCAAGATCCTGGCGGACTGCAAAACCGGCCGAGCCGCCAAAGCCATCCGCACGCTGAAGAAGATCATGCCGGACAGCGAGAAAAACCCCGTCACCCAATCAGGTGCGGAGCCCTATGTGTTTACCAACTGTTATGCCACCCATCCGAAGTACTACGGGAAGTCCTATCAGTCTTGGACAACCGGCACTTCAGCCTGGGCACTGATGGGACTGTATGAGGGGATCCTGGGGATCAGACGTGATTATGCAGGTCTCCGCATTGTTCCCTGCTTTCCGGCTTCATGGCCCTCAGCCGAAGTGACCCGGACCTTCCGTGGTACGGAATACCATATTGTCATCCTGAACCCGGATGGAGTGGAAAAAGGAACACCCCAGATCACTGTTGATCAGCGGGCTGTTGACGGGAATCTTCTGCCTGATTTCATGGATGGAAAACAGCATGAGGTTGTGGTTGTACTGAAGGATTCAGATTGATGCGAGGATTCTTTACAATACTGCCAAATCCCGTCAACTGGGTTGTGCGCTTTGATGAAACCCTCCACCAGGAGGGAAGCTATTATTGCTTTACCCGCTGCCCCATCTGTGAATTCTGCCGGCGGGAGGGCATCTCAGAGCTCATGCCTGCGCTCTGTTCGACGGATGAGGTGATGTTCCGGCTGCAGCATGGGAAGCTCTACCGGGAGCACACCATCGCAAACGGAGATGGCATCTGTGACTACTGGATCGTTGGCGATCAGGCGAACAATCCAAGCTAACGTCATGACCTTG
>CAMOVR010000101.1 GCA_946627565.1 uncultured Clostridia bacterium
AGATTATCCCTGAAACAGCCCATGCAGGCTCTTCAGCTCATCCTGCATCTCCGTCAGCTTTATAAGCATCTCACGGCCTTCATCCGTTTCCGCCAGGATCTCCCCCGTCTCCCGGACTGCTTTGCGGAACGCTTCTGAAATCCCTTTCAGCCCCGAAGAAAACAGCGGGCAGACTGCCCTGGCCCTCTGGTCCATACCCGTCCGGACCTTTCCCTCCCGCAGCAGGGGCAGCAGGGGGAACAGCCGGCAGGACAGGGGGCGTTCCCTCCTGTCACAGGTGCCCGGGCACACCACCACATTTCCCGCGCTGCCTTTCAGGATTTTCCATCCGGGCTTATCCCGGTAGAAATCTTCTTCCCCGGGGAAGAGGAGCATGCCTGTCTCCTCCCCCTCCAGGCTCCTGCAGCATGCCGCGCCGCAGATGCGTCCGCAGTCGCTCTCAAGGGGCGTCACCTTCTCAAGCCGCTCCCTTGCCCTTTCCACTGCCGTCATTTGGGCATCGCCAGGGCTGCACGGCCGGAGCCGCGGATGGTAAGCTGCGGCGAAGAATTGGGCACAAAGAATGTCTGTCCCTTTGCCATGGGCAGCTCAGCGCCTTCCCAGGCCAGGGTCAGGCCGCTGTCCAGTGCCGTAAGAATGCCGAACTCATGGATCCCGGGCACTTTCACTTCCCCGTCCGCATGCATAAGGTCCAGGCTGAAATAGGTTTCATCCAGCACTCTGGCGCAGGGGCTGTCGGGCGCGGGCACAGGATCCCTCTGAATGGTCAGGTCCACCACGTCCATGGCCTTTTCAAGATGCAGTTCCCGCTTGTTGCCGTTGCGGTCCACCCGGTCCCAGTCATAGAAACGGTAGGTGATATCCGAGGACTGCTGGATCTCATAGAGCAGAATGCCTTCTCCAATGGCGTGCACACAGCCCGCCGGGATCATGCAGACATCGCCGGGCTTCACATCCACGTAGCGGATCAGGCTTTCCACAGCCTTCCCGGCCTCGCAGGCTGACTGGAGCTCATCCTTTGTTACGCCCTTGCGGATGCCGTACACCAGCTTGCTGCCGGGCTTGGCATCCAGGATCAGCCAGGCTTCCGTTTTGCCAAGCTTGCCCCGCTCGTTGCGCTTTGCATATTCGTCATTGGGGTGCACCTGAATGGACAGCTTGTCCTTGGCATCAATCAGCTTGAGGAGAAGCGGGAAGGCTTCATTTTCAAAGCGGCCCGCAAAGGGCATACCGTAGCGCTTTACCAGATAGCTCAGCTGCGCTCCGGTATCGTCCAGGCTCTCCAGGTTCGGCACACAGCTGCACTCCAGGCTCTCACCGGTGGGCACTTCCTCAATGGGCTTGTCAAAGATGGTCAGCAGGCGGGTGCCGCCCCAGGGGGTCAGGCTTCCACCCCGGAAAGCGGGATGCATACGCAGCGGCAGCATGGGGCATTCCGTGGACAGGCGCTTTTCATAGCAGATGCAGTCCTTCTGACGCTTGTGGGTATGAATCCGGCCTGCCTGGCGCATGCCAAAGCTTGCAAACAGCTTGATGGACAGTGCGTTTTCGCAGTAGGTGTCACAGCGCATGGCGTCGCAGCCCTTCCTGCGCAGGATCTCTTCCGCATCCTCCATCGCCTGCCTGCCGTAGCCCTCATTCTGGATTTCCGGCTTCACCGCCAGACGGTAGCAGCTGCCGGGTTTGACGCCAAAGAGCCAGTTGACGTCATCGTAGGCGTCATCCTGGTCTGTCTTAATGGCCATGGCAATGGCCATGCCATGCTCACCGTAGACACAGTACATGTCACCATCTGCAATATCTTCCTGTACCAGTTCACGGCTTGGGTAGGAACCCCAGTGCCACTGGTGCAGCCCGTGTTCCTCCATCTGCCCTGCTACCTCCTGGTACAGCGCACAGATGGCATCCAGGTCTTCCATGCGTGCCGGTCTGAGAATCATACCTTGTCTTCCTCCTTGTCATTGGTGTACATGCTGTACATCGAGGCATATATGCCGCCTTTTTTCATCAGTTCCCTGTGACTTCCCGTTTCCTCTATGCCCTTTTCCGTCAGCACCCAGATCACATCCGCGTCCCTGATGGTGGTGAGACGGTGGGCAATGGTAAACACCGTCCTGCCCTTTGCCAGTTTTTCCAGGGATGCCTGCACCAGATGCTCGCTTTCATTGTCCAGGGCGGAGGTGGCCTCATCCAGAATCAGGATGGGCGGGTTCTTCAGGAAGAGACGTGCAATGGAAATGCGCTGTTTCTGTCCCCCTGACAGCCTCACGCCCCGCTCGCCCACATAGGTATCGTAGCCATCCGGCAGAGCGGAGATAAAATCATGGGCGCCTGCCATTTTGGCAGCTTCCACGGCTTCCTCCCGGCTTGCTCCGGGGCGGCCGTAGAGGATGTTGTCCATAACGGATCCGGAAAACAGGTATACATCCTGCTGCACCATGCCGATGGCCTGCCTGAGGGATTTCTGGGTAAAGGATTTGATGTTCTCCCCATCCAGGAGAATCCTGCCCTCCGTCACGTCATAGAAGCGGGGAATCAGGTTGCACAGCGTGGTTTTTCCGGACCCTGACGGTCCCACCAGGGCCACAGACTGGCCCGGAGCCACCTTCATGGACAGATGATGCAGCACTTCGCTGTCATCTGCGTAGTGGAAAGCCACGTCGTCAAAGGTGATCTCTCCCCGGACATCCTTCAGCTCCCTGGCGCCGGGCAGGTCCTGAATCTCCTGGGGTGCATCCATGATTTCAAAGAAGCGCTCAATGCCTGTCATGCCGCGCTGGAACTGCTCCGCATAGTCCACGATGCGCCGGACCGTGTTGAGCAGGATGTTGGCAAAGAGCAGATAGGCCGTAAAATCCGGCGCCGCAAGAGTACCGTTGTGAATGAACAGTCCCCCCGCCACCACCACAAGGATGTACATGAGTCCTTCAAAAATCCTGGTGCTGGTGCCAAACTCGGCCATATATTTGTAGGACAGCGTCTTGATCTGCAGAAAGCGCTGGTTGCCCTCATTGAACTTGTGTTCCTCAATCTCCTCATTGGCGAAGGATTTCACCACCCGGATGCCCAGCAGACTGTCCTCCACCTGGGCATTGATCTCCCCTACCTGGGCATTGCGTGCCTTGAAGGTGGAGCGGAACTTTCTGGAATACCGCCTTGCGAAATATCCCATGAAGGGCAGGACGGAGAACATGATGAGGGTCAGGGGCACATTCATCCGGATCAGCAGCACAAAGCTCACAACGATCTTGACTATGGCAATGAGGAATTCCTCGGGGCAGTGGTGGCAGAACTCCGTCACCTCAAACAGGTCCGTGGTAATCCTGGACATGATCTGGCCCACCTTGGTGGAGGAATAATAGCTGAAGGACAGCTGCTGCAGATGATGGAACAGGTCTGTGCGCATGTCCGTTTCAAGCTTTGACCCCATGATATGGCCCACTGACTGCATGTAATAGTTGGCCAGTGCATCCACAACCCGGACCGCCATGTAGTACAGCCCGATGCGGATCACAAACCAGGGCGTCAGGGATGCAATCCCCGCTTCCGTCATGGCGGCCCCGGTGATCATCCGGACAATCATGGGAAGCACCAGTTCCGCCACGGTGGTCAGGGATGCGCACAGAAGGTCAAAAAGCACCGTCTTCCAGTACTTTCTGTAATAGGGCAGAAAGCGCCTGAGAAGTCCGCGCTTTCCGTTCGTCTGTTTCTCCGTATGTTCCTGCATACCGTTTTCTCTGTCAGCCTCCCTGTGTCCTGTCCATGCCCTAGATCACATGGATCACAGACGGGTCCATATGGTTCAGGTCCGCCGTGTCCGTGCGCACCATGAAACCCTTCAGTTCATTTGTCATGCGGTTCAGTACGTCTTTAACGCCCTCCGCGCCATTCTCGCCCAGCGGGCCCATGAGGGGGCGTCCCACGCTGACCGCGTCCGCGCCCAGGGCCAGGGCCTTGAATGTATCCGCCCCGTCCTCGATACCCCCGTCCACAATCAGCTTAAGATCATGGCCCACGGCCTTCCGGATATCCTGAAGCACCATCACCGGGGGCACAGCCCAGCGCAGAAGTCCGTTGTGGTGACTCAGAATCAGGCCGCTGACACCCAGGTCCCTGCATTTCACGGCATCCTTTGCGCTCAGGGCACCCTTGACCAGGAAGGGCAGCTTCACCGCCCTGACATAGGATCGGATCTGTTCCATGCTCTTCAGTTCCATCTGGAAGCCGGCCACCAGGGAATCCTGGTCATCTTCGGTATTCACCGCATGCTCCAGGTCCATGCCCACCGCCAGGGCACCGGCAGCCTCCGCTGCCTCAAGGCGGTCAAAAATCTCTTTCTCATCCTTATAAGGCTTGATGATCTTGATGACCCCGCTGCCCCGCCGGATGGCCTGCTGCATCTCCGGGATATCCCCCATGCCGATCTGGGCGCAGGCACCGCACAGGGCGGCACCGGCCGCCATCTCCGCCACGCCGTCGGGGTGCAGATGGTTCAGATGACTCAGGGCACCTGTCATCACGGGGGTGGCAAAGCGCTTCCCAAAAAGCTCAAAGCTGCAGTCGGGATGTCTGGCACCCACGATCCGGCCTTCAATCACCAGCCGGTCCATGTAGGCCCGGGCGATTTCAATGGAATTCCCTTTGTCCCTCACGTACATGCCTCACTTTCCGTCAAAGTACCGGTGCACCTCCGTGCACATAATGAGGAAGGAACCCACAGCATGCAGGTCATTGACGCTGACGGGACGGGCAATATAGAAGGCATAGTCGCCCACGCCCGTGCCGATGCACACGTGCCCGATCTGCAGGTCATTCCCCTCCCAGGTCAGGGAGCGGATCACGCCTTCATAGCCTTTGCGGGCATATTCGGCATAGCTGTCCGGCAGGTATCCCAGCCGCATGGCCTTGCACAGGCCTGCCACATACAGGGAAGAGCAGGAATTCTCAAGCCAGTTGCCTTCCACGCTTCCCTTATCCACCACTTGGTACCATCTGCCGTCCTCGGACTGGTATCTGCACAGATTCTTCAGAAGGTCGCAGCACATCCGGATCACTTCGTCCCGCCCGGGCATGTCGGGAGCCAGGAAGTCCAGGTCATTGAGCAGTGCCACCGGCACCCAGCCCATGGCGCGGCCCCAGCATTCGGGTGCCTTTCCGGTTTCCGGGTCTGCCCAGGGCTGTACACGGTCGCGGTCCCAGGCATGGCGCAGCAGCCCCGTCTTTTCATCCTTGGTGTTCTTTTCCATCATCAGGGCTTCATGAATCACATCGGCCATCATGTCACGGTCATGCGTCCTGGAAGCATACTCGGAGCAGAAGGGTCCGCCCATATAAAGGCCGTCCAGCCACATCTGGTTGTTCCGGGTGGTCTTGTGCCACCATGCGCCCTCAGGCGTCCTGGGGATGGCCCTGACTTCCTCCACCACACTTTCAATGCAGCGGTCATAGTAGGTATTTCCTGTTTTGTCCCGGATGGGGAACAGGAGAATGCCGGGCTGAATATCATCCAGGTCGCCAAAGGATACATCCTTTATCTTCCCGTCCGCGTCAAATACGCTGTCTATCCAGCCTTTGGCATAGTCAAAATACCGGTCATCCCCGCAGATCTTCCATGTCTCCATGACACCGGAGAGAAATACACCCTGATGATAATGAAAATGCCCCTTTGGAGGCAGGTCTGCCGCTTCAAATTTCCGCATCATGGTTTCACATGCCGCTTTTGCATATTCCAGCGCTGTCATCTATAGTAGACCTCCTGTTCAGACCCATTTTTTCTGCAGTCACGTTTCTCTGCTGTTCTCCATTGTATCCGTAACCCGGTAAAAGTCAATCTGAATCCGGCTTTCCCTTATGCGGTTAAGCCGTCTGAACCGTTAATTTTATTGTGTATTTTTTGTCCTTGTATTTTCCAGATTATCCATGTATGATGTACATAACCAATTTCTTCTGACTGGAGGTAGTCCTATATGAATTATGCTGAGGAATCTCTGCGGCTGCACGCAGAATGGAAGGGCAAAATCGAGGTCATTTCCCGTGTTCCCGTTCAGAACAAGGATGATCTTTCCCTTGCCTACACCCCCGGTGTGGCACAGCCCTGTCTGGAGATCCAGAAGGATTACGATAAGTCCTTTACCCTGACCCGCCGCAGCAATCTGGTGGCAGTCATCACCGACGGCACCGCCGTCCTGGGTCTTGGCGACATCGGTCCGGAAGCCGGCATGCCTGTTATGGAGGGCAAATGCGCCCTGTTCAAGGCATTCGGAGATGTGGATGCCTTCCCCATCTGTATCCGTTCCAAGGATGTGGACGAAATCGTCCGTACCATCTATCTCATTTCCGGCAGCTTCGGCGGCATCAACCTGGAGGACATTGCCGCGCCCCGCTGCTTTGAGATTGAACGCCGCCTGAAGGAAATCTGTGATATCCCGATCTTCCATGACGACCAGCATGGCACGGCCATCGTGGTGGGCGCTGCCATGCTCAACGCCCTGAGAGTGGTGGACAAGAAGATTGAAGACGTAAAAGTCGTCATCAACGGCGCCGGATCTGCCGGCATCGCCATCGGACGTCACATCATGGACCTGGGCGTCAGGCACCTGAAGATGGTGGACCGCAACGGTATTCTCTGCGAAGGCATCGAGATGAATCCTGCCCAGGCTGATATGGCAAAGATCACCAATCCCGAGCACTTCTCCGGCAAGCTGGCCGATGCCCTGGCGGGAGCAGACGTCTTTATCGGCGTCAGTGCGCCCCACATTGTCAGCAAGGAAATGATCGCTTCCATGGCCGACAAGTGCATCGTCTTCCCCATGGCCAACCCCACGCCGGAAATCGAGCCGGATGACGCCAAGGCAGCCGGTGCTGCTGTGGTGGGCACAGGCAGGTCTGACCATCCCAACCAGATCAACAACGTGCTGGTCTTCCCGGGCCTGTTCCGCGGCGCCCTGGATGTGCGTGCAAAGGACATCAACCAGGCCATGAAGCTGGCTGCAAGCCATGCTCTGGCAGCCCTGGTATCCGATGACGAGCTCAATGCCGAGTACATTCTCCCTGCTGCCTTTGACAAGCGCGTGGGTCCCGCTGTGGCATCTGCTGTGGCCAAGGCGGCCAGGGACAGCGGCGTAGCCAGGATCTGACATACCGGTGCACCTTCAAAACGAAATAAGGAGCTGACAATATGTCTAACGATAAAACACCAAAGGCCAAGCAGCCAATTACCTTCTTCTCGCTTCCCTGGCAGATATTTGCCATCATCTCCGCCGTTGTCCTGCTGGCCACATATCTCGGCGTGCTTCCCAAGGGCATGGCCGGATGCTTTGCCTTCATGATCGTCGTTGGCGATATCCTGGCCTGGATCGGTGACCATACCCCCATCGTCAAGAGCTATCTGGGCGGCGGTGCCATCGTCGTCATCTTCGGCTCAGCCCTGCTGGTCTATTTCAACCTGATCCCCGCTGCCTCCACCGTGGACGGAGCCACTGTTTACAACATGGCTCTTCCCCTGGGCAACCTGGACCTGGTGGGCAACATAGGCACCTTCTTCAAGACCACCGGCGGCTTCCTTGACTGGTACATCGCCGCTCTGATCACCGGCTCCATCCTGGGCATGAACCGGAAACTCCTGGTGAAGGCTGCTGCCCGTTACTTCCCCGCCATCTTCGGCGGCCTGATCCTGGCCTTCGGCCTGTGCATGGGCGTTGCCGCTCTCATGGGCTATCCTGTCATGAATGCCCTGCTGCTCGTTGCCCTGCCCATCATGGGCGGCGGCATGGGTGCCGGCGCTTCTCCCCTTTCCAAGATCTTTGAAACCAGCGGTACCATGTCCGCTGCGGAAGCCCTCTCCGTCATGACCCCTGCCGTGGCCATCGGCAATGCCATTTCCATCGTGCTGGCCGGTATCCTGGTGAAGGTTCTCCGTGGCAAGCTCAACGGCAACGGCGCCCTGATGCAGAGCGGTTCCATGGATCCGAAGGAACTGGAAATCAGCCCTGAAATGCAGGCAAAGCGTGATTCCATCAACCTGCGGTATCTGGGCATCGGCCTTCTTGTCTCCAACGGTTTCTTCGCCATCGGCTACATCTTCCAGGGCCTCTGGAATGCACTGGGCACCGGTATTACCATCCATGCCTATGCCTGGATGATCATCACCGTTGCTGTATGCAAGATCACCAACATCATTCCCGAGAACATCGAGATTGCCTGCTATCAGTGGTTCCAGTTCATCATGAAGAATCTGACCAACGTGCTGCTCATGGGTATTGGCGTTTGCTACCTGGAGATCGGCACCGTCATCAGTTCCTTCAGCCTGACCTATCTCCTGCTCTGCCTTGCCACCTGTGTTGGCGCTTTCACAGGCGCTGCCCTCGTCGGCCGGCTGGTTGGCTTCTATCCCTTCGAATCCGGTGTCACGGCCGGTCTGTGCATGTCCAACATGGGCGGCACGGGTGACGTGGCTGTGCTCTCTGCCGCAGACCGTATGGAACTGATGCCCTTCGCACAGATTTCCTCCCGTCTTGGCGGTGCCATCATCCTGCTTCTGGCAAGCCTGATGCTTTCAATTCTTGCACAGTTCCTTGTCCCAACCAATCCCACTGCTGTGGAAGGCGCCGTGGAGATGCTCAAAACAGGAGCCCTGTATATGCCCATGGGATAATCTCATTGAGGCTGTCTCCCGGATCTGAACAAACTTACAGACAGGCCGTGCAGATGCACGGCCTGTTTCCTGTCACGGAAGGAATATAAAATTGAGTGTATGAGCGCAATGACAGGGCCGGCAGACTTTGCAAGGCATGCCGGCCTTCAGCCCTCTCCCGTACGAGCTCACACACGCCGGTGCAGACTCCGGGACCCTGCCGGGTTCCTTCCATTGCATGCAGCCCTGAGCGCCAAAAAAGACTGCCTTGCGGCAGTCTTTTTGAATACACACAGGTTCTCAGCCCTGGCGCTGCTTATGCTTGGGGTTCTCGCAGATCACCATGACCTTGCCCTTACGCTTGATAATCTTGCACTTTTCGCAGATCGGCTTGACAGACGGCCTGACTTTCATGAGGATTCCTCCTTTGACTCTTCAGATCAGCTCTTGCTGCGCCAGGTGATCCGACCGCGGGTCAGATCATAGGGCGAAAGCTCGACAGTAACTTTATCACCGGGATAGATGCGGATAAAATTCTGACGCATTTTTCCCGAGATATGCGCCATAATCTGGTGGCCGTTAGGCAGCTCCACGCGGAACATGGCGTTCGGAAGGGCCTCCACGACCTTTCCATCCATTTCGATGACGTCATCCTTTGACAAGTTTTCAGTCCTCCTTGCACAGGGGCCGTTTCAGGCCAAACCCATGATTTTCCAGGAAACTCCTCAGATCGCTGTCCAGCATATGACCGCTGGGAAAGCTCTGCTGAAGATCCATTTTCACAGGCTTCGGTCTGACATGTTTGATGTTTTTTTTCTTTGGATGATGAAGCTTATGGGTAAGGCCATCTGCCACCACCACAAAGGCTTCATCCGGAACCTCCAGAACAATGAAGTATCTACCCCTGTCCCGTCCTTCCCTGGACAGGACCACACGCCCGGGTTCCAACGCAATACGGTCCATCAGGCCATCTCCTTCCAGACATAGCCGGGATACGTGAGAAGCTCTGGTGCTTTTCCGTCGAAGATCGCCAGGGTGTGCTCGTAATGAGCTGCCAGGCTGCCATCGGCCGTCCGCACAAATGTACCGTCCTCTTCCTCGTCCACATGCCAGTCACCCATGGTGATCATGGGTTCAACGGCAATGGTCATGCCGGGACGGATCCTGAAGCCCATACCCGGGATGCCAAAGTTGTAGACATAAGGATCTTCATGCATGTCCCGGCCGATGCCGTGACCGGAAAGATCCCTTACCACACCGTAGCCTTTGGACTCGGCCAGTTTCTGTACAGCGTATCCGATGTCCCCCAGCGTGTTCCCTGCCCTGGCTGCAAAAGCCCCGGCAAAGAAACATGCTTCCGTGGTGGCAATCAGGTCCGCCGCTTCCCTGGAGATTTTCCCCACCGGCACGGTCAGGGCACTGTCTGCCTGCCATCCATCCAGCAGGAGGCCGCAGTCCAGAGAAATGATATCTCCTTCCTTAAGCACACACTGCTCATCCGGTACACCGTGCACCACCACATCATTGACAGAGGTGCACAGACTGGCAGGAAACCCATTGTAGTTGAGAAAAGAAGGAGTTGCGTTTCCTCTGCGGATCAGTTCTTCTGCCCGCGCATTGAGATCCTGCGTGGAAATGCCCGGCCGTACTTCTTCCTTCAGGGTCTGGAGGACCTCATAGAGAAGAGCCCCGGCCTTCCGCATGCCTGCGATCTGATCCGAATTCTTGATAAAAATCATGCAAGAGCCCTCAGGGTACCCATGATGGAGGCATATACGGCATCGATATCCTGCATGCCGTCAAATGTCTTCAGGAGTCCCTTGCCCTCGTAGAATGCAATCAGGGGGGCGGTCTGGCTGTGATAGACATCCAGCCGGTTCTTCACCGTCTCAGGATTGTCATCCTTGCGCTGAATCAGGGTCTCGCCGCACTTTTCGCAGGTTGTCCTGTCGCCCAGGGTGGATACATGATAGGTAGCACCACACTTGAGGCACACACGGCGTCCGCTGAGACGGCGGATCAGAGCTTCATCATCGACTGCCAGTTCGACAACAACGTCGATCTTTGCAATCTTTTCCAGCGCTTCAGCCTGGGGAACTGTACGGGGGAAGCCATCCAGAATGTACCCTTTGCTGCAGTCGTCC
Source organism: uncultured Clostridia bacterium (assembly GCA_946627565.1). GTDB lineage: Bacteria > Bacillota > Clostridia > Christensenellales > Aristaeellaceae > UBA2943. Next base: position 10,777 of record CAMOVR010000101.1, read on the forward strand.
TGAGCAAGGCGGTCCTTGATGATTTCCACCAGGATCTCATCAGGCACCAGAGCACCGGACTCCACGAATGCCTTGGCCTTCAGACCGACAGGGGTTTCTTCCTTAATGGCTCTGCGGAGAATATCGCCCGTAGAAATCTGAGGAATATTCAGTTCTTCACAGACACGCTGTGCCTGGGTTCCTTTTCCTGCGCCGGGAGGTCCCAAAAAGATAATATTCATCCTGCCGCTTCCTTTCCCATATAGATTGTTTGAGAGGTTTCGTATTTTCACATGTGGTCCGTGCGCCACATGGACGCACGGACCCCGGTCTCTTACATGAATCCGCCCTTTTCGACGTCCATGTCAATGCCGCGGATGCTCATCTCGCCCTGGATGGTGCGGATGGATTCAAGCGACACGGACACCGCGATGAGAATGGAGCTGGCTGCGAAAGGCACGCTGGCATTCAGGCTGCGGGTGAGCAGGGTAGGAACAGCAGACAGGATAGCCAGGAACAGAGCCGCAAACAGATTCAGGTGGTTAACCGTGTTCTGCAGATAGGCACGCATGTTCTTGCCGCGCTGGCCAGGAATGGTAGCGCCCTGCATGATCAGCTGTTCAGACTGCTTCTTGGGGTCGAAGCTGATGGAGGAATAGAAGTATGTAAAAGCGATAATCAGCAGAGAGGAGATGAGAATGTACAGCGGACTTCCGTTGCCCATGTTCACCAGCCACCACTGCGTGAAGGCGCCGTTGGCCTTGGGGTCTACCAGCTGAATGATGGTGGACGGGAAGGCCATGAAAGAATAAGCGAAGATCAGCGGGAGAACGCCGACGGAGATAACCTTCAGGGTCAGGCGGGTATTCTGTCCGCCGTACACCCTGCGGCCCTTGGTCTGCCGGGCAATCTGCAGCGGGATGCGCCGCTCGCCCAGTTCCACAAAGGTGACCAGCACGGTCATGACGATAGCCACGACGATGATAATGATCAGGTTGATCCAGCCGGAGGTCACGCCGTTAGCGCTGGCGTTGGTGAACCCGGCGACAACGCCGTTGAACAGGTTGGAGATGATGCCGACGAAGATCAGGAGGCTGACGCCGTTGCCGATGCCCTTATCCGTGATCTGTTCGCCTATCCACATGGCGAAGGCAGTACCGCCAGCCATGGACACGCCAACCAGAACGTAGTTCAACCAGCCGCTCTTAACATAGTTAAGGCCGGCCACAAGACCGATGGCCTGCAGAGCGGCCAGACCAACCGTTACGTAACGGGTGATCCGGTCGATCTTTTTCCTGCCCTCACCGCTGTCATCCTGGCTCAGCCGCTCCAGTGCAGGGATAGCGATGCACAGAAGCTGCATGATAATGGATGCATTGATGTAGGGCGTGATGCCCATGGCCATGATGGTCATCTGGGAGAAGCTGTTACCGGTCATCATGTTGACCAGCTGCAGCAGGGGAAGATCCATGGTGGAACCAACTCGGGAAGGATCAATACCGGGTGCCGGGATAACGGAAACCAGACGGTAAAGGAGCAGCATCAGGAAGGTGTAAATCAGCTTTTTACGGATATCCTGATTGGCCCACATCTTCTTAAGTGAATCGACCATATCAGATCACCTCGGCTTTCCCGCCGAGAGCCTCGATCTTTTCCTTTGCAGAGGCAGTAAACTTGGCGGCTTTCACAACGAGCTTCTTGTTGAGCTCGCCGTCACCCATGATTTTGACACCGCCAAGGGTCTTCTTGATAATGCCGGCGTCAAGCAATGCTTTTGCATCGACAGTTGCGCCATCTTCAAAACAGTTGAGTCGATCGACGTTGATGGCAGCATAATCGGTGCCAAAAATATTGGTGAATCCCTTCTTGGGGACGCGGCGATACAGAGGCATCTGGCCGCCTTCAAAACCGGGGCGCTTGCCGCCGCCTGAACGGGCCTTTGCACCTTTGTGGCCTTTACCGGAGGTCTTGCCCAGTCCGGAACCCACGCCACGACCAAGGCGCTTACCAGCAGTGGTCGATCCTTCTGCAGGACGCAGTTCGTGCAGTTTCATTCGGGTTTTCCCTCCTTACTCTTTAACTTCTTCGACCTTCACCATGTGCTTCACGGCGAAGATCTGTCCGCGCACGGCGGGATTGTCGGGATGGATGACCGTCTGGCCAACCTTCTTCAGCCCCAGCGCTTCAACATTTGCCTTGTGCTTGGGCAGGGAGGCGATGGGAGACTTGGTCAAGGTAATCTTGAGTGCCATTTTCCATTTCCTCCTTATGCAAGAAGTTCTTCTACGGTCAGACCGCGCATCTGAGCAACCTGTTCAGGGCTCCTGAGAAGCTTGAGGGCTTCCAGGGTGGCCTTGACCATGTTGATGGGGTTGTTGGTGCCGAAGGACTTCGTACGAATATCCTTCACACCGGCCATTTCCAGAACGGCACGGCAGGCACC
>CAMOVR010000102.1 GCA_946627565.1 uncultured Clostridia bacterium
TGGGCAGGTCAACGCCCGCAATGCGTGCCATGTGTGTAAAACACCTCCAAATACTGATGGACAGTCCCTGACTGTCCCAAAGGGGAAACAGCTGTTTCCGTCCCCCGGGGCAACCCTCCCCTGAAAACGGTAGCAAACTGGTGATGTGCCGTCCCCTGGTGATGCAGGTGCGCGGCGCAGGCGGGCAGCAATATAATGGAAGGATTGCTGACCGGATGCTCAGGAATCTGCATTGCCCGTCATGGAACATGCGAAAGCATGCAGCCGCCCACGCGGACGCAGCGCAGAAACCATGAGATACTACCATGCCCGGCCGGGTTTGTAAAGCGTTTTTTCAGACAAAAATCTAAGTACGCCATGGCTTCAGGGGTTTTCGAGGGGCGAAAAAGCCAAAAAAATACAGAAGAGTATGTGCAAAACAAGTAAGAATGCACAATGAAATCCAAAAACAGTGCACTATAAACATAAATACCTCTAAAACTTCGTCATGTTGCACAAAAGACAACTGTGCAGCATGCTGAGACAGACGTGACAGCATAAATGCAGTTCCAAGACACCTTCTGAGTATGCTACAATAGGAACGGTGAAGAAACCTGAGCTCAGGTTCGTTATCTTTCTGCTGTTTTCTTTTGGAAGAGAGGTGAAACAGATGGATATCAGGATTCAGCCGCCGGAAGAGGCGCTTTATATTGTAAACACGCTGCAGTCATGCGGCTACAGCGCCAGCTTTGTGGGAGGCTGTGTGCGGGACAGCCTGCTTGAGAAGGTGCCGAAAGACTGGGACATCTGCACATCCGCCCTTCCGGAAGAGATCCGGCAGGTGTTCTCAGGCAGAAAGCTTCTGGATGTGGGGATCAAGCACGGCACTGTGTGCATTGTGTTTGATCATGTGCCATATGAGGTAACAACATACCGGGTGGACGGGGACTATACAGACCACCGGCATCCGGACGATGTGCATTTTGTGGGGGATATCCGTCAGGACCTGGCAAGGCGCGATTTCACGGTAAATGCCATGGCATGGAATCCAAAGGACGGTCTCATTGACCTGTTTGGCGGAAGGGAAGACCTGAAGAAAAAGGCGATACGGTGCGTGGGCAATCCCCGGGACCGTTTTGATGAGGATGCCCTTCGGATCCTCCGGGCCCTGCGGTTTGCTTCCACCTATGATTTTACCCTGGATGACGCTACGTCGGATGCCGTGCATACCCTTTATCCGACCCTTGACGGGATTTCAGCAGAAAGGATCTGGCAGGAAATGCAGAAACTCCTGCTGGGCAGCGGCGCAGGACGGATCCTTATGGATTATGCGGATGTCTTTGCCCATATCATGCCGCCGCTGAAACCCTGCATCGGGTTTGACCAGCGCACGCCGTTCCATAAATATGATGTCTATGAGCATATGATCCGCTCCGTGGAAGCCTGCCCAAAGGATTCAGCCATCCGCCTGGCCATGCTGCTGCATGACTGCGGAAAGCCCCAGGCCTTTACCATGGACAGCAAGGGTATAGGCCATGCCCATGGGCATCAGGAAAAGTCCGCCATGTTTGCGGAAGGTGTTCTGGACCGCCTGAAGGTGGACGGGAAGACAAGGGAGACGGTGCTGGATCTGGTCAGGTACCATGACATCTCCATACGCCTTGACAGAAAGTCCCTGCTCAGCCGCCTGAACCGCTTCGGCGAGGAAAGATTCAGACAGCTGATCCTGGTGCACATGGCGGATGATATGGCCAAGGCTGACTGGATCCGGGAAAACGCGGAAAAGGAGTATAAGGCCAGGTGCGATGCACTGGATGCGCTCCTTAAGGAAAAACCCTGTTATAAGCTGTCCGACCTGGCCATACGGGGAGGCGACCTGATCCGCCTTGGCATGAAGCCGGGACCGGAGATGGGACAGGTCCTGTCAGGTCTTCTGAACCGTGTTATGGACGGGACACTTGAAAACAGCAGGGAAGCGCTGCTTCAGGCTGCGCAGGAGGATATGCATTCATGAAAACAATCAAGAGGCTGTGCTGCCTTCTTCTGTGTCTTCTGCTGCCCTTCTCCGGTTTTGCCGAGGGAGACCTTTCCGGGCAGTGGGAAGACATGCAACTTGAAGGCGGGGAAGAGGAAATCCTTGAGCGGGCACAGGACAAGACGGAAGAACCCTTCAGCATGACGCTGGAGGAAGAGGAGGAACCTGCGCCCTCTTCTGAAAAGGGGACAGCCGGAGAAAAACTGGAAACAGAAGACAATTATAAGGAAGAGATCCAATCCGGAGAGACACAGGCAGACACGCCAGAGGAAGAAGACTGGGACCTTGACGGGGACTGGCTGGAGGATCTGGACCTGGATTCCTTTTCAGGCGATGCAGCCGGGGAGGATGAAGACCTGGAACCCATGTCCGAGGAGGAACTCCTGAAGGTTCTGGCGGAACAGGATGAAACGGACTACCTGGTGCTGCCGGAGGATTCCGGGATTGCGGATACGGATGTGTATACCCTGCTGCTCATCGGCACGGATGCCTATGATGAGGAATCCAGGGGAAGGTCTGACACCACCCTCTTTGTACGCCTGGATGCCCAGAATAAGACCATCCATATGGTATCTTTTCTCAGGGACATGTATGTTCCCATTCCCGGACGCAGCAGCAACCGCCTTAACGCAGCCTACGTGTGGGGCGGGGACAGACTCCTGAGAAAGGCACTGAAGAACAATTTCGGCGTGGAAGCTGACGCCTATGTGGAAGTGAACTTTTCCCGGCTCATCCGCCTGATTGACATCATGGGCGGCATCGAGGTGGACGTGTCGGAGGAAGAAATGCGGCAGGTCAACAGCATCCTCCGCTTTTACAACACCTATACCGGGGATCCGGAGGAAGATCAGCTGCTGTATGACTTCGGAGAGCAGGTGCATCTGACCGGAAAGCAGGCTATGTGCTTTGCCAGGATCCGGAAGATCGACAATGACTTTGCCAGGACACAGAGACAGAGAAAGGTTATGGAGGCTGCATTCCATAAGGCCATGTCCATGACGCTCAGTGAAATGACCCAGCTGATCACCGAGGGCTTCAGCACCGTGCGGACGGACCTTTCCCTGGGGGACTGCCTGAAGCTGATCCCCACCGCTGTCAGGTGCATGAATGCGGATATTTTCACCATGACCGTGCCGGCCGCCGGGACCTATTCCAGCGAGAATGTAAACGGCATGTCCGTTCTGGTTCCCAATATCCGGGCCAACCGGTCACGGCTCAGGAAGTTCCTGACGGATAACGAATGAGTTCCCGGGCGGCACGGAGGACCGGAAACAATTGCAGCAGCTGAAAAAATGCTTTTCAAATCAGGGTGGATGCGGTACAATACATGCTGTCCCAGTCCGGGACCAAGTATGATGGAGGTGAACGTTGTGGAATTGCGCACGGCAAGTTCTCCGCTGGATGTGAAGAACTATGATACGAAGCGGCTCCGCAGTGAGTTTCTGATTGATGACCTGTTTCAGCCTGATCAGGTCAAGATGGTGTACAGTCATATTGACCGGATTATCACGGGATCTGCCGTTCCGGTGACAAAGAGCCTGACACTGGATGCAGGCGATGAGCTCAGGGCCCAGTATTTCCTGGAAAGAAGGGAAATGGGCATTATCAACATCGGCGGTGAAGGCACCGTGACGGTGGACGGCACGGAATATAACCTCAGGTGCCGTGACGGTCTGTATGTGGGCAGAGGCTGCCGCGAGATCGTCCTGACTTCCAAGGATGCAGACAAGCCCGCGCATTTCTACTTCAATTCCTGCCCGGCACATACGGCCTATCCCACGGTGTATATCCGTCCTGAGGACTGTGTCCATCAGGAACTCGGCAGCCAGGTGGAAGCCAACAGCCGTACCATCCGCAAGTACATTCTCCCCGGCCAGGTGAAGTCCTGCCAGCTGGTGATGGGCATGACCACCCTGAATCCGGGCAGCGTGTGGAACACCATGCCCTGCCATACCCATGACAGGCGCATGGAAGTCTACCTCTATTTCGATATGCCCGAGGATGCCTTCGTGGTGCATATGATGGGCGAGGGCAAGGAAACACGGCATATCATCATGCGCAATGAGCAGGCCGTCATTTCTCCCTCCTGGTCCATCCACTCCGGTGTGGGCACCCAGGCCTATACCTTTATCTGGGGTATGTGCGGCGAGAACCAGGATTTCGACGATATGGACGGTATCGCCATGAAGGACCTGATGTAATTCAGGCCTTAACGAAAAATATATAAGGAGGATACACATGAACGGGAATATGTTTTCTCTTGAAGGCAAGATTGCCCTGGTAACGGGTGCCAGCTACGGCATCGGTTTTGCCATTGCCAGCGCCATGAACGCTGCCGGCGCCACCATCGTGTTCAACGATATCAGCCAGGATAAGGTGGACATGGGCCTCAAGGCCTATGCCGACAAGGGCATCAAGGCGCATGGCTATGTTTGCGACGTCACCAAGGAAGACCAGGTTCAGGCCATGGTGAAGAAGATCGAGGAAGAAGTCGGTGTCATCGACATTCTGGTGAACAATGCCGGCATCATCAAGAGGATCCCCATGGTGGAAATGACCGCCGAGCAGTTCCGTCAGGTGGTGGATGTGGACCTGAATGCACCTTTCATCGTGTCCAAGGCTGTCATTCCTTCCATGATCAAGAAGGGCCACGGCAAGATCATCAACATCTGCTCCATGATGTCCGAACTGGGCCGTGAAACCGTGTCTGCCTATGCTGCTGCCAAGGGCGGCCTGAAGATGCTCACCAAGAACATTGCTTCTGAATACGGCGAGTACAATATCCAGTGCAACGGCATCGGACCGGGCTATATCGCAACGCCCCAGACCGCTCCCCTGCGTGAGAAGCAGCCTGACGGCTCCATGCATCCCTTTGATTCCTTTATCCGGGCCAAGACCCCTGCCGGACGCTGGGGCGAGGCTGAGGATCTGGGCGGACCCGCTGTGTTTCTTGCCAGCGACGCTTCCAACTTCGTCAATGGCCACATCCTGTATGTGGACGGCGGCATCCTTGCCTATATCGGCAAGCAGCCCAGCTGATTAAGATTTGCATTTTAACTGAACCTGTGCTATGATGCGCGGGATTATTCTGAGGGGGTCATCGTTATGACTGTTGTACTTTCCATTCTGGTTATTCTTTCCGCTCTTTTCATGATCGTCACCGTGCTGCTGCAGTCCAGCAAGTCTTCCGGACTGGGCGCCCTGGCCGGCGAGTCCACCAGCATTGTCAACAAGACCAAGGCCGCTGCCGTGGATGCCAAGCTCCAGCTGGGCACCAAGATTTCCGCAGCCGTGTTTGTTGTTCTGGCCCTGATTCTCTGGATGATCGGCTGACAACAGGCTGCTTAAGCGGCAGAATATGCAGACGGTACGATCTGCGAATAAAGATTTGAAAACGGGATATCCGGTGGACGGGTATCCCGTTTTTCATGTAATCAGAAGACCTGTGGATATCTGCCCCGCAGGTACCGGGGAGAAGATCCTGCTGTATAGCACCATGCAGGGTTTCCGAAGACCCGGCCTGAGCATGCTTAAAAAAACGCCTCACCCGAAGGTGAAGCGCTGTTATGTTTACTTTTTTGCGTTTCTCAGATCCTCGTCCATGGGCAGGCAGTCCAGGATGTTGTATCCCAGCTTATTCAGCCTCTCCCTGGCAACGCGCCGGGGTTCCGGGTTCAGGATCTGGGCCGGGTCATGGGCGTCAACCCCGATGATGGCGTTGCAGCCGTGCTTTGCGGCATAGGCCCAGAACTGGGGATTCGGATAGCCTCTGCTGTGGCCGGAAAGTTCATCCCCAAGACCCAGCAGGTTGTATTCCAGCGGGACACCCTCTTCAAGACAGGCCTGGCAGATCATGTCCGCTGCCCGCTCACAGGCCCTGTTGAAATCTTCCGGGTTCCGTCTCCTGGCCATGTACAGGTCAGGATGGGCGATATAGGCATACATCCCTGTGCGTATGCCTTCCGCGCAGGACTCGGCATAGCGGAGGACACCGTCATCTGTTTCACACATTCGCGAGGAGTAGTCCCCGTTTTCTTCCGTGTCCACCTGATGCTGTCCCAGGATGAAATAGCTCACGCCCATGTCCTGCATCTCATGAAGCCAGGATACGTAGCGGGGAAAGTATTCCGCTTCCAAACCCGTGTGGATCCGGATCTGGGACCTGTACCGCTCACGGAGGGATGCAACTGTCTCCACATACCCCTTAAGTTCATCTGGAGACATGCGCATGCCGCTGACATAGTCGGAGGCAAAGCGCCAGGGCGTGTGATCGGAAAAGCCCAGGACGGAATACCCCATCTCGATGGAAGCAAGCACATACGCTTCTTCTGTGCCCACGGCATGATGGCAGCGTACGGTGTGAGAGTGATAATTTGCGTAGAACATAAATCTTGACTGCTGCTCTTTCTTATTCGTAATGGAACTGTTCCTTCAGGGCGATGAGGCACAGCCGTTTGCTGTCATCTATATGATGCTGCATGAGGGTGCGGAAGCCTTCCAGATCCTTCTTCTCCACGAAATCCACCAGCTGGTAGTGTTCCTTGTGGGATTCCATCAGGTTTTCCACCTTGCGGATGGCCATGCCGGAGAACCGGGTGATGTATTCGTCCTGGCTCTCAATGACCCGGAGGATCCGCTTCTGGGCGCAGATCTGGGTCAGCTGGGCATGGAAGGCCCGGGTGAGGGGAGAGAGGGTCTCCACATCGTTTATGGAGATGAGTCTGTCCATTTCGGAAAGCTTCTGCCGCAGGGATGCTATGTCTTCCTTGGTGGCCTTTTCAATGATGGCCGGCAGTGTCAGCATCTCCAGGGCATTGCGGATGGTGTAGATCTCATCTACGTCATCCAGGGTGAAAGCGCGTACCATAACGCCCCGGCGCATCTCATATTCCACCAGTCCGTCCCGCTCAAGACGCCTGAGGGCTTCCCTGAGGGGTGTGCGGCTGATATGCAGTCTGGCTGCGTATTCCGTTTCCACAATACGTTCGCCTGCCGGGATTTCCCCGGTGATGATCCCGTGGCGCAGCACTTCGTAGGCGATGTCCCGGATGGGACGGCTTTCCATCATGGGCTGAAACGTGATTTGTGACATGAAAAGAGGACTCCTTTGGCTGTCTGTTCAGACAGACAATTTACACAGAATGTATTTTTTCTGTGTTTCAAAAACGAGAATAATACAATCCCTTCTGTCTGTCAAGAATACATGCAGGGGACCCTTGATTCCGGGCAGGATGATACGGAAAGTTTGGGCGGAACAAAGAAGTACAGAAAGGGCTCAAATGAACAAAAAAGAACAGAATCGTGCGCATTTGCTTTCCAATAAGCATATAAACTTGGTCCACCATCAGCTGAGCAGGAAAAATATAAAGAAAATGTGAATTTGTCGGGGAATCCGGGGCAGGGGAGCTCAAAAAGGCAATAATAAGCATATGGGCGGGCTGTTTACAGAAGGCAGGGAATGTGATACACTCCGCCCCGGCTTCAGGAATTCCTTTAATTCAGTCCCGTGCGGCTGAAAAGGCAGAAGAACCGTCAGCGTGCTTGTCCATGCCTTTTCCGTGCGGAGAAGGCATTTTTCTTATGCCGTACATTCTTTCACGGAAGAAGGCTTACATGTGACAGCAGCGAAGGCAGTCATCATGGATGCACCTGCCATGAGCCGGGCCCTGGCCCGGGTTTCCCATGAGATGATTGAACAGGTAAGTCAGCTGGAGGACGCGGTTCTGCTGGGTGTCAGGCGCCGCGGCGTACCGCTGGCGCGCAGACTCTCTGATATGATTGAGCGCTATGAACATCTTAAGGTGCCCGTGGGTGAGGTGGACATCTCCCACTACAGGGACGACCAGGACCGGGGATACGACATGCCCAGGGTTCGCGGGACGGATGTGCCTGTGGATGTGACGGGGCGCACGGTGATTCTGGTGGATGACGTCCTCTGTACCGGACGTACGGCCCGGGCAGCCATGGAAGCCGTCATGGACGCGGGCAGACCCGCTGCCATACGCCTGGCGGTGCTCATTGACCGGGGGCACAGGGAACTGCCCATCCGGCCCGACTTTGTGGGGAAGAATATCCCCACATCCCATATGGAGCGCGTGGGCGTGCACGTCACGGAGATTGACGGCGACGACCTGGTGGCACTCTATGAAAGGGATGCATCCCATATCGTCTGATATCCGGCCTGCCGGTTATCATATTGGTATCTTTTTCTCCATTGTTCCTCTGGTACAATACGACTTACAGAAAGGAAGTACCGTATGTCTCAGAAAAAGAAGATCTCGGTGGGAAGGTATGCTCTGCTCGGTTTCCAGCATGTGTTCGCCATGTTCGGCGCCACCGTGCTGGTGCCCACCCTCACTGGACTGGATGTGGCCACCACGCTGCTCATGGCAGGCCTTGGCACCCTCCTGTTCCACTTCATCACCAAGGGTAAGGTTCCTGCTTTCCTGGGTTCCTCCTTTGCCTTCCTGGGCGGCTATGCCGCGGTAAAGACCATGGCGGACGGTGCCGGCCTTACCGGTACCCAGTGGATCCCCTATGCCGGCTTTGGCGTAGCCTGCGCGGGTCTCGTGTATGTGCTGGTCTCCTGCCTGTTCCGTGCCTTCGGACCCCAGAAGGTCATGCGGTTCTTCCCGCCCATCGTCACCGGCCCCATCATCATCTGCATCGGCATCAACCTGGCTTCCAGCGCCGTGAACAACTGCGCCGCCAACTGGTGGATCGCCATTCTGGCAGTGGCCATCATCGTGGTGTGCAACATCTGGGGCAAGGGCATGATCAAGATCATCCCCATCCTGCTGGGTGTTGTGGGCTCCTATGCGGTGGCTGCCCTGTTCGGTCAGGTGGACTTCACGGAAGTGAAGGAAGCCGCCTGGATCGGCTTCCCCATTAAGATGGAAGAAACCGTGGTGGGCCTGTTCAGCAATACCAACGGCGCCCTGCTCTTCTCCGCCTTTATCGCCATGGTGCCCATCTCTCTGGCCACCATGATGGAGCATATCGGTGACATTTGCGCCATCTCCTCCACCGTGGATGAAAACTTTGTGGAAGACCCGGGCCTCCACCGCACCCTGCTGGGTGACGGCCTGGCTACCACCATGGCTGCCCTGTTTGGCGCTCCTGCCAACACCACCTACGGCGAGAACACCGGCGTGCTGGCTCTGACCGGCGTCCATGACCCGGGCGTTGTCCGCCTGGCTGCCATCATTGCGGCCCTGCTTTCCTTCTGCCCGAAGTTCTCTGCCCTGGTGCACTGCATGCCCACCGCCACCATCGGCGGCGTCTCCCTGATCCTCTATGGTATGATTTCCGCTGTCGGCGTGCGTAACATTGTGGAAAACCAGGTGGACTTCACCAAGAGCCGCAACGTCATCATCGCTGCCCTCATCATGTCCCTGTCTCTGGGCATTTCCTTCTCCGCCGCCGGCGCCATCTCCTTCTCCCTGGGTTCCGTTTCCATCTCCCTGTCCGGTCTGGCTGTTGCCTCTCTGGTGGGCGTTCTCCTCAATGCTGTCCTGCCCGGCAATGACTATGTGTTCGGAACCAATACCAAGGGCGACAAGTCCATGGACCTGGGCCGCGTGTAAGGCGGAATATCTGCAAAACAACAAAAATTCCATAGAACTGTCAAGGGCCTCCCTTCTCCGGGAGGCCTTTGACATGTGTGAAGGATTTGGGTATACTTCAGGGTGGGGTGAAAACATGACGGGAAACGGAGGACAGATCCGGGTCCGCATATTGTCCGAGAAAGGTCTGGGTGCCATTCGGCTGGATCAGAAGCCGGGTTCTTTTTATGTGCTGACACTGCCGGAAGGCGCGCCGGAGGGCAGCGGGGACATGTTCCTGAAGGGCATGGAAGACGGCAGAAACGCACCGCCCTTTTTCCTGGAAGACCCCCTCCCTGAAGGCCTCGGCCGGAGTGAAATCAAGGCATATGGCAAAACGGTACTTGAAAAGTGCCTTGATGAAATGGTGCCGGAGCTCCAAAAAAAGCTTGGAATCCCCCATGTCTGTTATTCCCTGGACTGCCCAGGGAAGGCTTTCGGCCTCTGTTCCCGGGACGGTCTGATCCGGCTCAATCCGTGCCTTGTATGGATGCGCCGGGATGTGCTGCGTGAGGCCGTGCTGCATGAAATGAACCATCTTCTGATGCAGTCAGAAGACCAGTTGTTTACGGAACACCCGCCTGCGTTTTGGGAGAACCTGACAATGCTTGAGCCCATGTGGCCGTATCTGGAAGGCTGGATGCGGGGAAGGAGAAGGGCAGGGAGAAAGCATGGAATTTGTGTATAAGGGAATCCGCTTCCGCCAGACACGGCGGAGCAACGCGGTCAAACTGAGCCTTTCCATCCGCAGGGATGTGGACTATGTCTCCCTGACGGTGCCCACCCATACCCCCCAGAGGACGATCTTCTCCTTTCTGGATGACAATATGGAGTGGCTGAAGGAAAAGGTGAAAAACACGGATTTTAAGCCGGCCTATCTTCCGGGGGAGGAACACTGCTGCCTGGGGTACCGTGTGGTGCTGGGGGAAAACGGCGTGCCCTCCGGGAATGCGTTTCTCAACTGGCGCATACAGCGCCTGAAGGCCTGCGTCAATCCACTGATTGACCGCTACAGCCTGCTGCTTCAGGTGAAGGTGAAGCAGGTCCAGTATATGCGCTCTGTGGCGGCATGGGGCAAATGCCAGGCGTCCACGGGGACCATCCGGTTTAACTGGAACCTGGCCAAGGTGCCCATACGGTGCGTGGAGTTCATTGTTGCCCATGAACTTTGCCACCTGATTCACCCCAATCATTCCCCGGCCTTTTACAGGGAACTGGAAAAAATCATGCCGGACTGGAAGGAAAGATCAAAGATGCTGGATGCCTTTGATTTCACCCCCAGGCCCGGCAGAAGTGATACGGAAGGAGATTCTGGTTTTGGCAAAAAGTAAGAAGGTGGCGGTCATGGCATATGTCCAGATCGTCCTGGGATCCATTCTGGGGGCTCTGGCCTACCCGCTGTTTCTGGTGCCCAGCGGCATTGCCCCTGGCGGACTTACCGGCGTAGGCATTATTTTCAATTATCTCTTCAAATGGCCCGTAGGTGTGGTGAGCCTTGTGCTCAATGTGCCCCTGTTCCTTCTGAGCTTCAGGCGGATGGGCCCTATCTTTGCTCTGAGAAGCTTCATTGCCATGACCCTCTTTTCCGTCCTGATTGACGTGATCCCCGTGCCTGCCATGACGGAGGACCCGCTGCTTTCCACCCTCTTCGGAGGCATTCTCCTGGGGGCCGGGCTTGGCCTCATCATGCGGGGCGGCGCCACCACAGGCGGCACGGATATGATGGCAAAGCTTATTTACCGGCGTATCCCCTATATGTCGGTGGGTGTGTACCTGTTTATCCTTGACTGTATCGTCATCTGCGCTGCGGGTATTTTCATCGGTGCCAACGAGGCACTGTATGCGGTGATCAACGTGTATGTGTCCTCCAAGGTCATTGACATGGTGCTCATCGGGCTTACGGCGGATAAGGCCTGCTTTATCATCTCCGGGGCATGGGAGAAGGTTTCCCACCGGATCCTCCATGATATGGAAAGAGGCGCCACCCTCCTTAAGGGCAGGGGTGCCTGGTCTAAGGAGGAGCGGCCCGTTGTCATGTGCGTGGTGTCCAGGAGCGAACTTCCCATGATCAAGAAGATCGTCAGCGAGGAGGACGAATCAGCCTTCATGTTCGTGACGGAAGCCTTTGAAGCCCTGGGTGAGGGCTTCAGCAGCCTGAACGAACAGAGATAAAAAACAGAAACTGACAGCAATCGGAACAAAAACAGAAGCCATGCGTCAGAACAAATAGAGACGGCCACGGTGCCGTCTGAATGAAAGGAGCAAGAGCATATGAAAAAAAGTCTTTCCATCATTATCTGCCTGATCCTGACTGTACTGTGCCTCGTATCCTCTGCATCGGCAGATGGAGACAAGCGGACCATTACCGTTACCGGCACCGCCACCGTCACGGTGGACGCGGACCGGGCCAGCCTGAATCTGGGGGTGCGCACCACAGCAGATGAGGCATCTGAGGCATCCCGGAGCAATGCGGAAAAGGTGCAGGCCGTGAAGGATGCCCTGAAGGAAGCCGGGATTCCGGAGGAGAACATCACCACCGCCTATTTCTATGTCAACGCCATGTATGACTACTCCAGCTTCGGCGGTGACAGCGTGGTCAAAGGATACCAGGTGAGCAATTCCCTGCAGGTGGTTGTTACGGATATTGACAGGGCAGGGGAGATCATCGATATCGCCCTTGGCGCCGGCGCCAACAGCTGCGACGGCATCACCTTCCAGTCATCCTCCGGCGGGAAGGCCTATGACGACGCCCTGTCCGCTGCGCTTAAGGAAGGCTCCAGAAAGGCCAGGCTGGCGGCAGCCGCCATGGGCTATGAACTGGGGGATGTGCTGAGCGTCACCGAAAACTACGGCAGCTATACCGGTACCCGCATGGCCAAGTCCGCCAACGCAGACGGTGCCATGGCAGCGGCTTCCACACAGATTGTTCCGGACGGCCTGGATTTCACCGCCTCGGTACAGATGACATTTGAACTGGAATGACATGAGCCGGACATCTGTCCGGCTTTTTCCATACAACAGAAAAGCAGGGCCGGCGGAATGCGTATAAATTGCCATGAAAAAAAGGTCAAAACGCAGGGGATAAACAGGGATTGCGGCAGGACATGACACGGCAGGGAGGTTTTGCAAAAGGCTTTTCAAAAGACCGATTCCCTGATATAATTCCATATAACAGCTTTCGGGCTGAATCTAGAGAAAGAGGGAACATATCTTGAAAAAGTTTCTTGCGATTCTTCTGACGCTGGCTCTTACCCTGACCTGCGTGTGCGCGTTTGCTGAGGACATGCGCGTGGCTATGATTACCGACTACGGTGACATCACCGACCAGTCCTTCAACCAGACCACCTATGAAGCTGCCAAGGCTTTCTGCGAAGCCAACGGCATCGAATTCACCTACTACAAGCCCGCCGGTGACTCCACCGCTGAGCGTGTTGCCATGGTGGAAAAGGCCGTGGACGAAGATTACAACGTGCTGGTTCTGCCCGGCTATGCTTTCGGCGAGACCATCGCTGAAGTGCAGGGCGAATATCC
>CAMOVR010000103.1 GCA_946627565.1 uncultured Clostridia bacterium
TGTCTTGAATTCAGCCGATAACCAGTGTCATTCATAAGCACAAATTGTCCGTCTTTTCCTCCTTTCAGCAGGTGTTTCGTATCTGTTCCCGTTCACCATTCCCTGCATGTCTGTATATCCTCCTGCCTCCCTCGTGCATATGCCTCCGTCTGTTCTGCCTTGTTCAGGTATTCGAAATAACCATACCCATCTGTATGCCTCAGAACTTCCTAAT
Organism: uncultured Clostridia bacterium; assembly: GCA_946627565.1. Taxonomy (GTDB): domain Bacteria; phylum Bacillota; class Clostridia; order Christensenellales; family Aristaeellaceae; genus UBA2943. Next base: position 215 of record CAMOVR010000103.1, read on the forward strand.
ATATGCAACGCCGAAGACAGTCCGTGCTCATTTCTTCTGTATATGCCCATTTTTCCTTCCCAGGTTTTCATATCCTTTGTTTTTCCTGTTCTCTTTGCTTGACAGAGGACTGCTGACTCCATAGAATTATCAGGTACTGGACAACCGGAAAAATGGAATGACAGTACACAGCGCAAATATTCCTAAAAGATCCTCTTTCTACTTAACAGTATGTATAACCTATCGACCTAATCAGAAAGGACAAAGACCGCCATATGTCATGCAAGTACGTTTTTGTCACCGGCGGTGTCGTTTCCTCCCTCGGAAAGGGCATCACGGCAGCATCCATCGGCCGACTTCTTAAATCCCGTGGCTATCGTGTCAGTATGCAGAAATGCGATCCCTACTACAATGTAGACCCCGGTCTCCTCTCTCCTCTTCAGCACGGAGAAGCCTTTATTACAGATGACGGCATAGCCGCTGACCTTGACCTGGGACACTATGAACGTTTTATCGATGTGAACCTGCACGGAGAAGCCAGCACCACCACAGGCAAGGTGCACAAGCGGATCATGGAGCGCGAACTTGCCGGTGAATACCATGGCGGTACCGTCCAGGTCGTTCCCCATGTGACCAATGAAATCAAGAACCGTATCCTGACTGCTGCAGAAAACAGCGGCGCTGACATCGCCATCATCGAGATCGGCGGAACCGTGGGCGACATGGAGTCCTCCCCCTATATGGAGGCCATCCGCCAGCTGAAATGGGATCTGGGTCCCGGTGCCACCTGCTTTGTGCACGTCACACTCCTGCCCTATATCTCCGCAGCCGGAGAAATGAAGACAAAGCCCACCCAGCACTCTGTAAAGAGCCTTCGCTCCATCGGCATTCAGCCGGATATCATTGTGTGCCGCACGGAGCGGAGCATCACCAGGGATGCCAAAGACAAGATTGCCATGTTCTGCAACGTGAAACCTGCCAATGTTGTGCAGAACATCAACTGCTCCTCCATCTATGAGGTTCCCCTGCTTCTGGAAAAGGAAGGCCTTGGCAGCATCGTCTGCTCCGAACTGGGCCTCCAGCCCGGAACCTGCGATCTGACGGAATGGACCCAGATGGTGGAACGTATGCAGAAAGCAGAACGCCATGTCAGCATCGGTCTTGTGGGCAAGTACACCGCACTGCATGATGCCTACCTGTCTGTTTCAGAAGCCCTGCACCATGCCGGTATTACCAACGACGTTCAGATTGATCTGAAATGGATCGCTTCCGACGACATCACGGAAGACAATGTTGCCTCCACCCTGTCCGGGCTGCAGGGCCTCATCCTTCCCGGCGGCTATGGCGACCGCGGCGCAGAAGGCATTGTCACCACCTGCCGTTACGCCAGAGAACACCGCATCCCCTGCTTCATGATCGGCTTTGGCATGCAGCTGGGTGTGGTGGAAGCCGTACGTTCCCTCCTGGGACTTCCCGGTGCCAATTCCACTGAGGTTACCCATGCTGCCGATCCTGCCGTCATCCGGATTCCGGAAGACCGCCTGGGCGTCAATGATTCCCGTCAGAACTCCCGTCAGGGCGGCTTTGACATTACCCTGACCCCCAGCCGTCTTATGAGCATCTACGGAAAAGACCAGATCCGGGAGCGCCACGGCAACCGTTACGAAGTGGATCCGTGCGTGGTTCAGCCCCTGACGGAAAAGGGACTGGTCTTCCCCGCCCGCTGCGGAGAGTATATTGAAGCCTTCGAAGACCCTGCCCATCCCTTCTACATCGGTGTCATTTATCATCCCGAATATATTTCCAGGCCCAACCGGCCGCATCCCCTCTTCCAGGCCTTTATCAAGGCCAGCCTGGAGAATTCATAAAGGAACTGAGCCATGCCGAACATTACCCTGATTCCCGGGAAGGAAAAACGTATTGCTTCCGGACATCCCTGGATCTTCCGCAGCGATATTCAGAAAACCGATCCGGACATCACCCCGGGTTCCATTGTTTCCGTTTACAGCCACCGCAACCAGTTCCTCTGCCGCGCCTTCTACAATCCTGCCTCTCAGATCGCCCTGCGGGTCATGAGCCTGAAGGATGAGCCCATTGACGAAGCATTTATCCGCCGTCGGGTTCATCAGGCTGTAGAATACCGCCGCACCTTTGCGGACATGCATTCCTGCCGCCTGATCTTTGCTGAGAGCGACCGTCTCCCTGCCCTGATCGTGGACAGTTTCGGGGACATACTGGTGCTGCAGTGCCTGGCGCTGGGCATGGAGGCCTTCAAGGAAATCGTGGTGGACGCCCTGGTGGACGAAATGCACCCCGCCGGCATCTACGAGCGCAATGATGTGCCGGTGCGATCCCTGGAAGGTCTTCCCCAGACCACAGGCGTCCTGTACGGCTCCGTCCCGGACCGGGTGGAAATGGTGGAAAACGGCATCCGCTTCCTGGTGGATGTGAAGGAAGGCCAGAAAACCGGGTTCTTCCTGGACCAGAAAGAGAACCGTGCTGCCATCGCCCCCTTTGTGCGGGACAGAACAGTTCTTGACTGCTTCACCCATACCGGCAGCTTCGCCCTGCATGCAGGGCACTTCGGTGCCTCTGCTGTTACAGGGGTGGACATTTCCGAATATGCATGTTCCTTTGCCTCGGAAAACGCAGCCCTGAACGGGCTTTCCGACCGGGTCACCTTTACCTGCGCCAATGCCTTTGATCTTCTCTCCGAGGCCTCCAGGCGTGGCGAAAAGTACGATACCATCATCCTGGACCCGCCGGCCTTTACCAAGTCCCGTTCCACCGTGGAGCGGGCATCCAGGGGATACAAGGAAATCAACCTGAGAGCCATGAAGATGATCCGGCCGGGCGGATTTCTCATCACCTGTTCATGCTCCCAGCACATTCTGCCGGGCCACTTCCTGTCCATTGTCATGGATGCGGCGAAAGACGCCCATGTGCAGCTCAGGCAGATTGAGTACCGGACGCAGGGCAGGGATCATCCTATTCTTCCCCAGGCTCCTGAAACCCAGTACCTGAAATGCGGTATATTCCAGATCTTTGACTGAAAAAAATGGTACCCAGCCTCAGGCAGCACGTAAACCGTGCCGGCTGCGAACTGGGCACCATTTTATTATGCGGAGGTTTTCATATTCAGTTAAATCCGGAGAACCAGGTCCGGCAGGCCTTCTCATAAGAGTTGTTCCAGTTCCAGAACCATTGTTTTGACTCCGAAAGGATTGTTATGCATCAGTAACTGCACTGACCTTTCCGGTCACCCGGCCAAGGTACACGGCATCGCACCTTGCAACATATACTCTGGGAAGTCCCGGGAGAGTCAGGCTTTCCTGCCCGTTTACAAGCAGGTACTTTACCCCATTCACCTGATACAGGCCTGCTTCCCCCGTCTCCGGCTCTTCTCTCCTGACAATGGCCAGGTCACTCATGGCAGAAAACAGAGGTTCCAGGGACCTGTCCCGCACGGTGGCTACAAGATCCGGCACACGTTCTCCGCTGCCGGCATCCACCAGGCTGAAATGATCCCCCTCATCCTGACAGACATGGGGTACCCGGCGCAGATCCGGTGCATTCAGACCTGACATGGTCTGCATGACGGAATCCACAGCTCTCCGGTCCTCTTCCGCCAGTTCCATATAGTCATTGAGGAAAAGCTGTTCTTCTCTACTCAGGTCCGTTCTTTCAACCGGCACTTCCAGAAAGGCCTGGACAGGGTGCATAAGCGCATCGCTCAGCTTCGCAACGTCTTCCCATTCAGGCCTTGACACGCCGCTTTCCCAGTTGGCAACAGCCTGGATGGGCTGGCACAGGGTTCTGGCCAGCGTCTGGACTGTCATGTGTCTTCTCTCCCGGGTCTGTCGGATCACACGGCCTATGCCTTCCCTGTTTCTCCTCTTCGTCCTCTCCCCTGACACTTCCCGCCAGAGGGCCAGATTGGATGTGGCAGGCAATACCTGGGTCTGCATGACGCAGTCCTCCTCAGCAGCACAGATAGAACCCGCGTCCACCGCACAGACAGCGGGCAAGCATATTGAACATCAGGCAGGACAGAAGCGGACTTGTGTAACAGATACCCCGGCTGGCAGGACCGCTGCGCTGCCGGTACTGATACGTGGTACCCTGCATCTGATTGAGCATATGCCGGTATTCCTCGTTTCCGGGATCCATATTCACCGCCTGGTGGATATGGTTGAAGGCAGCCACCTGGTTGCCAAGTCCCTTATGGGCCAGAGCGTTCAGGTAATGCCATCTGGCGCTTTCACCCTGCATGCCCTGCAGGACATTGAGGGCTTCCTGGAAACGGTTCTGCCGGATGAAATCCATGGCAGCCTGCAGGCGGGGATCCGATTCGGATCCGGTCTGGGTAGATGTGCCGAAGGGATTCCAGCTGCTCTCCTGATATCCCGTCTGCGGTCCGAAGGGGTTCCAGCCCTGCGTCTGGAAAGGACCGAAAGGATTCCAGGCGCCATACGGATTCTGCCCGCCGAAGGGATTCTGTCCGCCGTAGGGGTTCCGTGCATTTGCCCGCTCCCCGTACATATCCGGATTATACGAACCGTTCTTTTTCACCCGGATGGCCTCTGCGTAGGCTTCGTTCAGCTCCTTCATTTTTTCTTCTGCCTTTTTGTCCCCGGGATGGAGGTCAGGATGGTATTCCTTGGCCAGTTTCCGGTAGGCACGCTTGATTTCATCTTCAGATGAAGTGCTGGACACACCCAGTGTCGTAAAGGGATCCTTCACGCCTGTTTCACCTCCCCTTCTTCTCCCTGTTTGCCTTTGTGCAGCAGAACATACCTGTTCCAGACACCCTCAAAAATAACATTCTGTATGAGATCCAGGTCCCTCTCAAGGGGCAGATCATCCAGGGCATCCGATGCGGCCGCCAGCATGGTTGTCAGGGAATCGGACACAACCTTTTCCTCATCCGGAATCTGCATCAGCAGCAGCGGGTTGTACCTTCCGTGCTTTTTGTCCGCTTTCTTGTCCTCATAGGCGTCCATGAGGTAGACAAACCTTCCAAGTCCTTCCCCTATGCGGTACAGCACCGGGGCAAACACATCTTCCCTGTAGACAAAAACCGATCCCAGCATCTCACCGGAAAGACCGCAGAGCCTGTCTATATCCACGCTGCCCCCGTCTTCCTTTTTCCAGATGGCTTCCATCTTTTCCCTGACCTGTTTCGTCTGCCTGGGGTAGTTTCTGCACAGCGCGTCATAGGCGTCCCGCATCCTGTGCACCATATGCTTCTGTACCCGGCTGCCGTCATCCTTCTCGCCGTCCTTAAACTTCCAGTAAGCCAGAAGCATGTTCATGTCAGAGGCATAGTGGGTCATTTCCGTGCGTACACTGTCTTTTTCCCGTATGGGATGAAGCGGACAAGAGGTCTTTCCGGTCTGCTCTGCGGGTTCATACAGGGATGACAGCAGAACCGCCAGGAAGGTCATGTCATTGGAAAGGGATAGCCTTCCCAGCTGTCCGTAATCCTGACGGATCTGACCGCAAAGCCCGCAGTACCAGGTCTTGTAGCGGTTTGCCCGCTCTTCCGTCAGGCTGTTTGCATTCAGATCAATATATCCAAACATATGTGTTCCTCTCATATGGTATCCGGCAGGGCATGTGCATTGACACGCAGAAAAGATTTTCCAGCCAGCCACTTCCCCGTCTTACCGGACAGGGCATGCAGCCGCTTCCGGAAGCATGCCGGGCCGTTACTCAGCTTTCTGAAAACAGGTCATGAAACTTTTTCCATGGCACCATCCTGCCGCATTTCAGGTGCTGGTCCCGGAATATGCTATCAGAACAATGTGAAAGCTCCATGAACACATCCTGAAATCCAGCCTGATTGCGTCCTCACTCATCCCGGGACGTAAGCGTGGGAACCTGAGATCAGGCCGCACAGGAACCTTCTTCTCAACTTCCCGCCACATGGCATGTATCCTGTGGAAGATCCGGTCACCGGTATACGGATACAGAAATCCGCCAGGGTTCACACGCCAATGCAAAATGCCGCCATGCTGTCTCCGTGAGCTTAAGCCGTGCCCGTCATAATCCTGCGGATCTTATCGCATTCCGGCTTCAGGAGAAAGAAAGGCGATGACATGGACGCAGACAGGTCAAAGGCTGCAGTCATACACACGCTCCTGCCAGAGTGATGTATCCTTTGTCATACCGGATATCCGGAAGTTTCTCCGTCAGAGAAAGAGGACCCGAATCCTGCATCCATCTTCAGAAAAAGGCCGGCGAAATCCGCCGGCCTGCCGTTTTAATCCGCTCTGTAAATTGCCATAAAGAGGGCACCGTCACCCTTGCTCTCGGCTTCGATCCGGACAGGGAAGTCATAATCATTGCGGAACCGCAGATTCAGGTTTGTGCCGCCGCTGGCAGCATCCACGCCATGGGGCAGATATGACGCCCCGCTGGGACCATGGGGACGCCGCTGCAGTACCGTGATGCCGGGGAGCTGCAGCAGAACATTATAGATGGTGCTGGAGACCTGGCACACACCGCCGCCATAGCCCAGTGTGGTGGTACCGTTCACCAGAACAGGCGCCTTCTCATAGCCGTTGGTTCCCCTGAAAGGTCCGACCTGTTTGTTGTAGTTCAGTTCCTCACCGGGCTGAAGAGTCCGGCTCAGACGGGATGCCGCATTGGCAATGTTATGGATACGTCCGATATTCGCTTCCGAATCCGTCATCCTGTAGAAGGAAGTATATGCCCCGATGGGGGTATCTTCCCTGACAGGAGTATCTGTAGGTGATACGGGCACCAGTTCCGTCAGATCCGTCATCTGAATATATCCATAGTTGCGCATGTAGATGACAATGCCCCATCCATCGGTGATACGCCAGAGACTGACACGGGTACCGGGCTTCAGGACAACCCAGTCTTCATCCTGGTCACTCATGGATTTCCGCACATGCGTCTCATTCTTTGTCCTGGCAATATATGTGGATTTCAGGGTTCCATAGGGAGCTGTATTTTCAGCATCCACGGCGTAGATGGCAGTCAGCTTGTCACGCTTTACGTATCCAATATCACTGCCATACCGTGCCACGCACCAGACAAGGCCCACAGAGAGAATTTCCAGATTCAGACGGTCATTGCTGGAAACCACTTTCTCGGATTCAATGGAACGGTCCGAGTAGAGAATACCCATTCTACCGTCCAGTGTCTTGCAGGTGTAGATCGCAGGAGACGAGATGGAAAATTCTTTTGCATCCGGCTCATGGAAGGTATTCCCCACCACATAGACCGTATCGTCATCGTTTATAGCATCCAGTTCTTCAATTTCCCTGAGTGTCTCCTGGGAAAGTCTGTCGATACTCTGTTCATCTGCCTCTTCTGCCACAACAGGGAGACAGCCGGCAAAAAGCATACATGCCAGTATAAGGCTGAGGATTTTTCTCATTCTGATACCTGCCGCCATGCAGCGTCTGTTCCTTTCTTTTCTATTTTGTCCGGTTTTCACTTCGTTTTCTCTCTTAAGTTCCGCCCGTCATACAGGAAAACCTGACCCGAAGGTCAGGTTTGTGACGGATTAAGCACGTGGCGCAATCCTGCGCTAAATGCTTTATCGAAAATTAAGTGGTTGTCTGATTCAGATTGCAGGATATTGTCCTGCGGAAGAATTATTCTACGATAGTGCCGGCACCAACAGCCTCGTCGTCCACGAAGATAGCAATCAGAACGACGTCAGCATTGTTGGCCTTGTCCAGCTGATCAGCAGTCACAGAAACCTTCAGGGTTCCGTCTTCCTGCAGTTCAACAGGAGCATATTCTTCCCATTCCACATCTTCCATGGAAGCAGTGTCAGCATTGATATAGCCAACCATCACGCGGATGACCTGTCCATCTTCCAGGGTGATCTCAACAGTGGGAGCGATGACCAGAGAAGTAGCCTCAACATTGGTGAAAGTGGTCACGCACAGTTCGTTCATGACTGCATTTTCAGACAGTTCAGGAATGATCTCATTGGCCTTCTTGGTCTGGAATTCGCCAATCAGCTCTTTGACGACTTCAGGATAGTCCTCTTCAGCCAGAGTGGCAACAGAGCTCTCTTCAGCTTCATCCTCTTCTTCGGCTGCAGCGGCATTGTTCCTTGCAGGAGCAGGAGCGGGGGCAGGAGCGGGGGCAGGTGCCGGAGCGGGCTGAACGGTGGGAACGTCCGTCTTGGGAGACGGAACACCTTCGGCTAAAGCCATAACGGATACGGACACCAGCATGAGAGCGAGCACAAGCGCAAGAATCTTTTTCATGGTTAAATGCACTCCTTTAATTATGCCCATATACAGGCTTCAACCTCTGTGTTTGAAGCGGCAGGGCATTTCGGTCTACGTTGGATACACAACCTACCGTGCCTTCGTCCGTCACCACAAAAGTTGAAGATAGGCTGTATACTCAACATATCTTGGTTCTTCCGGACACGAATAAAGTGTCCAACACGAACATAGGACATTATATATCTTTTATTTATCTTGTCAATATGCCCTGAAGCCTGCTGAATCCCATGATTTTTTCTTTTCCTTATCTGTTTTTGCTGACTTACTTGTTTTATGTTGCGATTTGCCTTTATAAGGCCCGAATCCTGGTGGGATCCTTCCTTTTGCATGGCAGTCTGCTGCATTTCCGCATTACTTAATCGTTTAAGTATGAAATATGAAAAACAAAATTTATACAATCCCCGGAGCTGTTTCATATCTGTCTGCTGCTTCTCCTGACATGCGTTCAGACTCCTTCACGCGGGGATACATACTGAAAGCCTGCTGTCCATATATCGTCACCTTTAAAACTTTTACATAAAGCATTGGCAGCAAAAGGGAAAGTACACATGTCTGTTTCTGCTGTTACAGATCCCCCTGTGAGCCTCGCAGATACAAAACAGCCGGTGCCCGTTTTTGAAACAGACACCGGCCGTTTTTCAATTCATCTTTGAACCCTTCTGATTCATCAGGCTTATGACGGAGCCGTTTCGCCTTATATGCTGAATCAGCGGTTTCTCAGGCAGTCGGGATTACTCCACGATGGCGCCTTCGCCAGCAGCCTGATTGTCAACGAAGATAGCGATCATGACATAGTCAGCATCGTTCACCTTCACGATCTGGTCGTCGGTGAGGGTAACAGTCAGAGAACCGTCTTCATTCATTTCGACAGGCAGGAATTCTTCCCATTCAACTTCGCTGACAGCCTTGGTGTCTTCTCCGATGAAGCCGGCGAACACACGGACGACCTGATCTTCTTCAACCTGCAGAACGCTGGTGGGCATGATCCGGAACTGATTGTTCTTGATGTTCTTGAATTCAGCAACGACCAGTTCGGTCAGTTCAGCATCTTCAGACAGATCCAGGTCAGGCAGGGTCACCATAACTTCAGCGACAACCTTGGTCTGGAATTCGCCCAGGATTTCCTTGACGATTTCAGGATAGTCGGGTTCGCTGACAACGATGATCTCTTCCACTTCTTCCTCTTCTTCAGCCTGAGGAATCTGGACGCGGTTCACGTTGTTGTTGGTGTTGGCCTTGCCCTGGTTGGTATCAGCGGGAGCCGGCTGGGGCTGAGGCTGGGGTTCAGGCTGGGGTTCAGGCTGGGGCTGAGTATCAGCGGGAGTCGTCACATCAGTGGGGGTGGTAATAACCGTTACATCACCGGTGGTCTTGGAATTCTCGCCCAGAACCATGACAGAAACAGAAACCAGGGCAAGGGCAAGAATAAGGGCAAGTACCTTTTTCATTTTCGTTGCACTCCTTCTTCAATTTCTGCTGCCGGTGCTTTTTCTACCGGTCAGCAATGCATTTCTCCGGAAAACGGCCGCATAACTATCGTCCGTCACCACAACAGCTGCGTGCGGACTGCGTTTTCCCATTCATCATGATGCTTTTCTCTCATAACGAACGAAAAGTATTATAGTACTTTCAATTATGATGTCAACCATCTTTTTCACACTGTCAGACCATAACACGCACGACTGATTTCCTTATTATCTTTGCAAACTCCGGGTTGTCATGGAAGTATGTTTCAAAATGGAACATGCCCTATGCAAACAGCTGCGCAACGTTGAATCCCCTGCCAAAAGCCAGTTTCTGTCCAGGCATAATGACTGCCTTCCCTCCCGGTTCGATTCTGCTGCTGTCTATATATGTGCCGGATTCTGATCCTGCATCCTCTACAGTCAGTTCTTTTCCGTCATAGATGATACGGCAATGCACACCGTCTATGCCTTCCGAATACACAGGAAAAACAACATCGCACCTGGTTTTGTCCCGTCCTGCCGTAACCGTACTCCCCTTCTTAAGGCGTATTTCCCGTCCGGCAAGGTCTCCGCTGAAAATCAGAACAGGAACATGTCTGTTCTTCCATACATACACAGCGGCAAGAATCAGAAGCACCGCGCCGGCAAGAATGCCGGCTGCCAGAAAGTTCTTTCCGTTCTTTCGGGATTCCTCCATGCCCTGAAGCTCATATGACACACCCGGTATCCTGTCAAGAATGCGAATGATTTCCGATGTGGCAGCAGCATGGTACATGTTGTCGATCTTCGTCGTACCGGTTGTACACACACCCACCACATATCCGTCTGTATCCGTAAGGGGCCCGCCATACATGCCTTCATCCATCCGGGCAGAGGTATAAATCACATCTCCGTCCCCTGTCTCCGCATGAATCATGATCCGGCTGAACTGCCCATGATGGCCTGTCAGGATATTTCCTGCAGCCGTTCCCGTGCCTGAAGCAGCTTCTGACGGATAGCCCAGGCAGTTCTGTTCTTCAGCACTTCTGTATTCCACCGGATTCCGGAAAACCACGCCCCGTATACCCGGCAGCGGCGTTTCCAGACGGAGCACAGCAAGATCTGCCCGCTCAGAAAACATAACTGGATGGGCAGGGACACTGACGGATCCGTCCCCGGTCTCCACTCTGATTTCAAGGACCTGCACATGCAGAAGCTCCATCCCGCCGCGTACAGACGGCAGAAGATATACGGTATCTTCATTGCCTGCAGGCTGCACAGGGTGCATCAGTGTATTTGCCGCCGTCACGATATATTCAGCGGCATCCTGCTCTCTGTCTCCCACGGCAAATCCGGATGAGCAGACATCCATCTTTCCGCCTTCCGGAAGAAGGGTAAAATCCGTATCCGGGTCGTCCGCCTGAATGGAAACCACAATCCGGACCACGCTGTTTTCCGTGTTATACAGACTGTATGCTTCCTGCGCCTGCCCTTCTGAAGCGGTACAGAAAATCAGCGCCATCGCCAGACAGGCAGTCATAAACTGCTTCATAACGTCTTCTGCACCCCTTTCTCATCTCCCGGCAGGATCTGTCCTGATGTCAGCTTCCGTTTTCCGGGTTTCTCCTTCCGCCGCGGCTTCTTCACAGACTTCCTCTGTGCCGCCGCCAACGCTGCATGCCATGCCCAGAACCGCAAAGAACATGGGCGAGACCATACAGTTGCTGAAACTGAACATTCTCTGGCAGAGGAAAACCACAAGTGCCGTACCCAGCACCGCTGCCAGCACGGTCCGCTGCCTGTACAGATCCCGGAAAATGCCAATCAGCATGCCTGCAAACAGAAGCAGTGCCGGCAGACCGGAAGTGGTCAGTATTCCAAGGAAGAGATTATGGGGGTTATCAAAAACCTCTCCGATATACAGTCCGTTTCTCTCCAGGAAATCCATAAAACCGTAATAAAACATATCCGGGCCTGTACCAAACAGCAGATGATCCCCGCACATGGCAAGGGAGTGCCTCCAGACACCGGTTCTCCAGGAACCGTATGTATCCCGTCCCCTTCCCTGCAGGATCTCATGGGCCTCATACAGTGCACCGCTTCCCATGGGTACAAGCAGGACCACAAAATATGCAGCCAGCGCAAGAGCCAGCAGGCACAGCCAGATGGCCCGCACAGACATATGCCATGTACCTTTTGCATATGACAGGAGAAGGAAGACAATTCCCAGGGCAGCAGATACCGCAGCTGCCGGCCTCAGAACCAGGGAAATGCCCTCTCCCCCATCCAGCCACGGGAGACTTACACACTGTTTTAAGGCAAATACGAAACAGATGCCCATCAGGGCAAGGAAAGCACGCCTGCGCCGCATCACGGAATGCAGGGCCAGACAAAGCAGGAAAACACAAAGCAGCATCAGGGCCAGAAGACCTGCCTGCACATCAAAAAGGACAAGAAGAAGGGCAGCTGCAAGCCCTGACCCATACAGCAGAAAGGAACCCATGCCATAGACCCAGGAGACGATAAGAAGAGGAAGGATCAGACAGATATATCCTGCCCCTGAATCGATGTTCCCCAGCGGTCCCTGAAATTCATAATTGGTATGGATACTGATCTGATCCGGATACAGGTTCAGTATATTGATATCCAGATACTGGCAGATGACAATGGCCAGATAGACCAGCACACCGACGCCGGCCATGCTGAAGACCATCCGGCTGCCCTGTCTCACGGGGAGGATGGAAAAAGCAAAAAAAACGGCAATATAACACAGCTGGGAAACAAGACCTTCATAGCGCACAAAACCCATAACGGTCATGGGCCAGCCGTTATCCTGCTGCCTGCCTGCTTCACTTCCAAAAAACGCGCTCAGCGTGATCCAGATTCCAAGCACAATCGCCATGATCCGGGGCAGGCTTAAAAACCGGATATGCGGTTTCCAGTAGCTCCATGTGGCGATGCATGTAAGCAGGCAGGCATTCGTCAGGACAATCGTCGTCTGGAACTTAAAGTGTGCAAGGCCGGAATAAGAGTGAAATGCAAGCGGAAATACCATGAGGGTCAGAACCCCCAGCAGGACCGGCACATACTGTTTTACCCATTTCTTCTGCATTTCCGTGATTCCCCTTTGCAGCCCCGCTGCATACACA
>CAMOVR010000104.1 GCA_946627565.1 uncultured Clostridia bacterium
CGGACGATCTTCGCATAGCCTGCGGTGGAACGCACCGGCTTGTCCTCTTCATCCAGGTACCATTCTTCCGCTGTGTTGCCGGCGTCATCCAGGGTGCGCATGAGGACCGCATAGCCGCTGGTATTCCTGCAGATGTTGCCATCCACATCATAGGTCCGCTGCTCTGTCAGAAGCTTGCTGGCTGTATAGACTCTGCGGATTTCCGCATAGCCGGCCTTGCACTCTGTCCTGTTGCCTTCACCGTCAAAGTAGATTTCGCTGTCCACATTGCCGAATTCATCGTAGGTACGGGCCACAGCCATATACAGGTCCTTCAGGGCCGTGGGCTGTCCTTCCTCGTCGAACCAGGCCTCATGGATAACCTTCTTATCTTCGTTGTACTCTCTCCTGACTTCAGCATAACCGGAAGTGGACTTCACACTCTCGCCGTTTAAGCCAAAGAACTTTTCAGAGATGGCGTTGCCGACTTCATCGCTTTCCCTTACCTGCGTGCAGTATCCTGCAGGCAGAAGGATCAGGCTGCCGTCCACATCATAGTAGTCGGCGCGCAGCAGGAATTTTTTGTCATTGTATTCCCGGCGCACTTCAGCATAGCCGCCCTTGCAGAGCACACGGCTGCCGTCTGCGTCTTCATAGTTTTCCAGGATAACATTGCCATATTCATCGTAATCCCGGTTGAAGGCCACATAGAGGTCACTGGTCACAGTGGGGGCGTCATTTTCATCGAACCATGCCTGATGGCTCACACGGTCATTCTCATCGTAGGCATAGGCGATTCTGGCATAACCGGCCTCGGATTTGACGGGCATGCCTGCTTCATCATAGTAGCGCTCAGTGAGGGTCTTGCCGCTTTCGCTCAGTTCCCTCACCTGTCTGGCATATCCGTCAGAATTCAGGATCGGGTTTCCATCCGTGCCAAAGTAGGAAGCCTCGCTCATGATCTTGCTTTCGCGGTATACTCTGCGGACTTCCGCATAACCGTTCTTGCACAGAGTCCTGTTCCCGGTGGCATCCAGATAGATTTCCCTGTTTACATTGCCGAATTCGTCGTAATCCCGTTCAATCGCCACATAGAGATTGTTGGTGACAACAGGCTGACCTTCCGTATCAAACCATGCTTCGTATACGGCCTTGTTGTCCTCGTTGTAGCGTCTGACAACCGCGGCATAACCGGAGGTGGAGAGTGTGGGCTGTCCCTTGGCATCCAGATAGGATTCTTCCAGGGTATTGCCCTTGTCATCCAGGACCCGGTTCATCACAGCATAACCGCTGGTGGATTCGGTGGGATTGCCGTCCACATCATAGTAGCTGGTCTGGGTCATCTGGTTTTTGGCCCGGTACACACGGCGGATCTCAGCGTAACCGGCCTTGCATTCAGTACGGTTGCCCTCTGTATCGTAATAGATCTCGCTGTCCGTATTGCCGAATTCGTCGTAGGTCCTGGCAATGGCAGCATAGAGGTCCTTCAGGGGCGTGGAATTTCCTTCAGCATCAAACCAGGCCTCAAAAACAACCTTGTTGGTGTCATCAAACTGCTTGACGATCCTGGCATAACCGGCAGTGGATTCAACAGGGCTTCCTGCTGTATCCAGATAGGATTCCTCCAGAACATTGCCCCGGTCATCCAGAACCCGGTTCAGTACGGCATAGCCGCTGGTGGATTCTGTGGGATTGCCGTCAACACCATAATAGCTGGTCTGGGTCATCTGGTTTTTGGCCCGGTACACACGGCGGATCTCGGCGTAACCGGCTTTGCACTCGGTACGGTTGCCGCTCACATCGTAGTAAATCTCGCTGTCAACATCGCCAAATGTATCGTAGGTCTTCTCAACAGCCACATAGAGGTCTTTGACAGGGATGGGCGTCCCGTCCACATCTGCCCAGATCTCAAATACAGCCTGATTCTTGTCATTGAAGGTACGCTGCACGGCAGCATAGCCGGATTTGGCAACAACCGGCTTTCCTTCAAGATCGGTGTAGTATTCCAGCGTGATATTGTTTCTCTCGTCCAGGACCCGGTTCAGCCTGTGGTACCCATTATTGGAGAACACCGGGTTCCCTTCCGCATCGAAATAGGCTTCACCGGTCAATGCCTTGGAAGCGCGGTATTCACGCTGCACTTCCGCATATCCCGCATTGCAGGCAATCCGGGCGCCTTCCGTATCGTAGTAAACCTCCCTGGCTGTGTTGCCATAGGCATCGTATGCCTTCTCAACAGAGGCATAGGTATCCTTCAGAACCATGGGCAGGTCATTTTCATCAAACCATGCCTCGGTAAGCACGCGCTTGGCGTCGTCGTAGGTCTTGCGGACAACGGCATATCCGGCGGTGGATTTGACGGGTTCACCGTATGTACCGAAGTACCGGGTCACCAGGGCGTTGCCCGCCACATCGTTTTCCCGGGTAAAGGACGCATAACCGCTGGTGCTCAGAATCGGTTCGCCGTTAATGCCGTAATAGGATGCGCTGGCCTGGATCCTCTTGCGCTCCCAGGTATTTACCACACGGGCATAGCCGGAGGTACACAGGCAGGGCTGGCCATCCACACCAAAATAGGCTTCCTCGGCCACATCGCCGTCAAAGGTATATTCCCTGGTGTAGGAAGCATACCCCTTGTTGTTGAGTACGCTGTTGCCATCTGCATCCAGATAGCTCTCACCGTTCTGACGCTTTTTGCTGTCATAGGTGCGGCGGATGGTGCAGATCCCGTCCGTTCCGGCCACCGGCATGCCGCTGGCGTCCCGGCGCTGTTCCAGAATCACCTGGCTGTTTTCATTCAGGGTACGGGCCAGCTGGGCATAACCTGCCGGCAGGGTGAAAGGTTCTCCGTCGGTGCCGATATACTGCAGAATGTAGAACCTGGGGCTGTCCACATATACCTTGCGGGTATATGCATACTGCTGTCCCTTCGTAGCCACCAGCTGGTCATTCACATCCGTCAGAATCGTGGCGGCAACGTCACCGTAGGGAGAATATTCGTTGATCTTGTGGGCATACCCGTCCACGGTATTCATGGGCGCGCCGTCAATACCGTAGTAGTCGGTAGTCAGAAGCTTGTTGTCTGCGTTGTAGGTGAAATCGGCCTTGTGGTTGCCAAGGGCTCCCAGTACCGGCGTGCCGTCCTGTTCAAAGTAGCTTTCAGATACTTTCAGATCATTTGCCCATTCGTAATGGATTTCAGAAACACCGTCCACATAATAGGGCTGGTTGTTCTCATCCATGTACTGAACCACCAGATGGTTGCCGTCATCATCATTGACGTAACGGACAGAGCTGTAGCCCTTCTTGCTGGGAACGGCATTTCCCTTTGCGTCAAAATAGGACTCACCCTTGAGGACTTTCTGACTGTCATAGGCGTAGACAATCTTGGCGTATCCGTCCACGCTGTCAATAAGTTTCTGATCCGTATCCAGATATTCGGTGGTGGTAAGACGTGCACCGTTATAGGTGTTCACCAGCACATGGTATCCCACCGACTCGGCGATGGTCCTGCGGTCGTCCGTGTCAAAGAAAAACTGCTTGAGGATTTTTCCCTTGCTGGTGTAGTAGTAGTCCACCCTGGAATACCCCAGGCTGATGGTTACCCTTTCCTTTTCAGCACCGTAATAGCATCTCTTGGCCACACGGTTCTTCGGACCCAGCACTTCCAGAATGCCGCAGTAGCCTTCCGCGAACCAGTAGGGAGTGCCATCCGCATTGTAGTAAAAGCTCCTGGTACCGCCGTCGATGTAATCATATTCCACATAGGCATAGCCCTTGGGGCCCACCACCAGATTCATCTGGCTGTCGTACCATGCATCCTTCCTGTAGCGGCCGTTGCTGTATGTCCGCTCCATTTTGGCATAGTTCAGGGAGGTATTCATGGTCAGGTTGCCCTGGGGGTCATAAAAGGAGGTGCCGATTTCCTTGCGTCCGTAAAAATCGATGACGGAGTACGCATAACCGTTGGGACCGGTCATGTAATTGCCGTCGGCATCCCGGTACTCATCACCCTTTTTGGTACGTCCGGTATCAAAGCTGGTGTAGTTGGTCCTGTACACAGCAAACATACCCGGCGTTCTGACAAGGTTCTTTTCGGCATCGTACTGCCTGGTTTCCTCATGCCATTTGCCGTAGTAATCCAGCTCCTGCAGGGCGTACCCTTCCGGGCCCACCACCAGATTGCCGTCCACATCCTTGTAGCTGCGTTCTACAACAATACTCTTCGAGTTGATTTTGCTCTCAAAAACATGATATCCGCCAACGCAGTTGACAGGATTGCCATCCACATCGTAATAGGTTGTCTTGGAGAGCTTTCTTTCCTTGTATTCATAACGGGCAATGGCATAACCCAGATTGTCAGCCATTGTCGTCTGTCCCTGTGCATCCACATACTTCAGCTCTTTCAGCTGGCCATTGCTGTAGTATGAACGCACCGCAAACAGATTCGCGCTGACTTCTGCCTGTGCGGAGCATATGCATAAAAACATGGCCAGAGAGAGAAGAAGCATACATATGGTTTTCTTCATACTCGATCACTCCCAGAGAAGGATTTGCATTCCGGATGAGGGATCCCATCCATTTCTGCACCGGCCTGCTGCCGGTGTGTGAAATCATGACAATCAATTTTAAGTATAGCAAATCCACCATTCTTTGTCTATAACAGGCCTTGTGCACTTAAACGTTTAAGTGCCTAAAAGCAGCGCAGTGCATGAGCACTGCGCTGCTTTCTCTTATTTGGCGTGCCGCATTTCCTCGGCTTCTTCCGCCGTTTCGTTGATCACCTTTGGTGATACATAGGTGGGAACCACCTGTTTCAGAGCTGTCTTTACCGCAGCATTGTCATTGGTTGCCACGGCCTGCCTTAAGACATCCAGCTTTCCTGCAATCTCTTCCCTGGAAAGGGGTACATCCCTTTCTATGAAGATCATGCTGTTGTCTGTCTGGTCCAGTTCCTCGGTTTTGATCAGCAGCTCTTCATACAGTTTCTCCCCGGGACGAAGGCCGGTTTCCACGATGGCGATGTCCTTATAAGGTTCAAAACCGGAGAGGCGGATCATATTCTCGGCAAGCTCCAGAATGTGGACAGGCTCACCCATGTCCAGCACGAACAGCTCGCCCCGTCTGGCCATGCTGCCGGAGGTCAGAACCAGCTGGGAAGCTTCCGGAATGGTCATGAAGTAGCGGATGATCCGCTTATCTGTCAGGGTGATGGGACCGCCGCTGGCAATCTGTCTCTTAAACAGGGGAATGACAGATCCGTTGCTGCCAAGGACATTGCCAAAACGTGTGCAGGTAAACACCGTCTTGCTGTCGGTGCGGCTCTGGAAAATCATCTCGCACATGCGCTTGGTGGCACCCATGACATTGGTGGGATTCACGGCCTTGTCCGTGCTGACCATGATGGCCTTCTCCACCTCATATTTCTCGCACATGTCCACCACATTGGCCGTACCAAAGACGTTGTTCTTGACGCATTCGCACACACTGTCCTGCATGAGGGGCACGTGCTTATGGGCGGCGGCATGGATAACCACCTGGGGCTTTTCCTCGGCAAACACCTTTTCCAGAAGTGCCCTGTCACAGATGCTTGCAATCACGACCCTCAGCTCAAGGCGCTGTCCGTAGGCGATGCGGAGTTCCTGCTGGACATCGTATACGCCGTTTTCATATACATCCAGCAGAATCAGTTTGCCGGGCTTCATGCGGGCAATCTGACGTGCCAGTTCGCCGCCGATACTTCCTCCCCCGCCGGTAATCAGGACCCGCTTGCCACGGTAGTACTCCATGGTGCGCTCTTCCAGGAAATTGCGGGGGCTGCGGAACAGCAGTTCTTCGATATCGAATTCGCGCATCTGCCGCTTGCCGCCCTCCACATTCTGGGTGGTGGGATAGTCATAGACCTTGACTTTGCGGCCCATGGCCTTATAGGTATTGTACAGTTCCTTGCGACTGGCGTCATTGGATTCCGGAAGAGCCAGCACGATTTCCTGGATCTGCAGGCGGGAAAAGGTGGCCTCGGTAACCTCATCCTCAGACAGCACCGGAATGCCGTTGATATTGCGTCCGATCTTTTCCTTATCAATATCGATGAAGCAGCGGGGCTGGTAATAGCTCCTGGGGTTGCTGACCAGTTCATCCGCCAGCATGACACCCACGCGTCCGGCACCCACAATGGCAATATTGATGCGCCGGTCCATCTTATCGGAACCGGAACCCGGCCTGACCATATCGGCATCGATATACTCGCCGGTGAGGATCCGGGTCAGGGGCCTGAGCCAGTTAAAGAACCTGGAATACCTGCTCTGGTAGTCATACATGTACTGGTAGACAACCCTGATGCCGATTGTCATGAGCAGGTTCACAGAAACCATGGACACAGCGCGGACAAAGGCCAGGTTCGGCATGGGAAGCAATACGGAGAGAACCCAGTACACCACCCCGGCGAGAAAGTCCAGCATCATCAGCAGCAGATAGGATCTTTCGCTTTCATAGCGCCAGACCTGTCTGTACACGCCGCCGATGATTCTGGCGCCGAAAATGCACACACCGCTGAGCAGTATGTTCAGTATCGTCCCGGTCCTGGTCATGGGCACAAAGGAGCTTGGCCCGATCACCAGAAAGACCATGTCCACCATCAGAAGCAGAAGCGCATCGTAAAACATCAGAAGCCATGATCTTCGTCTGGTCTTTCCTGTTTTCTCCGCTTTCATGCCATCAGCTCCAACATTATTTTACCGGTAGCCATTTTCCTGTATTCTTCAGGCGCCGACTTCTATCCGGGTATGATCTGCTGAAAGATACTGGGGTCTGGCTCCGTCCTTAACCGTGTTTTCGTCAACGATACAAGTCTTGACATCCGTTCTGCCCGGAAGCTCATACATGCTGTCCATCATGATATGTTCCACAATGGCCCGCAGTCCTCTGGCACCCGTCTTCCTGGCAATGGCCTGCCTGGCGATTTCGCTGATGGCTTCCTTCGTGAACTGAAGTTCAATGCCATCCATCTCCATCATCCGGGTATACTGCTTGCACAGGGCATTGCGGGGTTCTGTCAGGATCCGACTCAGGGCATCCTCATCCAGGGGATCCAGCGCCACCGTAACCGGCAGGCGGCCCACCAGTTCGGGAATCAGGCCGAACCGTGTCAGGTCCTGGGGTTCCAGAGCATGAAGCGCCTTGGAGATATCCACGCCGTCTTTTGTCTGCAGTTCTGCACCGAAGCCAAGCATCTTCTTGCCAATGCGGCTTTCGATAATGGGTACCAGTCCGTCAAAGGCACCGCCGCAGATAAAGAGGATGTTGGTGGTGTCAATCGGAATGGTTTCCTGCTGGGGATGCTTGCGTCCGCCCTGGGGCGGAACCTGGGCAATGGTGCCCTCCAGCATCTTAAGCAGTGCCTGCTGCACACCCTCACCGCTGACATCCCTTGTAATGGAGGGATTCTCAGACTTGCGGGCAATCTTGTCGATCTCGTCGATGTAAATGATGCCCCTGGACGCTTTTTCCACGTCCAGATCCGCAGCCTGGATCAGCCGCAGCAGCACATTCTCCACGTCCTCACCCACATAGCCGGCTTCCGTCAGGCTGGTGGCATCGGCAATGGCAAAGGGCACATCCAGCATGCGTGCCAGGTTCTGGGCAAGATAGGTCTTCCCGCATCCGGTGGGTCCGATCATGAGGATATTGGACTTCTGGAGCACCACATCATCCTCGTTATGCTGGCCCATCTGGGAAATGCGCTTGTAATGGTTGTAGACGGCTACGCACAGGGCACGCTTGGCTTCGTCCTGTCCAACCACATACTCGTCCAGCATTTTTTTCATTTCCATGGGGGTATAAATGCTGTTTCCCTTTCTGCCGGAAGTGGATGAAACCGATTTGTTTTCCTTGCCGCTGATGATGCTGTTGCACAGTTCCACGCACTCATCACAGATGAAGACATTGGGACCCGCCACCAGGTGCCTGACCGCAGCCTGGGGCTTTCCGCAGAAGGAACAGCGCCGCATGGTCTTGGAATTATCGTCTCTTGCCATGATGTCTCCTTACTTTGCTTCCTTTGCCCTGGGCTGGTAAATCTCATCAATGATGTGATAATCCAGTGCTTCCTGGGCAGTCATGAAGTAATCGCGTTCACAGTCCTGAGAGAGTTTTTCCACGCTCTGGCCAGTCATATCCGCCATCATCTGGATCATCTTTTTCTTGGTGCGCATGAGCCATTCCGCACGGATCGCCACATCTGTGGCCTGACCCTCGGCGCCGCCCAGAGGCTGGTGGATCATGACTTCACTGTTGGGAAGTGCCAGACGCTTGCCCTTTTCACCGGCCATAAGCAGAAATGCACCCATGGAAGCAGCCATGCCGATACATACGGTCCGCACAGCAGGGCGGATATACTGCATGGTGTCATAGATGGCCATTCCTGCGGTGACAGAACCACCGGGGCTGTTGATGTACAGAGAAATATCCGCTTCAGGGTCTTCCATTTCCAGGAACAGCAGCTGGGCCACAACCGTATCTGCCACGGCATCATCAATCTCTCCGGAGAGGAAGACGATGCGGTCCTTCAGGAGACGGGAATAGATATCATATGATCTCTCTCCCCGGTTCGTCTGTTCAATAACATAGGGTATAAGCGGCATAAAATCTCCTTTCGTAGCGAAAGCGGCCAGGTTTATGCCCGGCCGCCCAAGCAGCTTACCTTATTCTTCGCTCTTGTTTTTTTCTTCAGATTCTTCAGTTTCTTCCGCTTCGTCCTTCGCGCTGGCACTCATGTCCACTTCGTGGAAAACGGCGGATTCCATCATAAGACGGCCGGCCTTCTGCTTCTTGCCCTCTTCCTGAACGATTTCATCCAGGCGTGCCTTCAGATCATCTGAAAGGGTTTCCTCCTTCAGGCCGAAGCGCTTCATCTGGGCCTCTCTGCCTTCCTTGACTTCGTCTTCCGTCAGCTCCACATTTTCCTTCTTGATGATGGCCTGCATCACCATATCAGCCAGGACATTGCTGTGCGCCACAGGGAGAATCTGTGCCTGGGTGAAGTTTTCCATGGTCATGCCATTGGCTTTTACGAAGTTTTCAAGGGTCATGCCCATGCCGCGGAGTTCTCTCTCATATTCGTCCTTCACGTTGTCAGCTTCACGGGCGATCATGACCTCAGGGATGTCCACCTTGGCATTCTGCATGGCCTTGCTGATCACAGCATTGAGCTTGTAGTTTTCCAGCTCGTCGTCCATCTGCTTCTGCAGCTTGTCCGCCATATCCTTGCGGAACTCATCGACGGTGGAGAATTCGCTGATATCGGAGATGAACTCATCGGTCAGCTCGGGGATTTCTTCCCTGGTGATGCCGTGCACGTTCACATGGAACACAGCGGGCTTTCCGTTCAGTTCTTCCTTGCCGTAGTTCTCAGGGAATGTCACGGAAATGTCCTTTTCCTCGTCTACGGACATGCCCACAAGGCCGTCTTCGAATCCGGGGATGAACCTGCCGCTGCCGATTTCCAGCTTTGTGGAGCCTGTGCCGCCTTCAAAGGCAACGCCATCGATGGTGCCGGCATAATCCATGTCCACGATGTCACCCAGCTGTGCGGGACGGTCGGTGATGGTCTCCGTGCGGGTGTGCTTGCGCAGCTCAGCTTCCACGGCATGATCCACTTCTTTTTCATCCACGGTTTGATGCTTGGGAATATCGATTTCCAGATTCTTGTATTCACCCAGTTCAACATCCGGAACCACGGTGGCGGTGATATCCATCACAATACTGTTGTCATCCTGGGTATCCACTTTGGTGATGTTGGGTGCCTCCAGGGGCGTATACTCACCGGCCTCAATGGCTTCCCCGATCACCTTGTCTCCCAGATCCTGTAAAGCGGACTGAAGGAAAATATCGCTGCCATAAATGCGTTCAATCATAAACCGGGGAGCCTTGCCGGGGCGATATCCCGGAATCCGTATTTTTTTCTTGTCTTTCTTATAGGCTTCAGACTTGGCCTGTTCCACGGTTTCAGCATCAAACTGGCAATGGAGAATTCCTTTGCTTCCCTGTTTTTCGAAGGTATAGTTCATGTTCGTTCCTCCAGTCATTTTCCCCTGATTCAGGGCATGTGCGGTGCACACCAAATTATTTTATCACGTTTATCTCTGCCTTGCAATTCCGTTTTTTACGGAATCAGCAGACCATTTACACCGGGACCTGCCATCTTTGCCTCATCGCCCGCCACATAATCCGAAGTACCGATGCCCAGAATCTCGGCTGCCCGCCTGGCGCTGCATGTCACGCCGGAGGAGTTGACCACCTTGCAGATCTGGTATCCCATGAACACCATGGCAGAGGACTGTCCCCCGTCGAGATTCAGTGCTTCCGTGCATCCCAGCTCCAGGAGCCTTTCACCCATGTAACGGACATTGCAGCCCTTGCTTCCGTTATGCCTGCCTTCCATCATGATGGCAAAGTAATGTCCCGGCTCAACCATGCCGATGGCAGTGCGCTGTGCATTCTCCCGGCCGTAGCGGTCCAGCACGGAATCGTTCAGGACGCCGTCCTTGATCAGAAGGGGGCCGAAGGCAAGCACATCCTCTGCCCCCATCTCCACATATTCTTCCGCCGTCAGATCATCCGACCAGAATGTCTGCATCCTTCCGTCCGGAAAGATGGCCAGTGTATCCAGATTCGGGAACTGCTTCCTGTTTTTTGTCCCCGTATTGTTGGAGACAATCTCCCCTCCCCGGATGAGAATCCCGGGTTTTGCCTTTTTGGAGATCCTCAGATGGGAAAAGTCCCCATTTATGGCAAAAACCGTCTTGTGTTCCCGGGCGATCCTGTAGGGATAGGCAAGGGATGTCATCCGCTTTTCATAGCTGTAGGGCAGCGCCTGAAAGATGGTCCCATCCTTTGCGTAAATCTCCGCTTCATACCAGGTCCGTTTCGGTTTGGTCGTCTGCCTGCGTACAATCTCCACGCAGAGGGTATCGGAAACATACCGGTAAAGTCCCATGTCGCTGTCAAACAGACAGTATTCGCCTTCGCTGAGAAAACCTGCCCCGGTTTTGGGATCCTCAACAAGTTCCGGCCATGGAACCGTATCCCGGATATCGCCCTGCTCAGCCAGGCCCTGAAACGGACAGACCAGGCATACAAGCAGAATCCATAACACGACGTGCCGTATCATTCCGTCATCCCCATCATCCTGTGCAGAAGCTCCTGATAGGCCTGTTCCGCATTTCCCATGTCCCTGCGGAATCTGTCGATGTCCAGGGGTTCATGGGTCTTGGCATCCCAGAACCGGGCCACATCCGGAGAAATCTCGTCTGCCACCAGGATCTTACCGCCGAAGCGGCCAAATTCCAGTGTAAAGTCAATCAGCTCAATATCCAAATCCTGCATATAGGCGCTGATCAGGCCGTTGATCTTCATGGATACGTCAGTAATGTACTTCATTTCCTCAGAGGTTGCCAGTTTCATGGCAAGAATGTGGGAAATGTTGATAAGGGGGTTATCCAGTTCCTCGTTCTTATACAGGAATTCAATCACCGGCGGATCCATTTTCATCCCCAGCGGAAGGCCGGTTCTGTCATGGAGCGTACCAGCGCAACGGTTCCGTACCTTTACGGAAATAGGAATCATTTCACACCGCCAGATCAGGGACTGGCGGGCATCCACCTGTTCCAGGAAGTGGTTGGGAATGTCATGTTCAGACAGTAAGTTGAAGAATGTTCTGCATACCTGGTTGTTGACTTCACCTTTGCCAAGGATCCTACCGCGTTTGAGTCCATGGTATGCCATGGCTTCATCCTTGAAGTAAACGACAGCCTTGTCCGGGTCAGAGGTGGAATAGATCCGTTTGGTAATTCCCTCCCGGATCAGCTCGCCGATCTGAATCATCCATAGACACCCCTTTCTTCAGGATGCCGCGGATTGTATCAGAAACCAGCAGAAAAAACAAGAAAAAAACTTTTGCTGTCATATCCGGTGGATACCTGTCAGTTTTCTCCATGGTTATCCCCGCAGAAAGCCAGTACCAGAAGCCCACGGGTAAAACGCAGTGTAAAGGAGGGATCCCGGAACCAGTTGCTGCAGCCTATGGGATATGTCTGTCTGATCTGTGCATCCTGAAGTTCCCACTCTGTCCCCTGAAGTGTAATTCCATCCACCGTTTCCGAAAAGGCAAACAGTGAGAGGTAACGCCCCGGCATGGAAGGATAGACATATTCCCCGGGAGAGAGCACCGTGACCCGGTTCTGGCTGTCCACCAGCCATCCCTGTCCCCCAAGGGAAGCACATTCCGCCAGACACTGAAGGTTGGCCAGGGTATGGTCAAACCTTCCCCCCAGTCCTCCGCCGATTCTGAATTCCCGGTATCCTCTCTTCCACCCTTCCTTCATGCACAGCCTGAGATCTGTATCGTCCTTTTTGACCGGAAACCGGATCCTCAGGGATGATCCGGTTTCCTTTTCGTCCATGGAGTCAAAGTCTCCCAGCGTCAGGTCAGGTTCCATGCCGTAGCGCACCGCAGCTGCATAGCCGCTGTCCGCGCACAGGAGCAGATCCCCCGGCTGCTTTTTAAGGAATCTGTCCTTCTCTTCGCCCCGGTACATACCGGCGATAATGATGCAATGACTCATATCCGTCTTTTCCTCAAAAAAAGTGGCACATACATGCCACTTTTTCTGATTGTTTATTTTTCTCAGGCCTCGGGGGCTTCTTCAGCAGCCACTTCAGCAACAGCTTCGGCAGCTTCTTCAGCAGCTTCTTCCACCTCAGCGGCGGGGTCATCGGTGTTCAGGGAAACCACGGGCTGATTCTCGTCCAATTCAAGCTCTTCCTCTTCCACCTCAGCAGCTTCCTCTTCCAGCACCTGACGGATGCTCAGGGAGATGCGCTTTTCTTCGGTATTCACAGAGAGAACCTTCACGCGGCGGATTTCGCCAACCTGCACAGCATCTTCCACCTTGGCGATCTTGTTCAGAGCGCACTGGGAGATGTGGACCAGACCGTCCAGACCGGGCTCCAGCTCCACGAAGGCACCGAAGGTGGTGGTACGGACAACCTTGCCCTC
>CAMOVR010000105.1 GCA_946627565.1 uncultured Clostridia bacterium
CGATAATCTCGACCAGGCGCCAGCGCTTGTCGTGGCTCAGCGGGCGGGTTTCCATTACGCGAATGGTATCGCCCACGCCGCACTCATTATTCTCGTCATGAACCTTCAGCTTGGAAGTGCGGTTCATGATCTTGCCATACAGGGGATGGCGAACACGGGTCTTGATCTGGATGACACAGGTCTTATCCATCTTGTCGCTGACGACAATGCCAACCCTGGTTTTACGAAGTCCTCTTTCCTCAGACATTGAAGCGGCTGCCTCCTTTCAAGTTCTTACGCCTGCTCCTTGCAGCGGAGCACGGTCAGAGTCCGAGCGATGTCGCGCTTGACCTGCTTGATGATCGTGTGATCCTTCAGCTGACTTGTGGCCAGCTGAAAACGCAGGTTGAACAGCTGAGTTTTGAGCTCAGACACGCGGGCTTCCAGCTGTTCCGTGGTCATATTGGTCAATTCCTTAGCTTTCATTACTGTTCACCACCCGCAGCAGTCGTCGCCTCATTCTGGCGCGAAATAATCTTGGTCTTCAAAGGCAGCTTGTGGGAAGCAAGACGAAGTGCTTCACGTGCAGTCTCTTCAGGAACACCGTTGATTTCAAACAGGACACGGCCGGGCTTGACCACGGCTACCCAGTACTCGGGAGAACCTTTGCCGGAACCCATTCGGGTCTCAGCGGGCTTCTCGGTTACGGGCTTGTCCGGGAAGATCTTGATCCACACCTGGCCGCCACGCTTGGTGTAGCGGGTCAGGGCAATACGGGCAGCTTCGATCTGCTGAGAGGTCACCCAGCAGGGTTCGGTGGCCTGCAGACCAAAATCACCATAGGCAAGGAAGTTGCCGCGATGGGCAGCACCCTTCATGCGTCCGCGGAAAACCTTGCGGCGCTTGACTCTCTTAGGCATCAGCATGGATTACTTGCCCTCCTTCGCAACGGGCGCCTTCTTGGCGGCGGGCAGCTTCTGGCCCTTATAGATCCAGACCTTCACGCCCAGGCGACCGTAGGTGGTCTTGGCTTCGGCAAAGCCATAATCGATATCAGCACGCAGGGTCTGCAGCGGGATGGAACCTTCATGATAGTGCTCGTTGCGGGCAATGTCGGCACCGCCGATACGGCCGCCCAGAGAGCACTTGATGCCCTTTACGCCGTTGACCTTCATGGCACGCTGGATGGACTGCTTCATTGCGCGGCGGAAGCTGATGCGCTTCTCGAGCTGCTGTGCAATGTTCTCAGCAACCAGCTGAGCGTCGCCGTCGGGCTGCTTGATTTCATAAACATTGATGTGTGCGCTGTGTCCGAGGAAATCGGTGACTTCCTTCTTCAGCTGCTCAATATTGGAACCCTTAGGTCCAATAATCATACCGGGCTTGGAGGTGAAGATGTTGACCGTCACGGTGGAAGCGGTACGTTCAATATCGATCCTGCTCAGGCCGGTAGCATAGTACTTTTCCTTCAGCATCTCGCGAAGCTTGTAGTCTTCAACGAGGTTGTTTGCGAAATCCTTTTTCTCAGCGTACCAGCGGGTGCTCCAGTCATAGATCACGCCGACACGTGCGCCGTGGGGATTCACTTTCTGACCCATGGATAAACCTCCTTCGCCTTACTTCTGATCAAGCACCACGCTGATGTGGCTGGTGCGCTTGAGCATGGGGGACGCGCTGCCGCGGCTGCGCGCTACGTAGCGCTTCAGCGTGGGACCCGGGTTGGCGTAGACTTCCGCAACGTACAGGTCCTTGACATTGAGACCCTTGTTGTTGACTGCATTGGCGATAGCGCTGTTGAGCACCTTCAGCACAATGGGAGAGGCCGCCTTGGGCGTATAGGTCAGAATGTACTGGGCCTCTTCCGCACTCTTGCCGCGGATGAGATCGATAACGATCTTCACCTTCCGAGGGGAGATGCGGATATACTTGGCATGAGCCTGCGGCCGCTTATCAGCATTTGCCTTGCGGGCAGCCGACTTTTCCTTGGATCTGGTTGCCATGATATGTCACTCCTCTCGTATTACTTCTTGCCCGTTGCCTTGTCACCGGCGTGACCGCGGAAAGTACGGGTGGGGGCGAACTCGCCCAGCTTATGTCCGACCATATCTTCAGTTACGTAGACCGGCACGTGCTTGCGTCCGTCATGAACAGCAATGGTGTGGCCGACGAATTCGGGGAAGATGGTGGAAGCGCGGGACCAGGTCTTCACCACAGTCTTCTTACCGGAAGCATTCATCTCCCGGACGCGCTTGAGCAGCACTTCCTGTACATAAGGGCCTTTCTTAATCGAACGACTCATTTTCTCTTACTGCCTCCTTCCAATGGATACGCGATTACTTGTTACCCGCGCGCTTGATGATCATCTTGTTGGAATACTTCTTGTGCTTCCTGGTCTTATAACCAAGAGCGGGCTTGCCCCAGGGAGTCACAGGAGCCGGCATACCGACAGGGCTCTTGCCCTCGCCGCCGCCATGGGGGTGATCATTCGGGTTCATGACAACGCCGCGGACAGTGGGACGGATGCCCATGTGACGGACACGACCGGCCTTGCCCAGACGAACATTCTCGTGATCGGAGTTGCCGACCGTACCGATGGTCGCCATGGCGTTGAGAGGAAGCTTGCGCATCTCACCGGAGGGAAGACGAACTGTGGCATAGCCGTTTTCCTTGGCCATCAGCTGAGCAGCAAGGCCAGCGGAGCGGACCATCTGGCCGCCGCGGCCGGGCTTGATCTCCAGGTTGTGGATCAGAGTGCCCACCGGGATGGACTGCAGGGGCATTGCATTGCCGGGCATGATATCAGCTTGTTCGGAAGCCACCACGGTCATACCCACCTTCAGATCAAGGGGTGCCAGGATGTAGCGCTTCTCGCCGTCAGCGTAATGCAGCAGAGCGATGTTTGCGGAACGGTTGGGATCGTATTCGATGGCAGCAACCTTGGCGGGAACGTCCAGCTTGTTGCGCTTGAAGTCGATGATACGATACTTGATCTTGTTGCCGCCGCCCTGATGCCGGACGGTGATCTTACCCTGATTGTTGCGGCCGGAATTCTTCTTCAGATATTCGGTCAGGCTCTTTTCAGGGGTCTTCTTGGTGATTTCTTCATAGGTCAGTACCGACATAAAGCGCCGGGCGGGCGAAGTCGGCTTGTATACTCGAATAGCCATTCTGCTGTCCTCCCGTCTTACTGACTCATGCCATCAAAGAACTTGATGGTCTTGGAGTCCTTCTTGAGGGTGACATAGGCCTTTTTCACTTCGGGCGTACGGCCCTGGGTGCGGCCCTGCCGCCTCATCTTGCCGATGGTGCGTGCGGTGTTGACCTTCTCGACCTTGACACCGTCGTCTGCAAACACAGCTTCAACAGCCAGTTTGATGTCGGTCTTGGTGGCCTTCACAGGCACTTCAAACACGTAGCACTTCTCATCAACTTTTTCTAAGCCTTTTTCCGTCAGAACGGGCCGGATGATGATGTCATGCATATCCTTCATCACGCATACACCTCCTCAACGGACTGCAGGGCCGCCTTGGACAGGACGATCTTGCCTGCATTGAGAATGTCATAAACATTCAGCGTGTTCACGTAGGTGGTCTTGGCTTCTGCCAGGTTGGCTGTGGCGCGAACCACGTTTTCATCCCGCTGGGGCAGGACCACAAGAGCCTTCTTCTCAGCCTTCAGGGCCTTGAGAGCCTTGGCCATGAGCTTGGTCTTGCCTTCGCTGAGCTTGATCTCGTCCACCACGATGATGTCGCCATCATTGAGCTTGGAGGTCATGGCAGATTTGAAAGCCAGGCGGCGTACCTTCTTGGGCACGTTGATGACATAGTCCCTGGGCTTGGGGGCGAATACGACACCGCCGTGGGCGAACTGCGGAGCGCGGTTGCCATGATGGCGTGCATTACCGGTGCCCTTCTGGCGGTAGATCTTCCTGCCACCTCCGCGGACTTCGCCGCGGGTCCTGGCACTCTGGGTTCCCTGACGCTGTGCGGCCAGATAGGACCGAACAACCAGGTGCATGGCTGCCACGCTTACAGGAGCTGCAAAGATCGCTTCACTCAGCTCAACTTCGCCGATGGCCGAACCCTCCATGTTATACAGAGCAGTCTTAGGCATGTTTCATTCTCCTCCTTGTCCGACTCAAGCCTTCACGGAATCGCGGACGATCAGCAGGCTGCCGTTGGGGCCGGGCACAGCGCCCTTGACCAGGAGCAGATTGCGCTCTGCGTCCACATCGACCACTTCCAGGTTCTGGATCGTAACACGTTCCACACCGTACTGGCCGGCCATGTGCTTGTTCTTGAATACGCGGGAAGGATCGGAGTTTGCACTCATGGAACCTACGCCACGGTGGTACTTGGAGCCGTGGGCCATGGGGCCAGTGTGCTGATTCCATCTTGCGATGGGGCCAGTGTAGCCGTGGCCTTTGCTGGTACCAGTGATGTCAATGTGATCTCCCTTGACGAACTGTTCCACCTTGATCTTGTCGCCCACCTGATAGGGAGCGCAGTCATCAAAACGGAATTCGCGCAGCTTCCGGGTGGGAGCCACATTGGCCTTTGCGAAGTGTCCGAGCTCCGGCTTGTTCAGGAGCTTCTTCGCACGGTTTTCGGTCAGCTCGCCAAAGCCGACCTGAACGGCTTCGTAGCCATCGGTTTCAACGGTCTTCTTCTGCACCACGGTGCAGGGACCTGCTTCAATCACGGTGACCGGAACAAGGCGGCCGTCTTCGGTGAAGACCTGCGTCATGCCGATCTTATAACCAAGGATCGCTTTCTTCATGATCTCGTTCCTCCCGCATTACAGCTTCATTTCGATTTCGACACCAGCAGGAAGTTCGAGCTTCATCATGGCGTCCACCGTCTTCGGATTGGGGTTGATAATGTCGATCAAACGCTTGTGTGTACGGCGTTCGAACTGCTCGCGGCTGTCCTTGTACTTGTGGGTAGCACGCAGGATGGTGACAATTTCCTTTTCCGTGGGGAGCGGAATAGGACCGGACACCCGAGCACCGGTTCTCTTGGCGGTTTCCACAATCTTCGAAGCAGACTGGTCGACAAGATTGTGCTCGTAGCTCTTGAGCTTGATACGAATCTTCTGGTTGGCCATTAATTACCCTCCTTGATCGTTCTCGTAACGTTGCTGCCCACTGCAGGTGCAGGCATGTCAGCGTTCTCGAGTCCGTCGCCCGATTATCGGACTGGTCCGCGATAATTACCCGTCTGGCCGGACGGCAACTTATCGCTTCATCCCTAAACAGACAACATTCCGGATTATATGCATCTTTCAGAAAAGTGCAAGATGTATTTTTGAAATTTTTGAACACATGTTCTCTTTTTTTGTTGATATATATGGATGCATGGCATTTATTCATTTCCTTCTTTCCGGGTGTGTCCATATTGTCAATTTCCGGCTTTTGCCTTTTCAATACCTGCAGTAATATTTTCCAAATATGTTGATGTATAAGGCTTTACCCTGTCATATATGTCCCGCTGCCCGAGTGTATCCATGTCTTCCCTTTCCATACGTCTTTCAGGGGGACCCGTATTCCTTCCCTCCCCGCCGTTTCCCCTACACCTTAAGGAAAGACAGTCCGGAGGTAAGGGCGAAAGAAAAACGCGGCTGCTACCGCGCTTTTCTTCATTCTTACCCGTTACGGCTGGGAAGCAAGCTCCGCTTCCGTGCCGTAGGTCACATAGTCGCTGAGCACCCAGCCGTGCCAGCCGTTGGCTTCAATCTCGGTCCACCCATCCTCCGTCACGGAGAAAACCGTCAGCTGGGTCCCGCAGATCACGTCATCCAGGATCCGGCTCCTGTTCTTTCCGTTCATATGGATGTTAATGGTGGCCTTACTGTTGGTCCTGCCCTTGTAGGACATGGTGGCCAGGGTCGAACTCACATTGCTGCCCGGAAGGAATACCAGGGAAGAGGTCAGGATATAGCCCACGCAGTCATCCACCCAGACCCGGGTATACTTGGAACCCACGTTCAGCACCAGGGCGATGCGGTTGGTCATGATCCGGTTGATGACCCCGCTTCTGGTGCTGTCCTTGGCATGCATGGTGGCATAGCCGTTCTTCTGGGCGTTGATCATGGCATAGCGCATGTCATCGGGTACTTCCCCGGTCTCATACATCAGAAGGCCGGTGGGGACATACACCTTTTCCCCGTGAAGTTTCACCTGGGAATACACGCTGCCCGGCTGCAGAAGTTCCACATATTCCATGGAGCCGTCAGAGAGCACCAGGAAGAACTCCATTTCCTCACTTTTGACGAAGGTCGGGCCAGGGCCTTTCTCCCCTTCCTCTTCAGGCGGCGGCGTCACCATGGATGTGCCTTCATAGGATCCATCCACGCCTTCACTCACGGAAAAGTCATCTGTTCCGTCGCCATTGACGATCATACCGCCATCTTCCGTGAACGTAACGGCCTGTGCGCAGGCAGCAATCATAAGGAAGATACAGAGGAGAACCATCCACAAATGGTCCGGTTTGCGCATACAGCACCTCCATTTTGCTTCACGTTAGTCTCCGGTCGGGTCTCCGGCACTCCCTATTGTATATGGTTTGCACCCGATTTTCAACTGGCAGAATAAGGTTCAAAACCGCATCAGAATCCGGTTTGCCCATATACTGTGCATCCGTCAGTACCCGGCCTTCCTGTCCACTTCATGCAAAAGCGGCTTTCCCTGCACATATCTGTCCAGGTCCTCCAGGAACATGTCCACAAACCGGTCCACGGTATAGCCCAGGGATACATTGCCGGAACAGTGGGGGGTAATCAGAAGATTCGGAATCTCCCATATATCGTCAGAATCCGGAATGGGTTCCTTTTCAAACACGTCCAGGGCTGCCCCGGCCAGATGCCCGCTGCGGAGACATTCCTTTATGGCCTCCTGGTCAATGGCACTGCCCCTGCCCACGTTGATCACCAGGCTGCCCTGCGGCAGCATATGAAGCCGCTCCCGGTTCATGAGCCCCGCGGTTTCCCCGGTGCCCGGCATGCACATGATCAGGATATCGGTATCGGGGAGCAGATCATCCAGTCTTTCCACCGGATACACCGCATCCATCAGGAGATTGTCGCGGCCTGACCGGTTCACCCCTTTGATGGACGCCGGCCTGAAGGCCCGCAGCCTTTCCGCCGTTTTCTTTCCGATATCCCCGGTGCCCATAATCAGGATCCGGCTGCCGCAGATGGAATGCACCTTCAGTCCCCTCTCCCATCTGCGCTCCGAGATGATCCGGGTGTATTCCATCTGCCTTCTCAGAAGCATCAGGGCTGCCATGACAATGTGCTCGGATATGGTGACCCCGTAGGCCCCGGCTGAGTTGGTAAGCAGCATGTCACTTCTCAGATGCGGGCTGTTCACATGGCCTTCCACCCCTGCATTGGAGGTACAGAACCACCGGCAGGTATCCGAAACAGCCAGGGCATCTGCTTCGCAGCCCAGAATGACCTCGCTTGAGCGCAGCTCCTCCCCGGCTTCCCGCCAGCCATTATAAAAGGAAACGCTGAATCCGAAGCCTTCCGCCGCCTTCCGGATCTTCTCCCGGTGCTTCTCTTCCAGCCCGTAGGCACATACAGTCATCTTCCTCATCATTTATTCCCCCTGAAAGCTGAATACGTTAAGCCCCGTTGCAGGATCCGGTTTTCTGCCCACATGCCCCGGAAGGCACCGGACAAACAGCTCACAGGTACCGGAGATCCGGCACATCTTCAGATGTCCGCCCCTGGCCGTGGTGTCCTTCAGCCCCAGGGTGATGTGCAGATGCAGATACACTTCCCCTTCCATGCGTGTCACATTGCCCAGCAGAGAGGGGATCTCCATCTCGCCTTCCAGGAGGGTGCTCTGAAACTTTCTCTCCCCCACGTCGTACAGACCGACTTCAGCCAGATCACAGGCACCAATGCCGGAAACCTCCGCCAGTTCAATGCCTTCCTGTGTACAGAACGTTTTCAGGCACCCCATGACTTCCTCGCCCCTGTCCAGGCGGAGCACATAGGTATCTCCAAACTTTTCGGAAAACATCTTTCCCTCTCCCCTTCCCTCTGTCGCCGGGCTTTCCGCTCCCAAATGCAGTCTACACCACAGATACTTGCTGTGCAAGGCACATGCAGCATGCCTCCGGCCCCATGCAGGATCAGGCATAAAACGCACCCGGAAGGGATTTTCTTCTTGCACTTTTGTATTTATCGTGTATGATTCATCAGATACCATGATATGCATGAAGCATGCATATCCGTATGGAGGGACACACACTTGGACAAACCCCGCATGGCTACCTGGAACTGGCGACTCTTCTTCGATCCCGCCATTGTCGATGCTGCTGTCAAGCAGAAGCGTGCCGGATTTATTTCCCGGTTCTCCATCAACCGCTCAGACGGCCTGTCCGCCACGGCGGAGTTCAGCATGGGCTACCGGACCAAATGCCGGGTTCCTCAGAATTACACCCAGTGCATGCACGAATTCCGCATCACCCCCGAAACACCCCCGGAAGATATCCGCTATATGAGCAGGCAGTTCTTTTCCTGCAACTGTTCCGATTCCCAGGACGGCCCGTGCATCCATGAAGCGTGCCTCCTGATCCACTGGGAAAAGGAGCGGGGTTCTTTCTCCTTCAGGGAGACTTCCGAGGAAAAGGTCCAGAGGGAAGCGGAGGAAGCCAAACAGCAGGCCGCTGCCGCCCGGGGCGCGGTCAGTCCCACCCTGCAGAGAAAAGCGGAACTTGTAAGACCGCAGCTGCCGGATCTTTCCATCCTGAAACCGGATGTGCCCGTGGCGCCTGTTTTTGAGGACATCGTCATCCCGGAGCATCTGTATTATGATCCAAGGCCTGTTCTGAAATATACAGCCAGCCAGGATGCCGTCTCCAAGGCCCTGCTGATGAGCATGCAGGAAAACTCCCTTGGGATTACCGCCGCTGAGGAAACCTTCCGGGGCGGCAAGCGGATGATTTCCTTTAAACTTGCCTCCCCCGTCACCACTCTCCGCTTTGACATGACCCATGAAGGGCTGCAGAAATGCAGCTGTTCCATGTGCCATATCACCTGGTCCCGCAGCAAAACATCCACCACGCCTGCCCTGTGCCATCATCTGCTGGCGGGGCTGCGTCTGGTGGTCCTTCATCTGGTCCACAAGCGCCCCGGAGATGCCACCACCCAGGGTGCCCAGGATCTCATGAACTATATATCGGACCGGAAACGGGCATCTGCCCTGCCTCCCCTTCCGGAAAGCGTGGAACTGTCCCTCATGCTCTATATAGAGGACTTTGCGCTCTCCGCCTCCGGCAGGCCGCCTGTCCTCTTCTCCCGTCTCAGAATCGGCAGAAACGCCTGGCAGGAATATGACAGACCCCTTCTGCTGCCTGCCATGGTCAGGGACAGACAGCCCCTGCCCCGCATCGGCAGCAGCGAGGTGGATTTTTCACGGGTCACGGTATCCGCTGCCTCACGGGGCATCTTAAGACTCCTGGATGACATGCGGGGGCTTCAGGAACGGGAAAGGCGGAGCATGACCTACTTTTCCAGGAGCCTCCCGGACGGTGCAGCCGAGCTCACAGGCACCTATCTGGATATGTTCTACGATTTTGTCCAGAACGGAGATATCATCCCCTGCCTCAATCAGGAACGCGCCGTCATCGGCATGCTCCAGGCCGGGTCCCAGGAGGGCCTGATCCGTCTGGTGATTTCCCTGACGGAAGCAGATGACCAGCCTGTGCTCATGATGGAGGGTGAGATGCCCCTGATTCTCCAGGGCGCGCGGTATGACTACGTGTATACCAAAAATCCTCCCGGCCTGCTCCGCCTTCAGCGGGAAGACATGGAGCTGATCGCCAGGCTCCGGGGCATGTCCTCCTCCGAACACCGCCTGGAGTGCCTCATCGGCCAGAACCAGATGGTGCATTTTGTCCACGATATTCTCCCTGTTCTCAGGGAAACAAAGATCATCAGCCTGCGGGACTGCACACCGGACAGCTTCCTTCAGGATGTGCCCGCCTCCGCGGTGCCCTCCTTCTACCTGACAAAAAGCAGGCAGGCCTACCGCTGCCGCATCGTCATGGACTATGCAGGCAAAGAATATACCCTTCCCTATCTGGATAACTTTCCCCCGATGCAGGACAGCTTTCACGAGTACCAGGCCGTCCACTGCGTACAGCGTTTCTTCCCCGACCTCAAGGATACGGAGCAGCAGTACTGCTGTTCCATCTCAGACGACAACCTGTACCGGATCCTTCACGACGGGGTCCCGGAACTGGAGCGCCTGGGACGCGTGTATGCCAGCCAGGACTTCCCTGACCTGCATCTGAAAAAACTGAGCAGCGTCTATTTCTCCGTGGATTCGGATTCCAACCTGCTGGAACTGTCCATGATTTCCGACGATTTCACGGAAGAAGAGCTGCTGGAGATCTTTGCGGCTTACCAGCAGAAGGAGCATTACCACCGTCTGCGCAGCGGGGATTTCATTGACATGGATAAGGCCGAGGAACAGCTCAGCATGATCCAGTCTCTCTCCCAGCAGCTGGATGTGGATATAGCTGACCTGATCCAGAAGAAAACCCTGATGCCCAGGGCCAGGGCCTTCCTGCTGGAATCCATGCTGGCCAGGCATGAAAACCTGTTCATGGACCGGGACCATGTGGTGGACAGGATGATCCGCGATTTCGACAGCGCCCGGAAAGTCCCGTGGGAAGTGCCTGCTTCCCTGGCGGGCATCATGCGGCCCTACCAGGTCATGGGCTACAGATGGCTCCGGCTTCTCGCCGCCGGCGGCTTTGGCGGCATCCTGGCTGACGACATGGGTCTTGGCAAGACCATCCAGATGCTCTCCCTGCTCCTGGCCCTGCACCAGGAAGGCACCGAGGATCCCTTCCTGATTGTGTGTCCTGCCTCCCTGGTCTATAACTGGAAGGAAGAGATCCGCCGCTTTACCCCGGAACTGTCCGCCATCACCCTGACGGGCCCTGCCCCCGTGCGGGAAGCCCTGCTCACGCCCCTGAAGGAAGGCCGGAAGGAAGCGGATATCTATATCGCTTCCTATGATATCTGCCGCAGGGATATCTTCCATCTGCAGGCCATCCACTTCAATGTGGTGGTGCTGGATGAAGCCCAGTATATCAAGACCACCCATGCGGGCATCACCAAGTCGGTGAAAATCCTGCAGGCGGACCACCGCTTTGCCCTCACCGGCACCCCCATTGAGAACCGTCTGTCCGAACTGTGGTCCATCTTTGACTTCCTCATGCCCGGTTTCCTCTTCTCCGCCCGAACCTTCCGGGATATGTATGATGTACCCATCTCCCAGTTCCGGGACCCGGAAACCACCGAAATGCTGGCCCGCATGACGGCACCTTTCATTCTGCGGCGCCTCAAGAGCGATGTGCTGTCGGATCTTCCCGAAAAGCTGGAGGAAGTCCGCACGGCTGTGCTGGGCCCCGAACAGCGTATCCGCTATGACGCTGAGGTGGCCAGTCTCAAGCAGCTGCTCACCACAGTGAAAAATGCCTCCGACAACCGCTTCCAGATCCTGGCCCACCTCACCCGCCTCAGGCAGGTCTGCTGCGATCCTTCCCTTCTCTATGAGGATTTCAAGGGAGAAAGCGCCAAGAGATCCGCATGCATGGACCTGATCGAAAGTGCCATAGACGGCGGCCACCGGCTCCTTGTCTTCTCCCAGTTCACCTCCATGCTGGACCTTCTGCAGAAGGACCTGGCGGATAAGCAGATCCCCTATTTCGTCCTCACCGGCAGCACCCCCAAGGAAGAGCGTGTCCGCATGGTGCATGACTTCAATGTGGGCGATACCCCTGTTTTCCTGATCTCCCTCAAGGCGGGCGGCACAGGCCTGAACCTGGTGGGTGCCGATGTGGTCATCCATTATGACCCCTGGTGGAACCTGGCCGCACAGAACCAGGCCACGGACCGGGCACACCGCATAGGGCAGCAGAAACAGGTCACCGTCTTCAAGCTCATTGCGGCAGGCACCATAGAGGAGAGAATCCTGGAACTGCAGGAAAAGAAAAAAGACCTGGCAGATGCCATCCTGGAGGGCCGCAGCGAGTCCCTGCTGAATATGTCCAGGGAAGACCTCATGCGCCTGATCAGCTGACAGAAGCATCTTAGGTATCCATCCCCGCAAAGACCCTGTATTCATCATATGTCAAAGGAGGCAAACGCCATGAAATCCCCCAAAGAGCTCATCCGGGAGATGACCCTGGAAGAAAAGTGTTCCATGCTCTCCGGCTCCGACTTCTGGCACACCCAGCCCATTGAACGTCTGGGCATTCCCGCCGTCATGGTCTCAGACGGCCCCCACGGCCTGCGCAAGCAGGATGACAAGGCGGACCACCTGGGCATCAACGAAAGCATCAAGGCTGTCTGTTTCCCGGCAGCCTGTGCCAGCACCGCCAGCTTTGACCGGGAACTGGTGCGGAAGATCGGGGAAACCATCGGGGATCAGTGCCAGCACGAACAGGTGGGTATCAACCTGGGGCCCGCCATCAACATCAAGCGCTCCCCTCTGTGCGGACGCAACTTCGAATACATGAGCGAGGACCCGTACCTGGCTGCCGAGCTTGCGGTTTCCCTGATTCAGGGCACCCAGTCCCGAAACGTGGGTGTGTCCGTCAAGCATTTTGCTGCCAACAACCAGGAACACCGGCGCATGTCCTCTGATTCCGTCATCGATGAGAGGACTCTCAGGGAGATTTATCTCCCTGCCTTCGAAGCTGCCTGCAAGCGCGGGAAGGCCTGGACCTTCATGTGTTCCTATAACCGCTTAAACGGTGAATACGCCAGCCAGCACAGATGGCTTCTCACCGAACTTCTGCGGGACGAATGGGGCTTTGACGGTTTTGTCATGAGCGACTGGGGCGCTGTTTCCGACCGTGTCAAGGGCGTCCTGGCAGGCCTTGATCTGGAAATGCCCTCCTCCGGCGGTGTCAATGACCGGTATGTCCTGGATGCGGTTAAGGCCGGCAGGATCAGCGAAAAAGATGTGGATGTGTGCGTGGAGCGCCTGCTCACCATCCTGAAGCGCTTTCTGGACAA
>CAMOVR010000106.1 GCA_946627565.1 uncultured Clostridia bacterium
TTGGAAAAATACATCTGATAGAAATATTATATCCCAAGAGTTTGATTATGTCACGTGACAACTCGAACCCTTGGGATATTGGCGACCCGTACATAGACCCCCCTGAAGCAAACTCATGGCCGGAAAGCCAGAATTTGAGATTCAGTCCGCACCGCCAAAAAACTTGTCGGTATGAGAATTGGAGGGCATCTGGATTAACATGTGGTCAGCCCTTAGCTTTTGTTACGCCATAGCAGGCAAGAAACAATCCAAGAAAGTGATGGCACCGTCAGCATAAGCAACATTACAACTCGCACTGTAGGGATACTTGGAGTTTGGAGAATCATCCAAGACGAGAGTGCCTCCAGTCCAAGGTTGCTCAGGTTCTGTACTCACGCCAACAAAGCAGGATGCATGATCTCCCTCGTCCCCATAGGCAGAGCAATCGGTGTCCTCATACTTCTTTACAAAGTCGTATCCGAGCTTATCGACACAAGCTCTTATACCGATTTTCTTTGCCTCTTCAAATGTCAGCATGTATCTCACCTCGTTTCATGAATCATACTCTTCAAATGGATTCTGACCAAATTCCTTCATTCTTCCCGTTCTACCCGAAACCACTGTGCTTCTTTTTTGTCCGATTGCTTTCAAAGCTGTTCTGTCTCCTGGTGATGGCACGGGATCATCTTCTCCTGGATGAGAATGCCCTAATATTTCCAATTTATGAGTCAGCAGCATATCTACCAGCGTTTCAGGGAACTCGCAGCGCCGAGGATCACCATGAAAGAGAATGTCCAGATCCTTGCCGTGCAAGATTGCAAATTCGTCCCCCGTCTTAGCTGTAAGGTAAGCAAGGTCAATCAGTTCCAATCTTTTCTGCCGCTTTGCTGCACAGATCCATGAAGAAGCGGATCACCTTCGAACCGTCTACTGTATCTTCCCTTTTGTGCTTCAGGCACATTCTCTCTGGATGCCACTGCACAGAAAAGATCCGCATGTTCTCATGATGCATGGCTTCCACGACGCCGTCATCTGACCACATATCCACCACAAGGCCTTTTCCAAGCCGTTCCACAGCCTCATGATGGGCGCTGTTGGTGGAAAAGCTGTTCCCGTAAAGGGCGAAGATCCAGCTGTCGTTTGCCCGGTTCCCGTGGACCCGGTCTGCTTCATGTTCCCGGTCCCAGGCATGCGTTCCGGAGGTGGGCAGATCCTGGATGAGGGTGCCGCCAAAATAGACATTGAGCAGCTGGTGCCCCCTGCAGATGCCGAATATGGGTTTTCCGGCTTTATAGTAGCGATCCAGAACCGCCAGCTGCAGCCTGTCCAGATCCGGATTCGTATTCACGGCACCGTGCACTGTCTCATGATAGCATGCGGGATCCACATCTGCGCCGCCCGGGAGCAGGAGGCCGTCAAAAGATGCAGGATCCGCGTCTTCAGGGGTGAAGATAAGACGGCCCTCACCGCCGCAGGCGGAAAGTGCGTTGAGATAGTTTTCAAACTGATCCGATAAAACCGGTATTGCAATGCGAAGCGCCATACTGGAAACCTCCTTATACCGGGCAATCACTGTTTTCCGGTGTGAGCATTATACGCCCCGGCTTTTTTCTGTCAATTGTGCCATAAAAAACAGGAGCCCGTACGCCGGTGCTCCTGTCTGCTCATTCTTTTTCGCCAAATTCCTGTTCGTACTCGGTATCCTTGGCGGTGCGTACCCATTCGCCGAAAATTTCATGAATCCGTCTGGCAACCCTGGAACTGGGGAACCTTCTTCCCTTCTCATAGGAAGCAACGGAAGCCGCGGTTACGCCGATGAGGCGGCCGAAAGCATCCTGGGACATGGAACGGCTTGTGCGGATATCGTAGACGGTGGTGAAGGTCTTGTTTTCCTCCTCCTGTCCGTCCCCGTCGCCTTCTCCCTCGATGTCAATGTTCTTCCAGGAACTCCAGGTGCGGTTCTTTTTCTTTGCCTTGCGGACAAACTGCTGCAGCTCTTCTTCCGAGATCATGGGCTTGTCCACCGCAAATTCAATTCCCTGGAATCCCTTGACCTGGGGATCCGTCTGACCCTTGCAGCGCTGGTATTCCACATTGAGGACCGTGCAAACAGTATGAATGCCCGCCTTGTCCAGCTCCGTCAGCTTCTCATAGAAATCCCGGAATTCCTCATTGAAATAAATCCTGGAATTCTCATTAGCCTGCTTGATTCCCAGCAGATCACAGATCTTAAGTACCGTCGTATAGCTGGTTCCGCCTACTCCTTTAATCAGAGCGTTTGCCAGTGTGCTGTAGGGAATTCCGCTCTGTTTGGAAAAGTTCGCCAACGTGCCGTACTTATTGCTTATCTCCGTTTTGACCAAGGCAGTCAGTGTATCCATTGCATCTCCTCCTTTGATGTATTCTTTTTCTTCCCGCCTGAAGCGGGCAGATTTCCAGGCAGTTCATTTCATGGATTTGCCCGTGCATATGTATTATATCCGTAAAGCCCGGGCAATGAGTGGATGATATCACAGATTTTCCAAATTGTCACCATCGGAATCCCCCCGGACTTGCAGTTTTTGCATGACAATGTACAAATTTCTGCATAAAATCAGCATTTTTCTCATAGTTGCCGACTCTTGACAAATGGATGATTTTGTGTACAGTCCGGCAAAAAAATACCCATACTGTACTGCAGGTACAGTTCTGTGCAGGCAGTCACTGCAGCATGCCTGCTCTACCGGTTCACAGGAACATCTCCATATACCTTCTGTAGGTGGCAAAGCCGGTCGCCTCGTAAAACGCCAGTGCTCCGCTGTTGAATTCCCACATGTTCAGTTCAAGACGGTGAAAGCCCCGCTGTCTGGCGTAGTCTTTAATAAACTCCACCAGGGCTCTGCCTACACCTTCCCTGCGGTGTGATTCGTCCACGCAGAATTCATCGATATCCAGAAAGTCCCTGCGGTGCATGGCATAGTTTTCGGGTTTGTGAAAGTCATGGACCACGGCGTATCCCAGAATCTCTTCCTGATCCGCCGCCACCACGATCTTCTGCTCCGGGTCATTCTGGATGGCTTCTACATAATGCTCCATCTCCGGAGGGAAACCGGGCCGGAACACCTCCGGTTTTCCTTTGGCATGCACATCCTGCACCTGCCTGCGCAGGCGGTTGACCTTCTCAAGGTCTTTCTTTTCTGCAAATCGGATTTCCATGCTTCACCTCAACACATATTCCCGCATTGCTGCGTTCCCCGGAGAAAGCAGGCATACCGGCCTTCCCGGACAAACACAGGCGTGCTGTATACCTGTCTTTTAAGTAAACGAATCCCGCCGTCTTTTCTGTCCCATAAGAACAATTCTCTGTTTGGATATAAGCAGATGCACTTCAAAAAGAGAGACCGGAAGATCTCTCTTTTTGAAAAGCTCGTTACGCTTCTTTTTCCGCAGCGCTTTCATGTGTTCCCTCATCCAGGCTGATCTGCTGTGCCCTCTTCTGCTTGGCACTGCGCCAGGCATACATGATGAGGGCAACGGCGATAACGCCATAGGAGAGGAAGGCGCGGAAGTATTCACCCACCGCAGAGTCGCCGAACATGACGGATGCGGCACTCTGGGCGGTAATAAACAGGGAGTGGAACAGGAATGTACCCACCAGGGCCTGCAGGTTGGTGGCACGGTCAATGGATGCACCGCCCACCAGGATGGCAGCACCTGCGTACAGACCCACCTGTTCATGGGCTGCATAGGTCTGGAACGTTCCGATGCCGTCACTCTGCATGAAGAGGATCTGGCCGAAACCTGCCAGCACGGTGGAAATCATGATGGCGATGACGCGGGTCCGGTCCACATTGATGCCCGAGGCATTGGCCACCGTCTGGCTCTGGCCCACGGCCCTGAACTTCTGTCCCAGTCTTGTCCGCATGATGGTGGAGTTAAACAGGCACAGAAGGAGAATCAGGATCCAGGTCACCAGAGGCAGCCGGATTTCACGCCCGTGGGTGCCGTTGAACACAGCGGCAACAGCGGGAACCATGAAGATGCCTGCAATGACGGCCGCCAGAATAAGGGTGGCAGCCAGCCTGGGACCTGAGATCTTCTTCCTCACAAACTGCACCACCGCGGCCCCCGCCAGGACACCGGCGAAGATGTACATGGCTGTCAGGAAGGGAATCCTGGCAATGCTGTCCACCGCCGTGTAGAGCTTTACGGAGCCGGTCAGGTTCAGGGTGTTCTGAACACCGCTGGCACCCACGATGGTCACGTTGCTGTTTAAGGGAATGATGTTGCCAAAGATAAACAGGAACAGCAGCTGATACGCGCCGTTGGCAAAATAGCCCAGGATCAGGGAGCCGATGGTCTCCTGGCCTTTCATCTTGTTTAAGAGTTTGCCGATGAGGAAACCGAAGAAGGCGCCCAGGGGCAGGGTGATGGCAGCCGCCAGCAGAATGCCGGCAACGCCGGTGACACCCCAGTTGATGGTCAGAAGCAGACCGATCTGGGCTGCCATGGCACCGATGGTGATGGCGAAGTTGATGCCCATGCCCGCAATG
The DNA here is from genome assembly GCA_946627565.1 of uncultured Clostridia bacterium. Classification (GTDB taxonomy): domain Bacteria; phylum Bacillota; class Clostridia; order Christensenellales; family Aristaeellaceae; genus UBA2943. The sequence goes on from CAMOVR010000106.1 coordinate 4,512, forward strand.
ATGGGGATGATGAGGGCAAGAACGATAAACGCGTTGCGGTTCAGTCTCAGCAGCAGCTGGCTGGCCACGTAGTTGATATCCAGGCCGGATACCACAATGAACAAAACGCTCAGGGCGATGAACAGATAGGTCACCACATATTTTTCCAGGTGGCCCAGGATTTTATTCTTAGTCACGCCGTCCACCTCCGCTCTGCGTCAGGGCATACAGGATGATGCCGTTGGAAATCATAATGCGCATAACCTCGCTCAGTCCCCCGCCTGCCACCACGGAGTTGGCAATCTGCTGGCCGAAGACCAGAACACCTTCAAAGAGGAATACACCCAGCAACACATGGCTGACCTTGGCCTTGCTGACGGTGGCACCGCCGATGAGAATGGCGCTGGAGGCGATGAAGCCCAGCTGGCGGGGTGCCGTGTACAGCTGTGCATAGCCGAAGGCCTGGGAGTAAATCACAATGCCTACCGCGGCAATCACGGTTGAGAGCACAGTGCCGATGGTACGCATGTGGTTGACATTGATGCCGCTGGCCTCCGCAAAACGGGGGTTGGATCCGACAGCCGTCATGGCAATGCCGGTGCGGGTCCTGGAGAAGAGCCACATCATCAGGCAGCATACTCCCAGGAACAGAAGGCCGCCGGTGGGCACCTTGATGCCGAAGATGCTGAAGGAAAGCGCGTTGTCCAGAAGATGGGCAAAGCTTCCCAGGAGCGAGTGGGTTACGCGCAGACCCCGGCCGCTGAGCAGCCAGATGATCTTCGGGTTGTTGAAGGGCAGAAGCATCCAGCCGATGCACATCAGGGATACGAAAGAGAAGCCAACATAGGTGGAGATGGTCATCTCATTGCCCTTCATGCGGTTTAAGAGCTTGGAATACGCCCAGCCAAGAGGCAGGGAGACAAGACCGCCGCTCACGCACGCAAAGATCAGGGCGCCAAAACCCGTCATGTTGAACTGAAGGGAGAGAACAATGCCAAGCAGACCTGAGATGCAGCCGATGGTCATGCCCATGTTCAGGCCGATGCCGCACTGAATGCCGGGCATCATGGCAAGCACCAGAATGCCGTACATGGTCATGCGCTCCAGCACATTGCCCATCATCATCCTGACGCTTATGTTGTACTGCTCAGCCAGCAGGCACAGATACACAAAGAACAGCGCAATGATGGTGCGCGGCACGCCAAAGCGGCGTGTCAGTTCCGTCCAGAAGAACATCACCAGGCCCAGAAGCAGCACGGCAATGCCGGCCAGCAGGAGGGACTTGGCCATGGCGGCCAGCTTGATCTTCCATCCGATGGCGCCAAGCACCTGTTCCGCACCGTGTCCCGCATACAGGGTATACCTGGAGGAAAAATCACTGTCTTCAAACCAGACAACCTTCTCCACATTGGTGCGCAGGGTAGCCTGGAGCTTGTTTGAGAGGGTGGAAAGGTCCGGAATGATGGCTTTCAGCTGCTGGAGGAGCCCGTCATATGCTGTTTCGTTTTCTTCCTGAAGCCTGAGCAGTTCCTCGGTGGGCGTGAAATAGGCATAGTCCGCCTGAACGTCATTGAGGACCACGGCGCCCTCTTCCTTCCCGGCCGGGGTGCTGAGTGTCTCGCCCTTTTCAGCGGCAAGAATATGTTCCCCGGCTTTGGCCAGAATGTCGTTCTTGTAAGCCGTGTTTTCCTTCAGTTCCGGAATGTCCGCCGTCAGTTTATCCCAGAGCGCGTCCCCTGTCAGGCCGGAGTATGCGGACCAGTCCACAATCTCGCTGCTGAGCAGAGACAGCATCTGGTTTTTCAGTTCCTCTTCTTCCTCCTGAGCCTGCTTTGCGGCCATATCCCTGGCCATGCGCAGGAAGCCCGGCAGAAGATGGCTGCTGGCTTCGCTCTGGAGTTCAGGGGAAGCTTTCTTCAGATTGGAGAGAACCTGTTCATCTGTTACGTTTTCCCCGGCAACCGCCTTCCAGTCGGCCACGGATTCCACAAGGGAAACATAGATATCCGAAAAGACATTATGTTCGCTTTCCTGAAGCGTTCCGGAAACCGCCAGCATTTCCTCAAGTTTGAGGATGGCAGCACGCAGGGCATCTGAATCCTCTACTTTCGGGTTGCTGTACAGCTTTTCCGCCTCTGCCCGGGCTTCCATCATGGCGGCATCGCAGATGCCGTTGACTTCATCCAGGCCCCTCTTGCGGAAGTCCTTGTCGGCTCTGAGCTCCTTGAGCTTTTCTGCCCGGGCCGACTGGGCAATGTTGTCAATCAGGCCAACGGAGGCTGCATGCAGAACGGCATTGTCCCGCATGTCTTCAAGGCCTTCCGTCACTTCTCCTGTGCCCCGCAGATAATACCCGCCCGCGGCGGTCAGGAGAAGGAGAAGGGCTGTAACAAGCAGCAGGATGGGGATCAGCCTGTTCCTTTTCTGTTGCTTCTTTTCACTCATGCCCCTTCACCTTCCTTCGATTTCACACCGGACATGGCCAGACCGTAGGCCACATCGCTGGCGTCCACTTTAAGGACGTCCACAACTTTGCCCTCTGCCACAATGGCAATCCTGTCACAGATGGAGCGCATCTCCTGAAGCTCTGAGGAAACCATGACGATGGTCATCCCCATCTCTTCATTCAGCCGCACCAGGGTCTCCAGCACCAGCTGCTTTGCGCCGATGTCAATGCCCCGGGTGGGCTCAGAGACAAACAGGAAACGGGGCTTCAGGGCCAGTGCCCGGGCCACGCACACCTTCTGCTGGTTGCCGCCCGACAGCGTGCCCACCGTCTGGGTGGGTGACGTGCAGCGTATGTCCAGTTCCTTAATCATCTCTTCCGCGTATTTCCGGATGGCGCGGGAGTTTTTCTGTCCCAGAAATCCTGTCAGGAAGTCCCCGTGCACCTGCATGGCCGTGAACGCAATGTTGTCCTCAATGGACTGGTCCATAAGCAGGCCCATGCCCCGGCGGTCCTCGCTGACCATGGCAAGGCCGGCGCGCAGGGCTGCCGCGGTGTTCCCGAGTTCCAGCTTCTTGCCTTCAAATTCCACATCGCCGCTGGCTTCATACAGGCCCATGATGCCGTTTGGAATGCCGATCTTGCCCTGTCCGGCAAGACCGCCGATGCCCAGGATCTCACCCTTGCGGACATTCAGGTCGATGCCCCGGTCCACTTCACCGGGCATGGCCACCTTAAGGTTCCGGATCTTCATGACGGTGTCACCGATCTGCCTGGAGCTGCTCTTTTCCACATGGATGGACATTTCATCCCCACGGCCGATCATGAGGGAGGCAAGTTTCTCCGGGGTGGTTTCGCTGCTTTTGAGAGTCATGACTCGCATGCCGTCACGCAGGATGGTAATGTTGTCCGCGGCATTCATGACCTCATCCAGACGGTGGGTGATGAAGATAATGGCAATGCCCTTGCTGGCAATTTCCTTCATGACGGACAAAAGCTGCTGGGCTTCACTTTCCGTCAGCACGGCTGTGGGTTCGTCAAACACCAGCAGCTTCATGCCGGATTTGTCAATTTCCCTGGCAATTTCGATGAACTGCATGTGACCCACAGGCAGGCCGCTTACCATGGCATACTCTTCTATGCCAAGTCCCACCGAGTCCATGGCCCTGCGGGCGTCCTTTGCCATGGCATCCCTGTCCAGCAGTTCCATATCCCTGCCCAGGACCCGGCTGATGACCCAGGGCTTGCTGATCTCCCGGTTCAGCTTGATGTTGTCCGTCACACTGAAGCCCGGAATAAGCATGAACTCCTGATGTACCATGCCGATGCCCTTGCTCATGGCATCCATGGGAGATGCAATGTTGACTTTCTGTCCGTCAAAGATGATCTCACCCTGAAAACCGCCGGTGGAATGAATCACCGGCATGCCGAAAAGCACATTCATCAGTGTGGACTTGCCGGCACCGTTTTCCCCAAGCAGCGCATGGATTTCCCCGGGACGGATCTTCAGGGTGACATCTTTAAGAACCGTGTTTAATCCGTAAACTTTGGAAATGTTGTTCATTTCCAGTACAAATTCACTCGCCAACAATCACAACTCCTTCCCTTTCCGGCACAGAATGCCGTGAAGGCTGATAAAGCATAAATCGCCCTTTGCTTGCGCCAGCGGGATAGTTACCGTCGGATCGCGCTGCACAGGGCGATTCTGAAAGGAAGAAGGCTGCACCGGGCAGCCTTCTTCCCGAAAAGCCATATTCCGGATCGTCTTACTTCAGATAATCCGCAAAGTTGATGGGCTCCAGTGCGATGAGCAGATAGTTGTCATATGCGTTGCCGGAGGCATCCACATACGTGCCCAGCTCGATGTCGCCGCCGGCAGCATGAGAGAAGGCCTGGTTGAGGACTTCCATATCCACCTTGCCGTTGGTCTTGCCTTCGGCATAAGCCTGGGCATATTCGAAACCGGCATTGATCATGGACATGTTCACCGGCAGGCTCCAGGTGGAGAAGCGGTTCACAGCGTTGTGATCGTTCAGATAGGTGGCCAGGTTGACGATGGCGCCTTCAATGTCGCCGTAGGTGGCGGTCAGGCCGAAGGCTTCCTGGAATCCGTGATAGGGGCTGGGGCAGCAGGGCAGAGCATAGTAGGCGTTGGGCTCGTTGACGATAGCCTGCTGGAGAGCAACCTGCAGACCGCAGTTGGTGCAGTAGAAGCAGACCTTCTTGCCGGCATACTCCTGCATGACCTTCGGGATATCTTCCAGAACAGCCGCCTGTGCGCCGGACATGCCCGCGTCGCCGGTGGGATCCGGGCAGTCGCGCTCCACGAACTCGATGCCGTAGCTCTCAGCGGTGGCCTTCATGGCGTCGCGCTTTGCCACGATGGTCTCATAGCTCAGATGACGGGCGAAGGAATAGTGCACCAGCACGTCGCATTCCCATGCGGAGGCCAGGTCAGCCACCTGATAGCCGCAGCCGATTTCGTCGTTTGCAAGAACGATGTCGGTCACAGCAGAGATGTCGCCGGGATCTTCAGCGGGAACGCCTGCGATGAGCAGGATGTCGTCCCTGCCCATATCCTGGGCGATCTGGGTGAAGGCAGCGGTGGCACCCTGAACGGCCTGCACGAAGATGATGGCCTTGACGTCAGGATCGCTGGCGAAAGCAATCAGCTTGGAAATGGTGGTTTCCACTTCAGAGGAGAAGTTGTCCGGATAGGTGTCATGGATGACCATGCCCGGATACTTTTCCGCCAGTGTGTTGGCGGCATAGTACTCTTCCTCACCCTGGGAGGTGGTGCCGGTCATGATGGCGATCTTATAGGCAGGCTTGTCTTCTGCGACGGCCACGCTCATAAGGCCTACGACCATAAGGGCTGCCAGAACCAATGCGAGCATTTTCTTCATATTGTGTTTTTCCTCCTTCTGTGTCTTACAGAATTAATGCGGTTATTATCTCAGAAATAGAATTATTGTCAATCCAAATTGCCACAAATACATTCAAAAAACATCCAGGGCATGTCATATGCCCACCTGCATGCGCTGATTCACAGGTATCTGTGCCAGTTCTTCTGTCCTTGCAGAGGGGCTTTGCGTCTGCTTTTTCCATATAAAAAGATCTCTTTCTCAGGCTCATCCGCAGATCCTGTGGTATACTCCTCTCCGGCATCCCGGTTCCCGGGAACGTTCATAACGTAAAGAAAGGTTGCACCACGCATGTATCTCCGCAGAGCAAAAGCTCATGATATGCCAAAACTCCATCTGCTTTACCGGGAAGCATTCCCCAGGGATGAAAGATTCCCCTTCCGTATTATGAAAAGAAGAGCGCTTCAGGGAAAGGGTGACTTCTGGATGCTGATGGACAGGGAAACATTTGCCGGCATGGCGTATGTCATACGCAGCGGGTCCCTGGCATATCTGTTCTATCTGGCTATAGAAAAGAACAGCCGGGGCAAGGGATACGGTACGGAAGCTGTTGCGCTCCTTGTGAAACAGTACGCTGGCTGCAATCTGTTCCTTGCGCGGGAAACCCTTGATCCCACGTCTGAAAACTATAACCAGAGGCTGCGGCGGCATGACTTCTATCTCCGGTGCGGCCTTAAGGATCTGCCGGGCCACATTAAGGAACTGTCCGTTGTCTTTGATATCATGGGCACAGGGGAAAATGTAAATCCTCAGGATTACAAAGCCATGATGCATGCCTTTGCAGGCTTTCCCTTGAACAGGGTGCTTGACATGCGTATGCTTTAAGCATAAGGCAGGCCAGATACCCGAAAAGAAAAACATGCAGGAAGTACCTGCATGTTTTTGTCTAAAAGCGTCTTCCGGCTTTATAATCAGGCATTTGCCTTTTCCAGCATGCCCGATTCCAGAACGATCTTTTCCACATCCACCAGATTTCGCATCGTACCCAGATATGTCCTTGTCTCAGGGAGCACAAGCCATACGGAAAAAGCACCGTTGATGGTGACAAACTCGATATACGCATCCCCTGAAATGGATATGATCCCGGAACGTTTTTCACCCGTTTTTTCCTGCATGGCCCTCAGCACCTCCTGACATGTCCATTATATCACACTTTTTTTCCGTGTCATCCATGTATTTTTGTTTTTTCCATCTTTCCCTCACTCAGCGCCGGAATCCGGTTGCAAATGCCGCGGAAAAGTGTATCATATCACAGCGCAACATCGTTTAAGCAGGTTTATATAATAAGCATCACGTTATGCCTGTCACGATGAATAAGGAAATCCATAACCGGAAAGGAAAACAGACATGAAAAAACTGCTCAGCACGCTTCTTGTCCTTGCGATTCTTCTCTGCTCCCTTGCAATCCCTGCCATGGGTGAAACCATGTATCTGATCCCCGACAGCGACACCCGGAAACTGACAAAGGAAGAACTCTGGACATGGGACTATGAATCCCTGGGATACATTCTCAACGAGATCTTTGCCCGCCACGGCTACAACTTCATCCCCGGCCAGAAGTATGACTACTACTTCCGCTGCATGCCCTGGTACACCCCCAACGCCGACAGCAACAACCAGAGGGCCTGCTACCCTCAGCTCAACAGCGTTGAATGGTACAATGAAGGCCTGGTCAAGGAAGTCCGCAACGAAATGCGGGCCAAGAAGGACTACAACAAGAAGGGCAAGTCCGTCTGGGACAACTTCTCCAGCGGCTTTGATGTCCTTCAGGGCTTCAGCTATGTGACCATGCAGAACAATCAGACCTTCCCTGTCTATTCTGCCCCGGATTCCGCTTCCTGGCGCGGCGCCAACAATAAGGCAGCCATCAGCACCAATGGCGCTGTTTACGCCGCCGGCAGCGAAAGCGGCTGGCTCCTGGTGATGTATGAAACCAACAAGAAGGGCGTAAGGGTAGGCTATATCAACCGTGCCTCCGTCAAGGGCAAGGTCACGGGCGCTGCCTGGGATACCCAGCTTTCCTTCGCCTATATCAATGCCACACTCCAGAACAACTGCACTCTGACGGACGATCCCGCCACCCAGTCCACCTCCATCCTTTCCCTGAAGGCCGGCGATCAGGTGACCTATCTGACCACCTACTTCAACCGCCGCGGCTGGGATTATGTGGAAACCACGGTTGACGGCAAAAAGGTCCGGGGCTTTATCCCCTCCGGCAATCTGGATTACCTGGGCGGCACGGATGAGGACAGCATCGGCGAAGGCTATGGACACGGAAACGGCTGAGACGGAAATCAGTCCATAATCATTCAGCAGACGCGCAGCACGTGGGACGTATGTCCCACGTGTTTTTTGGCATGATTCCCTGCCGTAATCTGTTGACCTGACAAAAAAGATCGTTTATCATGTATATACTTTCATAAATGGAGGCATATTATGCTCAAAAAGATTTCAGCCCTTTTTCTTGTTCTCTGCATGACACTTTCCCTTGGCACTTCCCTGGCAGTCAATACTGACGTGGAAGGCGAACTGGTCATTTATTCCTCCATGTACCAGTTTGTACTGGACATGCTGGATGAAGCCATCAAGAAAGAATTCCCGAACCTGACCCCCGGCAACGACGGCAGCTTCTTCTTCTACGGCGGCACCAGTTCCCTGATCACCAAGATCTACGGTGAGATGGAAACCGGAACCCTGGGCTGCGACATGATGCTGGTGGCAGAACCCGCTCTGAGCCTGGAACTCAAGGAAGCCGATTATCTCGAGCAGATCGAAATCGAAAACCCGGATGATCTCCTGCGCTTCCCCTATGACCCGGACGGCTACTGGTATCCTGTCAGGGTGTGCAACATGGTTCTTGCGTATAACCCTGAGATGGAAGAACAGTGGAAGGCCAAGGGCGTGAACATTCCCAAGACCTTTAAGGACTTCGCAATGGATCCTTCCCTGAAGGGGTACATTTCCATGGGCAATCCCATGACCAGCGGCACCACCTTCGCGGCCGTGGCCAGCCTCACCCAGGACAATCACTACGGTCAGGCTTACCTGGAAGGTCTGGCAGCCAATGAAGTCATGATCGAGTCCGGCTCCACCGCCATCGCCAAGCTTCAGACCGGTGAGTGCGCCGCCATCATGATCCTGGAAGAATCCATCCTCAAGGCCC
>CAMOVR010000107.1 GCA_946627565.1 uncultured Clostridia bacterium
AAGAGAGCCGCTCAGGCAAAGCTCGATCCCTCGGTCCCACTGGTAGACGCTGGTCTCTGCAACCGCGACAGTTTCGCCCATCTGGAAGGTGACCGGGATTTGGCTTAAGGTTCTTCGGTTCATTGAGGTGTTCATTTGTTCACTTCTTTCTTTGTGACAGTTTGTCACCTGTTTTGTTCTTCTGGCGCGCCGTAAAGGTTTGGTATAATCTATAAAGATTCCAAAAAAGGAGGCATAATTGTGAGCCATATAAAATGGGTTTGCTTGGTCGTTATGCTGCTTGCGTTGATTTGCTCTGTGGCGTTTGCTTTGGCAGACGTAGAGATCAACGAAACGAACTTTCCTGATGCAAATTTCCGACAGTACATTATCGATGCCGGGTTTGACACAGACGGGAACGGAACGCTCAGTGAGGCGGAGATTGGGAATGTGACAGGAATACGCTGCAATCAGAAATCCATTTCCAGCCTGGCAGGAATTGAATTTTTCACGGCGCTGAATAATCTGGACTGCCCTTCCAACCAGCTGACAAGCCTCGATGTAAGCAAGAACACGGCGCTGACAAGTATACGCTGTTCTTCCAACCAGCTGACGAACCTGAATGTGAGCAAGAACACAGCGCTGACAGTTCTGTGGTGCAATTCCAACCAGCTGACAAATCTGGACGTGAAAGAGAATGAAGCACTTGCTGAACTGAGATGTGATGATAATCTTCTTACAAGCCTGGATGTGAGCCATAATACAGCCCTGACTACTCTGCGGTGCGATTCCACCCAGCTAACCAGCCTGGATGTGAGCGGTTGTACTGCGCTGACAAAGCTGAACTGCAAATCCAACCAGCTTACGAGTCTGGACGTGAGCAAGAATTCGGCGCTGACAAGTCTGGATTGCTCTTTCAACCAATTAACAAGTCTGGACCTTACCAACAACACGACGTTGCTGGAAGAAATTGCGAAATATGGATTTCGGGTTCGCGAATCGTACATACAAATTGGTCACTATGATGAAGAGTGGTCCGGATGGCGTCCATTGGTACTTGCAGTAGACAAGACAGTCTCAGTCCTGCCTGAGGGAACGATTCCAGAGACAACTCCCGAACCCACCTTCATCCTCCCCGCCGCAACTACAACGATTGAATCAGAAGCATTCACGGGACTGACAAACCAAGTCTTCCAGCTTCCCATTACAGTCACCTTTATTGCCGACGACGCATTCGATTCTACCGCAAAGGTCCTCGCGCCGAAGGATTCCTATGCCGAGACCAGATGCAAGGAACTCGGTCTGAAAGTCTACACAATCGAATAAGGGCGCCAACCATCCACTTAAACAGGGAGAGTCCAATCTCGGGCTCTCCCCCTTTTTTTACTCTAAGCGCTTACGTACTTGAAGCGCTCGTCCCAGCTTCCACCGCCTTTATCCTCTCTTCCAGCGCAGACGACATGAAGCGGTCGAACATGTACCCGTACGTGACTACCGGGATCCCCAGGGTCTGGATGTACTCCAGGATCTCGATCAGGTCCGCCTCTCCAGTAAATGTCTCCCCGTTGCCAAAGGTGTACGAGTGGCACATAAAACGGACCCACTGCTGATTGGCTTATGCATCCTGAATCACGGCCCTGATATTGGCAACAGACTGATTGATCCTGGTCCGCTCCGTGCACTGCTGATACTGCGGCAGGTGCCTGACGACCCGTACTCATAGTTTCCCACAAGCCATAGCTGCTGTTCCCTCGTATTCCGTGCAACCGCGATTCCATCATGGGCTGTGCCGCCTGAACAGATCAGCCCGCGGACCGTAAACCTTTTTGCTCCAGGCTCCGCTTCGTTGTCCAGATTATCCCGATATCGGAATAATCATTGTAACCGATAGCCAGCGGATACGCTGTTGAGTCCCTGTAGGACTTGACCGTCAGCAGACAGGTCACGCCCGGGGTCACATCGTACATCGCACATGCCCGGGAAGAGGCGGCTGAATACACCTGCAGGTTGCCCCATTTCCAGTATATGCTTCCAGACCATGAGCAGACGCTTTTCTCCCCCCTGCCTGACCGGATCTGCTGCTTCATATGGCACAGGGATCAGCACAGAAAAAGGCAGCGCAAAAGCGCCGCCGGGCTAAAAACAGAACTGCCCTCTTACGGAAGATCCTGTCTTCCATAAAAGAGCAGCCTTACATGCAGGTTCCGGGGACTGTTCCCCGTCAGAAGTCCCAAAGGCCCATGTGTCCGTACACCTTAAGCCCGTTAAGCGTTTTCTCCAGCGAGGCAAACTCCTCATCTGTCAGTTCCACTTCAGCCGCACCCAGGTTTTCCAGGATTCTTTCCCGGTTTTTGCTGCCCGGGATGGGCACCACGCAGGGATACTTGTGCAGCATCCTTTCTGTCAGATCACCTTCCAGCCTGTAAGGCATACCCCGCAGACCCGGAAGTCAGTCGGACAGGTTCCGGTCCGGCCGGATACCGCGGGCCGGGGTTCAGAAAAGCGCATTCACTTGAGGTCAGAAAAACCGGGATCTCTCCATAGAGATAGAGAGAGGTCCCGGTTTTTGCATGGCATGTTTTCAGGGAGCGGCATCACAGATTTCTTTCCTTCCTGCAGATGAAGCTGGCTTTCCCACAGCTGTAGCGCTCAAGTTTCCGGTTTCCTCCAAAGATCAGGGGGGACCAGCCAAAACCGGTTACCGTTTCACAGGGCTGGATCTTCCCCTCCAGCATGCCCTCCGAAAGGGCAAGGAAATCCTCAAGGTAGCTCTTATCCAGCGGGGTTCCGTTGTGGGACGGCAGGATCCTGTCAAACCGGTCAGATAATGACATGATTTTCAGCATGTTGTTTCTGTGCATCTCAAGCAGGTCCTTACGGGCCGTGTCCCCTCTCAGGTTCAGCAGCACCTGACACGGATCCAGTTCATCCCCCGCAATCAGGTTCCTGCCCTTTTCATCCAGAAACGCAAAGGACGCCGGGTGATGCGCCCCGATGGGTATACAGGTTACACTTCGTCCCCCCAGGTCAAACACCTGTCCGTCACAAAGAAGCCTGAGGGCATAGGAAGGATGCGGCAGGCTTTTTTTCCGCACCGCGTCCTTTTCTCCCCCCGGTCCTGCCCAGACTTCCTCAAAAAGGGCATTTCCGCCTGAGTGGTCATAATGGGTATGGGTGTTGACGCATATCACAGGCAGATCCGTGATCTTCCTTATCGCTTCCATCAGATTCCCCTGTCCGTAGGCGGTGTCCACCAGCATGGCACTGCTGTCCCCCACAATCAGATAGCAGAAAACATTCCGTGTCCGGATTCCCCAGACCCCGCAGTCCATCTGCCATGTGCCGTATATGCTGCCCTTCAGTGTGTCATTTGCCCTCTTTGCCATCCGGATTCCTCCTGTGCTCCCCTGCCGTATTTCTTTGCGTATTATACCTGAAATCACGTATATCCGATACAAAACAATCCCCTGTTTCTGCGCCCGTCTCTGTTCTGCCCAGGGCCCTCATGCTTTCTTGCGAAGGCAGGAAAAATCCGCTACAATCTATGCAGCACCGCCAGGCATACGCCGTCATATGATCCTTTACGAAAAACATGGGCATCATACGAACCAGGCGTCAGACTGCCTGAACCGTCCGGAACATCCATATGGTTTCCTTACCGCACCCCGGACGCTTTTATCTACGCTGCATCCATAAAAAGGCAGAGGAAATACAGCCCGCTCCATCAACTGATACACGCCCTGTATCTTCCTTCCTGCTCATCCGGCGCATTCCGGTGCTTCCATCCTATCCTGACAGACAGAGGCCTGATATGTATAAAAATGGACCATCCTCCCGGGAATACCACTATTTTCAGAGCAGCATCTTCAAGCGTCTCTTTTTCTCCTATGTCATCCTGATTGCCCTGACCCTCCTCATCTACTGCATCTGGTACCTGCAGAGCTATCAGGCGGACTATGCAAGGAATGCGGATACCGCCTGGCAGCAGCATGCCGCTTCCCTTGCCACGGCCGTTGACCAGCAGCTGCTTTCCTCTCAGGCCATCTGCGCCCAGCTCAATGCGTCTGAGACCTGCCGGAGTTTCTTCCAGAGCGTCTATATTGAAAAGAAGTCCGTTGACTCCATGCAGCTGTACACCATGCTCAAGGAGCTCTCCCGCATCAAGGGAGCCAGCGGCAACCGCGGCATATACAACATCTGCCTGACTTTCCAGGGAGATTACCGGGCATACATTCCCGGCGCCGTGGTGTCCCTGGAGGATTCAGTGGCCCACCTGGAGTTTTCCCCGTATTTCGGCGTATCCAGTGTCTCCTCCCTGCTTTCCCTGCACGGTGTGTCCCACCTGACTCTCACCAAGGAATTCCTGATCTACGCCGACACTTACACCGGTTTTGGCCAGCAGTCATCCAGCAAGGGCTGCATCATGGTGTTGCAGGACCTGACAGTGCTTCAGTCTCTGTGGCGGCAGCTTCTTCCGGAAGCAACGGCCTACAGCCTGTCCTTTGCCGGTACAGACACCCCTGTACTGTCCCAGGGGGAAATCACCGCCCATCCATACACCGTTCCCTGCACCGTCCTTCCGGGCCTTCAGTGCACCGTGTATGCACCTGCCTCCGCTTTTCATGCCCCCTTTCTTTTCCATGCCATGATTCCCATCCTGGGGGCCGGCCTCATCAGCATGCTCTTTCTTGCCCTGACCTTCTACAACTCCCGGACCTATTACCGGCCTATTGGCAACATCCAGCAGATGATCCGCTCCACGGATACGGACCCCGGGCATACGGAAAACCCCATCTCCGTCCAGACCGGGCACAGCGAGTTTGACAGCATTCTGGAGGGCATTTCCGACCTCATCGTGGAACGCAACGGCTATATGGAGAAGATGGTGACCATCACCCCATACGCCAGACAGGGCATGCTGCAGGTCATGATCTCCGGGCAGGCGGGAAGCCAGGCGGCGGTTCTTGTGAAGGACCACTTCACCGACCTGCGCCGTACCTATTTCTGTGTAGGCATCGTCAACCTCCTCATCGGTCCCGGTTCCGACGTCCCACCAAGCCGCTACGCAGACGCCAGGACCCTGCTCAGGGAAGCGGTGGCATCCCTTGCCAGTGATGACATCTCTGTCATCTCCACCGGCCAGGGTGAGCGGAGCCTGTTCGTCATTGCCTCGGCGGATGCCCGGGAAAGCTTTGACGGCTTCTTCCACAGGCTCTACAGCACCTCCGTGGAAGCATTGGATGAGGCGGACTGTCAGATCACCGTGGGGGTTTCGGATATTGAAAGTGATATCGAGCGCCTGCCCATTGCCTGCCAGGACGCCGTGCAGGCCCTTGGTCAGATCCTCACCGGCGGCCGCGGTGCCGTATACTTCTTTGAACCAGAGCGCAGCGATGCCCACGGCTACTATTTCCCGGAGGATGCCCAGCAGCAGATGGACAGGGCCCTGCAGAAGCGGGACCTGAATGCCCTGGACCGTCTGCTGGATGATATTTACCAGCGCAATGTAGTCCGCTCGGATCTTCCCGTCTCAGAAATCCGTCAGATGGCGGATGAGGTGTACTGGACCATCCGCAAGGCCCTCAGGCACACCTACGCCAACACCCCTGTCCATATCCAGATGGAGGGCAACCGGGACACGGCCACCATAGATGAGATCTTTGACTACTATCACAGCGTTTTCAAAACGGCCCTGACGGATGTGAAGACGGAAACCCTGGGCCGGGACCCGGGAAATCTGGAGGATGAAGTCGTAAAATATATTGATAACCATATCTTTTCCCCGGACCTTTCCATGAACGCCGTGGCGGACGCCTTTGGCATCTCCCCGAAGATGGTGGGTTCCATCTGCAAGAAACGCTATGGCCAGACCTTCCTCAATTATGTCCATGACCGGCAGATCCACAGGGCTGCCAAACTTCTGGAAACCACGGACCAGTCCCTGGAGCAGATTGCCCTGTCCTGCGGATTTACCAACCTTCTGACCTTCCGCAGGAACTTCAAGGCGGTGATGGGGGTCAATCCCAGCGAGTTCAGAAAATGAGATCAGATTCTTCCCGTGGGTGGAGCCATGCTGCGGTTCCTCCCATGTTTTTTATGCATTTTTCCTTTGTTTTCAGGCATTTTCCGATTCTGAACCATTCATTTTCTGCCCTGATGCAAAGCCGCAAAACCGTTCAGTTTTGCCCCCAAAAAAGACATTTCAGAAATTGAGTGTTGTTCTCATTCCATCCAGGGGCTATCATGTGGCCAGCACAACACGATAAGCACGCAGACAAACAGCATATACCCCGCCTGGGGGAAAGGAGAACACCCGTGTCCCGCTCAGATACCAAAAAACCGCTGCGTCAGCTGATCCACCGTGACCGTCAGCTCCTGCTGATGTTCCTGCCCGTTTTCCTCTATTACATCATCTTCTGCTATCTCCCCATGGCGGGTCTGGCAATGGCCTTTGAGGACTTCAAAATGGGCACCGGGTTCATCGGGGTCTTCAACAGCCCCTTCGTGGGCCTGAGATGGTTTGAACAGTTCTTCGGTTCCGTCTTTGCCTGGAGGCTGATCCGGAACACCTTCCTGCTTTCCTTCTATTCTCTTCTCTTCGGTTTCCCCATTCCCATCATCTTTGCCATCTGCATCACCCAGATGCGGGGACGCAGGCTGGCCAAGGGAGCGCAGGTCATCACCTATCTTCCCTACTTTATCTCCACCGTTGTTGTGGTGGGCATGATGACCAACTTCCTCTCCCCCTCAAACGGCATCATCAACCAGTTCATCAAGACGCTGGGCGGGAAACCCATCAACTTCATGTCCGATCCCAAGTGGTTCCGCCGCCTCTACGTCATCTCCGGCTCCTGGCAGTCCTTCGGATTCAACGCCATCATCTTTGTGGCCGCCATCATGGGCATTGACCCTTCCCTGTACGAGGCCATGCGTGTGGACGGCGCCACCCGTTTCCAGCAGATCATTCATCTCATCATTCCCATGATTGCCGATACCGTCATCCTGCTTCTCATCATGACCCTGGGCAATCTGCTGAACGTGGGTTTTGAAAAGGTGTACCTTATGTATTCCCCGGCGGTCTACGAAACCGGCGATGTCATTGCCACCTATGTGTACCGGCAGGGCATTGAGAACAAGAACTTCAGCTATGCCGCTGCCGTGGGCCTGTTCTATTCCGCTGTCGGCTTTGTATTCGTGGTGGGCAGCAATACGCTTTCAAGGCGTGTTACCGGATCGTCCCTGTGGTAAGGAGGCAGATGTATGCAGAAAACACATAAGCCCGATTCCTTCCGGACGGAGAGTCCCGCAGACAAGCTGCTGGACATCATCATCTGGTGCCTGGTCCTCTTTGCCGTCATCATCACCCTCTATCCCTTCCTGTATGTGCTCTCCGTTTCCATCTCCGACGGTCAGGCGGTGGCCAAAGGCCAGGTCCTGCTGTTCCCCAAAGGCTTTACCCTGGAAACCTACGGCACCGTGACCCAGTACAGCCAGCTGTGGGTTTCCTATAAGAACACAGCCATCTATACCGTGCTTGGCACCATCGTCAACATTGTCTTTACCTGCCTGGCCGCCTATCCCCTGTCCAGGAAGCACTTCTTCCTCAGGCGCAAGCTCAATTTCTTCGTGGTCTTCACCATGTACTTTTCCGGCGGCCTAATCCCCACCTACATGGTGGTGACGGGGCTTGGGCTGTACAATTCCCGGCTTGCCATGATCATCCCCGTGCTGCTGAGCACCTACAACATGATGATCTGCCGCTCCGCCATGGAATCCGTCCCCCAGGACCTGTTTGAGAACGCGTCCCTGGAGGGTGCCGGCGACTGGTACATGATGATCCATATCGCCGTTCCCCTGATCAAGCCCACCCTGGCGGTGCTGACGCTGTACTATGCCGTGGCACGCTACAACGACTTCTTCAATGCCATGCTGTACCTGGGCAAGAGCGAACTTCAGCCCCTGCAGATGTTTCTGCGGCGGATTCTGATCATGTCCAGCTCGGAAATCCTGCAGGCAGCCGGCACCAGCGGTGCCGCAGCAGCAGCCCAGAACACCCTGAAGATCCGTTATGTCTGCATCGTCCTGGCCGCCCTCCCCATCTTCTGCATCACGCCCTTTGTGCAGAAGTACCTGGTCTCCGGCACCATGCTGGGTGCCGTAAAGGGCTGATCCCATCCGTACACAGGACACCCGGGGGGTGTCTGTGCATACACGTTTCCCATTTTTCCAATCTACTATGTAAAGGAGACAACGAACCATGAAAAAGCTTCTCAGTGTCGTCCTCGCTCTGGCCCTGGCTCTTTCCTGCCTCTCTGCAGTGGCTGAAAGCGCCATTACTGACCAGGAAGGCGCCAGCGTCAGCATGCTGGCCATGAACTCCTGGTATTCCACCGTGGACCTCAAGGATGCCTACCTGCTCAAGAAGGTGGCGGACAATGCCAATGTGACCGTGGAATGGACGCTCATCGACCCCACCACCTACTCTGACACCGTCAGCCCCATGCTGGCTGCCGGCCAGGATCTGCCGGACATCATCCAGCTGCCTGACACGGACAACAACATGACCTATCTGTCCTCCGGCATGTTCGTCAAGCTGGACGAGCACCTGGACATCATGCCCAACTATTCCAAGTATCTGGAAGCCAACCCCTTCATCAAGGCTTCCCTTACCGCTGTGGACGGCCACATCTACTATGTGCCCCAGACCGTGGTTACCAACAACTATCAGCCTGTGCTCATGCTGAACATGCCCTGGCTGGAAAAGGCCGGCCTGGAAGTGCCCACCACCCTGGATGACTTCGTGGCCATGCTGCGCTACTACAAGGAAAACGACATGAACGGCAATGGCGATCCCAACGATGAGATCCCCATGTCCGTCCAGTCCGCCTTCCTGCCCTACATGTTTGGTCCTGCCTTCGGCCTTGACCTGGTTTCCGGCTTCTATGCAGATGACAACGGTGTGGTCCACTATGCCGCTGCCGAAGACGCCTACAAGGATTACCTCACCTTCCTCAACGGCCTGTACAACGAAGGCCTGCTGGAAGTTGAATTCACCTCCCTCAACCGTGACCAGATCACCGAACGCTGCGCCAACGACCTGACCGGCGCCACCTTCGACTTCTCCTGGCAGATGTCCAACCTCTACAGCGCTCAGTATGAGAACTATGACGGAACCAAGGGCATCATCGCCGGTGTTGCTCCTCTCTCCGGTGCCCATAAGGGTTTCTATGTAGGCCGCAACCCTGTCTCCGGCTGCTTCGGCGTCAACAGCAAGTCTGACAACATCGAACTGGCTGTCAAGTTCCTGGACTATGCCATGAGCGAAGAAGCTCAGGACCTGTATGTCTGGGGCGAAGAAGGCCTGACCTATGAAGTGGATGCCGACGGCAACCGTCACTTCCTGCCCCGCTGCACCGAGGACACCATCTGGTACCAGGGCCTGGGCATCAATGCACCCAACATGCCTTCTCAGCAGTCCACCCCCGCCACTGATGTGCTCCTGCCCGCATGGCACGTACAGAACGACCGTGAGTTTGAAGAGCCCTACATCCGTGCTCCCTTCCCGAATGTCTACTCCACCACCGATGAGACCTCTACCATCTCCATGTACCTGGTGGATGTGCAGACCTACGTGGACGAGCGCGCCGTCGCCTTCATCTGCGGCTATGCCTCCATTGAGGACGAGTTCGACAGCTACATCGCCACGCTCAAGAGCCTGCAGATCGATGAACTGATCAAGGTCAAGCAGGCCCAGTATGACCGCTTTGCTGCTGCCATGAAATGATTTCACAAAAGGGGCTGCCCTGTGCAGCCCCTTTTTCTTATGTGAGGTATCTGTATGACAAGATCTTCTGCCATTATTCAGTTCTTGGGCGACATGCAGGCCTTCGGCGTACAGCTGCACGGCCTGTCCGTCTCCCTGCACGGGGAGACCCTGGCGGAGGCGGCCTTTGCTCCATTTTCCCTGTCAAAGCCCCACCGCCTCTTTTCCGTCAGCAAGTCGGTGGTTTCCCTGGCTATCGGGCTGCTTGCGGGGGACGGAAAGCTCCGCCTGACGGACCGGATCTGCGACTATTTCCCGGAATACACAGGTCCTGACACGTCTCCCCTGGTTCAGGCTGTCACCATCCTGGATATGCTCACCATGCGCACCTGCTACTCTTCAGCCACCTACCGGCCCATTCTTGATGCAAACTGGACAGAGACCTGGTTCAGGGGTAAGGGGGACCACGTGCCCGGCACCCTCTTTTTCTACGATACATCCGCTTCCCAGGTGCTCTGTGCCCTGGTGGAAAAGCTCACCGGAGGGGATATCCTCACCTTCCTTGAAAAAAGGCTGTTCGGTCCCCTGGGCATGAAGGGTGAAAAGTTCTGGCTGAAGGACCCGTCCGGCGTTTCCCAGGGCGGCACCGGTCTTGGCATGACCCTTCACGATTTTGCCACCCTCACCCGGTTTATTGCATCTGACGGTCAGGGTCTTATATCCCCGGAATACCTGTCCGCAGCCAGAAGCCTTAAGACAGGGACCTCCCAGCGCACAGGCCAGGAAGAAAAGTACGGCTACGGGTACCAGATCTGGCAGACCCGCCACGGTTTCTCCCTTTACGGCATGGGCGGACAGATGGGCATCTGCATACCGGAAAAGCAGATCGTCCTGTGCACCACAGGCGACACCATGATGTCTGATCAGGGGGTGCAGCCCATTTATGATGCTTTCTTCCGGCATCTTTCGAACCTGGATGCAATGCCTGACAGTACCGGGGATCGGAAGGAACTGGAAGAGACGCTCAGAAACCTTATGGCAGAACCGGTCCATGGTGCTTATCAGGAACAGCTGGACGCTGTCTTCCCGGATTCTCCCTTCCCCTTTTCCCGCATCCGGATTGAGCCGGACCACATTCTCCTGGACGCATCCGGGGCATGCTGGCGTCTTCCGTTTAAGCAGGACGCCTGGACCGACGGTGTTTTCCCCCAGACAGACATTCCCTGTCACATCTCCGCCGGCTGGGTCAGCGACACGGTTTTCTCCCTGCATACAGAACTTACCGGTACCTGGACCGGAGGCATGCAGCTGATGCTCCACAGAAAGGGGGACGATGTATCCCTGCAGATCCAGTCCAGAATCTGGGAGCTTCTGCCCGGATGGAACGGCGTGACCCTGGGGCATACAGTCTCATAACTTTTACCGTCATACTCTCCCCCGGGAGCAGCCGCACCCATTGTTATGATACGTAAATATGCAGGCTGATGCCGGTCAGTTTCAGACAGCAGCGATTACCGATAAAACCGTGAAGCCGGCAAAACAGTTTATCAGCTTCGGTGTTTTAAAACAGAAGAGTTTTGACGACTGTGTCAGACTGCGGTATCATTTCATGGAATTTCAGGCATATCGTACATGTGATGACGGATCGCCCCTTGCCGCGGGAGACGATCTCAATATCAAAGTGCAGACACGGTATTTTCATCACCTCGTTTTCTCAGTGCTGTGCGCTGCAAAGGGGGGGTAGCCGATGGAATCGGCGCAGGGGCTTGCCCCTGATGATGGCCGCAGGGCATCGAGCTCCCCGCAGGGGCCCTCGGAGAGCGCAACGCGCACGGGCAGCATGCGTATAGTTGCGCACCGAACATAAAATGTCCGGTGGTTCTCACGTAACTCCCGTCTGTGTATCGCTGCCCAGAATGCTTGGCTTTCCGGCTTCAGGATCGCGGTGCTTTGCTTCCAGAATCGTTTTCAGGCGCTCCTTGACATAGGGTGTGTTGAATGCATAGCCCAGAAGCTCGAAGACCTCATCGTCTGTGAGCGCCTCCGGCTCGAGCAGGAGCTTCTCCAGATAAGCTCCACGGGTGCAGAGACGGTGGGTGCGCTCCTTGTCCTTCAGATCAGAAATCTGCTTTCTGATCCGCTTCTCTTGCTGCTAGGCCTCGTGTTTCTTCTGTGTTGCCTTTTCCTGGGCTGCGAGCAGTTTATCCAATTGTGTAGTCATCGTCTTAATCTCCTTGTCATACTGATGGGCACAAGAAAACGGCCGGCATTCCTGTCGGTCGTCTGCGCGGAAATGGAAACGCCCAACGGGTGTGAGCCGCTGGGCGTTATGGGATTACAGTCATTGTGAACGCGCGTATTCACAATCCCACGAATAACGGGGGAAAACTCCAGTTGATCAGCGCAGCGTGAGCGCCGGATTTGCCATCAACTTTTTGATCAGTCCCCTGAATCCGATCAGCAGCTGCTTGTCCGTCAACTCGCTGATCACAGTCGTCAGCCTGATGCCGGCATCTTTGGAGGAGGCCCCGCAGTGGAACACTTTCTCGTCATCGGTGCCGTAATCCAGGACGATGAAGCGATCATGCGTGGTCCGGCAGGTCTGCCGGAAGCTGACCGGGATGGACGGGAACTCCGTCTGGAAATCAGCGTAATCATGGGCGTGAAGCTGATTGCCGAGGTTGTCGCTGAAGACGGTGACTGTCACACCATTCTGCACGCCGTGGAGCAGCCGCAGCGTCTTGATGCTCACATAGTTGTCGATGATGAAAATGCTGTGCTTTGCCTGACTATAGATGTTGATGTAAGTCTCGTCCGCCTTGGCCGGCTGGCCATTCAGGATTAGAAACTCCTTCGGGTGCTCCTCGTCCGCTTTCTTCGCCAGATCCAGCATGAAGGGCGAGATCTCCGACTTGCGAACAGTGTCGCTCATCTGGGTGAAAACCGTGTTCAGCCGGTCCTCGTGCTCCACCAGCTGCGCCTGGATCGCGTGAACGGTCTGCTGCGTGTCCGACACCTGCATGGAGAGACGTAGATAATCATGCTGGGTGAGCAGCCCCTGGTTTTCCACAATGTAATCCTTCATGGCGCGGAAAATCCGGATCAGGGCTTTGCTCTGCCTTGTTGCGAGATCGCCCTTGAGCACCGTCATCAGCATATAGATTCCACTTTCAGTGAATGCCCAAGGCAGATAGCGGGTACCGCCCCAACTTGAGGTCAAAATTTTTG
>CAMOVR010000108.1 GCA_946627565.1 uncultured Clostridia bacterium
GAGACTTAATGCAGGGTCACTCGGGATACCCCTGCATTTCGGAATGAAATTTTCGCGCCTGCATTTTTACGAAACAGATGCCTTGACAGCTTTTGGAAGCTTTGCTACAATACAGTTGTTAGTCGCATCTAACCATGTAGTGCAGACAGAGGCGACTACCTTATGGCACATTAGTTAGTCTTCTCTAACTCATGGATTTCATGTCACATCCTCTGCTGTATGTCAGATGTCTGAGCGATGTAAGGCAATTCAGATGATGCGGCACAGGGCCCTGCGGATACGCAGGGCCGCGGCAGATGGTTGCAGCCCAAAAGTGCTTCGCCTGCTGAAGACACGGCATGTCTGCCTGTTATCATCGCAGGGAGGAAGGATGGATCCTGTCACGGCTTACAATTCAGCCCGGACAGTTTTCATACAACAAATACCATACTGAAAGGAAGGATACTGTATGAGCAAACTTGCGGTAATCTACTGGAGCGGTACCGGCAATACCCAGGCTATGGCAGATGCCGTAGCTGAAGGTGCAAAGGCGGCGGGTGCAGAGACTGATCTTCTGGCCTGTGCGGACGTCAGCGGCGTGGACGCCTATGACGCGGTGGCGCTGGGGTGCCCTGCCATGGGCTCGGAAGAACTGGAGGATGGTGAATTCCTCCCGATGCTGGAGACGATTGAGTCAGCGCTGCCCGGCAAAAAAGTAGCCCTGTTCGGCTCCTACGGCTGGGGTGACGGTGAATGGATGCGTACATGGGAGAACCGCTGTGCAGAAAAGGGCATTACGCTGGCCGCGGAAAGCGTGATCGTGAATGAGGCACCGGACGGGGACGGCATGGAGAAGTGCAGAAAACTGGGCGCAGCCCTGGCATAAGGAGGACGAAAAGAAATGAAAAAGCTTGTTTCGATTACACTGGCACTTGGGATGTGCGTCATGTCAGCCGTTTGCGCATCCGCTGAAACAGAAGAATCCTTCGGCGTTTTCCCTGCCGTTGCCGGAGAGAACGGCACGGCCTACGTCAGCCTGTTTGACACCATCGTAACCGAAGAATGGAACCCCCTGTGGGTGGATTATATCGGCGCGGTTATGGGTGAGGACACGGCTCCCGTTATGGCGGCGGCCCTTCAGGGTTCTGTCACCAGCGATCTGCACGGTGAGGAAGCCATCACTGCCTTTGCAGAAGGCGGCTATGCCTTTGACTGCCACTTCATCAACGGCGCACAGCGTCTGACTTTCAGGGATGATACGGTCACGATTCTGAAAACAGACGGCACAGAGGAAACCCACACCTACGAGTATCTGGGCAAGTACAACATTGGCGAAGGCGAAACCATGATGTACCAGGGTACGGAGATCTCCATGGCTTTCCCGGTGGATGTGTACAGGAGTACAGATGAAGCAGGCGAATTCAATTACTTTATGATGCGTGAAGACACCATGGACACCACCTGGCATCTGGAATTCCGTTACGGCAGTGACCTGACTGCCCTTCAGGGCTACATGGTGGGCCCCTACGCCTACTGGCTGGCTGCCGGCATCGCTGAAAATGCCGACGAAGAAACCATCCGGAACGTAATCGCCCTGTTCTGCCTGGAGAACATGGACTATTCCGCCCATACCGACAGCGCCCTGAAGCAGATAGACAGCCTGGGCTTCGTGGGATCCTGGCAGGCAGATCTCTCCCCCCTTGGAGAAGACTATGCCTCCGTCGATCTGAGCATGACAATCGACGCGGCCGGCCATGGCACCACCGTTATGAATGGCGAGCAGACCGCTGACTTTGAAGCTTTCGCCGTGGATAACGGTGAAAAGGAGGATGGCATCGGCATCTATGTAGCATACAGCAATCTGGATTACGAAGCTGAGGCTGCTCCCTACACCATGACTGTAAACGACGCCGGGCAGACGGTTCTGACGCTGACTGCGGATGACGGAACCATCAGCTGGGTAAAGCAGGAAGAATGACAGGCTGAAACATGTGCGGCCCGGTAATATGGCTTTTACCGGGCTTTTTTCTTTTCTCCGTGAAGATCCTGTCCCTGGCCTGTCTTATGACCTGCCTGCATCCAGTCCCGGATGCTGCAGCCCTGGGCCGCAGGCAGGGCACCTGTCGTCCTGACTGCAGCCCTGCTTTTTATAACAGAAGCATTTTCTTTGCGATATATTCATCAATATCCCCTGGAACAGGACGCCGTCACCTTCCAGAATCGTCTTTCCGTTAACTTTTAGAGCCTTTCCACTTCCAAGGACTATCTTATACCATTTTTGACGAACCGTCTCAGTAACCCACGCGGTCGAACGAAAGAAATGTAAAGCCCCGCAGACTTAGGAGCCTCTGAAACAAATGTCCGTATTACCGATGCAACACCCAGGTGATCATCCCGAAGAATGAAGGCGATAATCAGAAGTACGAACCAGCGAAACGTTGCTCTCTTGCGGAAACATTCCCTGAAGAACATGATGGACTGTTCCAGAAATTCAATCACTTCACCCAGTCGCGTGGCGGTCTTGAGGCGATTGCCCCGGGGGTATCAGTTCTTCAATTGCTGGAGAATTCGTTCCAGCTGCCTGGCAATGTTTTGCTTTTCTGCTGTCAGTGCAGATATCCGGCTTTCGGCAATTACCAATGCAGCCTGAGTCTGGAGCAGTTCACGATGACAATTCGTGTACATTGTAGAATAGTCGGTGGTTTCATGATTGTTGCCGGATTCTTTGTCAACATGACCGTCCGTAGAGTTTTGAACCTTTTTCTCCTCCGCTCCCGAAACAGACGTCTTTGTTCTTTTGCCGCGTCCTGCTGTAGGAACGATTTCTCCTGTTGCTGGATCAATCTTCCCGATCAGTTTCCTTTTTGAACGAGGCTGCTGTTTCTCTTTGTCCCAATAGGAAACCGAATCATAAACGTAGGTGGTTTTATTGGCCTTATTGTACTTTTTGATGATAGCCACGCGCATTCCTCCTGGTGGCATAGTGGAAGTTAATTCCCACTGGTATTCTATCATTGCGCGGGTTCTGTGTCACGATTTATCGCATTCCTCCTGTCCGAGAACTTGCAACTGTTACGTATAAATCATCATCTGTTACGCTTTCATTTCCCGCGCCTGCTTCCGGTACGGTTTTTCCTCTCCCGTCAAAACACTAAGGGCAGAAACGTTTTCAGTTTTTGATCCGGATCTTTCTGTTTCGCAATCTGTTCAAATATGTCTGCCTTTTCTCCGTACAGTTCGTCCGGATTAAACATGAACGCATTTCGTTTCTTCAAGTGCGTGTTCTCCTTTCCTGCTGCTTTTGAAAAGGAAAATCTTCGCAAACCGGTTAACGCTTCCCTGTTTCCGGAAGAACCGAAGCTTTCATATCGGCCTGCCGTCCCGGCGTCTCAACCCTGTACATGCGTATAAAAAACTAATGGAATTATAGCAGAAGCACAGCCCGGTCTCAGCGGTAGTTCCGATGACATTTTCGTGGCAGGATTGCGCTGCATGCCGTATTGCAGGGTCTCTGCTGCAAAAACAGAGAAACCGTGCTTCCCTGCATCCGGACAGTTTCTTCATCCGCGCAGGCAGTCCGCAATCTTTCTGCAGCGCACAAACGCTTTTTGACCCTGCATTTCTGTTCCTCCCGGACCTTTGGATTTATGCACGGGCATGCCTGCAAAATTATGGTACAATGGTCCGGCAGATCCGGCAGAATGTACGGGGCAGTTTCAGATGCATCCTCAGATAGCCGCTTTACCGGATCCGGACAGCACAAGTAACTGATTTGGGAGGAAAACCCGGATGACAAAGACGGAAAAACCGCTCTGGAAGCTGTTTCTGAGCATGCTTTACATCAGTGCCTTCACCTTCGGCGGAGGATTTGTGATCGTCACCTTCATGAAACGGAAGTTTGTGGATGAGTATCACTGGATAGACGATAAGGAAATGCTGGACATCACCGCCCTGGCGCAGTCAAGCCCCGGTGCCATCGCCGTCAATGCCTCCATTCTGGTGGGATGGAAGGTGGGCGGCTTCCAGGGCATGCTGGTGGCTGTTCTTGGAACCATCCTGCCGCCCATGATCATCCTCTCTGTCATTTCCCTGTTTTATCAGCTCTTTGCCACCAATCGCTATGTAGCCCTGGTCCTCCGGGGCATGCAGTCCGGTGTGGCAGCCGTAATCCTGGATGTATCCCTGAGCCTCGGGCAGAAGGTTATAAGCGGCCGGAACTGGATCCATCTGGCCGTCATGGTTCTGGCCTTTGCCGCCACCTTTTTCTTCCAGGTAAACGTCATCTGGATTATCCTTGCCTCTGCTCTGGTGGGCATCGTGACAGGGCTTATCAGGAAGGGGGAAAAGGCATGATACTGCTTCAGCTGTTTCTCAGTTTTCTGCAGATCGGACTGTTCTCCATCGGGGGCGGATATGCCGCCATTCCCCTGATCCAGTCCCAGACCGTGGACATCCACCACTGGCTCACCGCCGAACAGTTCATGGACCTGGCCACCATCGCCGAGATGACCCCGGGTCCCATTGCCATCAACGGCGCCACCTTTGTGGGACTGAAGGTGGCAGGTCTGCCCGGTGCCGTCACCGCCACCTTCGGCTGCATCTTTCCCTCCCTGATCCTTGTCTCCCTGCTCTCCTTTGTCTACCGGAAATACAGGGAACTGCCCATGCTCCAGCATGTGCTTTCCGCCCTCCGGCCCGCGGTGGTGGCCCTTATTGCCTCCGCAGGACTGAATATGCTCCTGCAGGTGGGCTTCGACGGCCGCACGGGAATCTCCCTGCCCGGCGCCAACTGGGCCGGACTCATTCTCACGGCTGCCGCCGTCTTTATCCTGCGCAGATGCAAATGGAACCCGATCCTGGTTATGGTTCTGTGCGGCGTGGCCGGCCTGCTGCTTGGACTGGCGGGCCTGTACTGAGACCGTATGCGCAGCTGCCCCGGGGAAAGCAGCCCTGACCGGCTGCACCTGACACATTTGGATACCCGAAAAGCGAATAAGGGGAAGGCCTGCACGGCCTCCCCCTTTTGCATTCCTTTGGTCACATACCTCCGGGCCCCTTCACAGGGCCCGCAGTTCTTCCTGGATTTCGTCAAGAAAGATGCTGACCCGCCTGTAAAGATCCTGGAAAGCTTCTTCATACGTGGTTTCCCAGGAGGGGTCCTGGACGCCCAGGAACAGTTCTGTGTACCTGCATCTTGCCTCCTCAAGCCGCATAATCTGCAGACGGCTTACCGCCCCGGGAGATATGGCCGCAAAGCTGCTGTAGGCCCCAAAGCCGTTTTCTCCAAGCCACGCCGCTTCCGTCTTTTCATCCGGAAGCTCCATCCCGTGCCGCTTAAGTACATTCCGCACACTTTCCGGCACGGCTTTCCCTTCCGTTCCCTGATAGGCTGCCCTGGCTTCCGCCAGGACCGGAAGACCCCGCTCCCTGGCCATATGGTTGACCATGGCGGCAGCCATCTGGCTGCGGTGCATGCCTCCGTCGCATACAAAGCAGATGCGGAAGGGCACATCCCGGAAGTCTGTCAGATCCGTATAACGCTGGACCGTCAGGCTGTCCATATCAAAGGCGAAATCCAGCTTTTCCCCCTCCACCTGCATGTACCGTACCGCTTCCCCCAGCCGGTCCCCGTCCAGCATGCCCGGCCGGAAATAGGCCAGGGTGATATGGGGCGTCAGGGGATACGGCAGAGGTACAACACGGTCATAGCGCCGGTAAATATCCGTTAAGATGTTCCAGTCTTCCTCCCCTTCCGGCTCCAGAAGAAGCGCCAGGGAACCGGAGAGCATGTTCACAATCCGGTCCGCGTGCAGAACGATACGTCTGCCGGCATACACCCGCCGGATCTCTTCCGTGATCCGCTGCGCCGTTTCCATGCTTTCCCGCACATCACCCCCGGGCGCTGCCATCTCATGGACCGTCATATGCAGGGATGAGGCGGGAAGAGGATCCGCCAGCATGTGGCTCTCCTCCAGCTGTTCATACACCATGTCCTTCATCAGGCTTATGATCCCGCTTAAGAACTTCCCCGGCCTGAACACCGCTGCCAAACCGGGGGTGGGCAGGAATCTGCCTGCAGGGTCCACCATCCGGGCCAGATTCGGGTCTGTGGGCATCCGGCCCTGAATCGGATCATACTTCCACTGTGTCAGGGCTGTGTACGCCTCCACCATACCCATTTCGCTTCCTCCTCTCTGTAAAAACCTCTTATCCTCCAGTGCACGTTTCTTTTTTTGCGTCTCTCATATGGAGGAAAGGGAACCGGCAGGAGTACCGGCTCCCTTATCCGCTTATTCCGTTACCACTTCAAACCCGTTTTCCTGTGCCCAGAGGGCCGCGGGGCTTCCTGCGGGGGTGTACACCACGGTACCCTCCGGCAGGACATCCTCCCCTATGGAGACAACGGAACCTGGCATATAGACGGCCGTCAGGGAAGAAGCGGCAAAGGCCCTGTCCCCTATGGTCTTCACGCCCTCCGGAATCCTGACCCGCTCTGCCCGGATACCGGCAAAGGCTTCCTCCTCAATCTCCGCAAGAGCTGCGGGCAGCAGGAAATCCGCTTCCCCGAATGCCGGTTCCGCCGCTCCTGCCACAACCGCAAAGTTCACCGCACAGCAGTCCACGTTCACGTCCGGGATCCTGGGATATATGGTCAGTTCATATCTGCCTTCCTTCGTAAGAACCGTGTCAAGGGATACCTGCCCTGCCTGGGTGAAAACCTTATGTTCCACCGGCACACCCAGGCCGTCCAGCAGCAGACGCCGCACATACACGGAATAGGCCACGGCCCCTTCTGTCTCCGGTATGGTCAGTGTCACCCTGTCTCCCGTATGGAAAACCATGGGCACATCCACCTTGACCGGTGATATCCAGTTTGAGGACCCCATGAAAAGGTCCGCGTATCCGGTAGCCAGCCATCCGTCACTGCCAAAGGCCTTCACGGTGATTGTGTACGATTCCGGCCAGGCTGTAAGCGTGCATACCGCCTCCCCGTCTGATGCCGCAACCGTCTGCGGCGCATCCAGGTATTCCACCTCAAAGCGCTGCGCCCCGGGATATGAAAGGGTTACGTTGACTGTGCTGCCCGCGCCGGGGCGGTCGTTGGACATTTGAATCCGGATTTCTTCCGCCTGCGTGCTGCCGCCTGTCACGGTAAAGTCCACGTCTCTGACTTCAAAATCCCTGTACCTGTTGGAGAAGCCGTACACGCTCAGTGTCCAGTCTCCATTGCCATTCATCGGGTCCGCCAGGTATTCCCTGGGACAGGTTTTCTCCCCGGCTTCCTCAAAGACTTCCGACCACACGCCTTCCGGATACCAGGCCCCGGTCTGTTCGTCATAGACCGTGTGGCGGAAAAGCGTCACCACATAGTCCGTTGCTTCTTCAATTTCCCCTATGACAAAGGTAAGATCCTCATCCCCGGATACCTTCTCCGCCACGGTAAGATCAGGAGCCGGCAGAATGTCACTTTCCTTTACGGTTACCGTCTGCTCCAGCCATTTGCTCCACACGCCCTGAACCCGGGCCCTCAGGGAGAACATGCAGTCGGTGTAGTAGACTTCCCGGTCCACCGGCAGCTCACCCGTGAACTTTCCCTGTTCATCTGCAGGGACGGTCCGGTAATACCCTGAAAACTCATACTCAAAGGCATCTGCACCCTCCATTTCAAAGAGTACATGCATCATGTCTCCCAGAACCACGTTCTCATCCAGGATGGTCAGGGCCGGCGGCTCAGGACGCATGCCTGTAACCGTAAAGGTCTGCCTGGTTTCCTCCTGCGCCCAGGAAAGGCGGACGCCTATGACATAGTCCCCGGGTTCCTGGAACCATTCTTCATCCGCCAGCGTAACCTCCCCGGAGCCCGGTCTGTAGTAGCCGCCTACCAGGAGCTGGTTGCTGCCGGCGTGATAGATGGCATATCTGATGCCGGATGTATACCCATCCGCCTCGATCCAGCCATTCAGGTTCTGACCGATGGGAAGATTCTCCGGGATATGGAAGACAGGCCTTGGATCTTCTATCTCGTAATCCACCTTGGTATATGCTGACCAGACACCGTCCACCAGGGCTTTGGCCTGGAAGGTCCCGGTGCCTGCCTCCATGCCTGTGTATCCGCTGACCGTTGCCGTGCCGTTTTCCGCATCCAGCGTCTCTTCATACCCGTCATGGGCAAACAGGAACCGGGTGGCCCCTGTCCGTGTCAGGGTAAAGCTGTATTCCCGGTCCGTAAAGAGCTTTTCCGCCTCACAGGTGATTTCAGGACCTGCAGGGCGCTCTCCCTGCATAGTGATTTCCGTCATGCCCCACTTCTCAGACTCATAGCCGGAAGCATGGGCTAGGGCCTGGATCTCATATGTACCGGCATGGTCAAAACAGTCTTCCTCTATGACAAAGGAATTGTCCTGGGTATCCCATCCCCTGTTCATCTGTACACCGGCCTCATCCGTCCACAAAAGACAAACGGAATAGGTCTGCGCCGTGTCGCATCCGCTGAAGGATACGCTGACATCCTGCCCCAGCCTGCCGCCCTCTGCCGTCACCTCCGGCGCGGGCAGGGTTCCCAGAGAGTACACGGTAACGGGAAGCGTGGTCCAGTCTGTGACGGTTCCGTCCACCACAGCCCGAACCTGCATCCGGGCAGATATTTCATACGGCTGTGAACTGTCGTCCAGAACAGGCGTGTAGATCCTGCCTGATGCCGAGGCCCGTCCATCTTCCACGGCCCAGGATTCTGCGTAAAACCAGAATTCCGACTTCAGATCCAGCGACTGAATAAACCCTTCAAAGGATTCCGCCTCATCCAGGTACACGGGAACCTCCACAATGCTGTTCACCGGGAAGCGCGTATCCGAAAGGCTCACTTCCGGTCCGGGCTTTCTCTCCCCCTCCGCCGTGACGTACGTGACGGACACCTCGCTGTCTGCCCGGCCTTCCATGTTCATCGCCGCCTCCAGGCGGTAGGTGCCGGCCCTGTCAAAATACGATTCTCTTATCTCAGATACCCCGGATGAGAGGCTCACGCCCCGCCAGGTTTCCGTCTCATCCCCCGCAAAGATGCGTACAAAGCATGAGGCGCCCTCCGGGAAATCCGGTATGGTGACAGGCAGGTTCTCCCCAAGCTGCAGCTTATCCGGATGCTGAAGGACCGGCGGGTCCAGCTGCCCCATATCCACAGGCGTGAAGGAAAGCCGGCTCCAGGCCGTCCAGGCGCCGTCCACCAGGGCCCTGACATACATAGTGTGTTCTGAGCTTTCATGGATCCATGTGCTGTATTCACTGCTGGATGTGGCCGGATCTGCCGGCTGGACCGTCCCTGAAGAAGAAGAAAAGCTTTCAATCAGATCAAAGTCAAAATGGGTTGCGCCGGGTTTTACGGCCGTAAAGACCACCAGGCTTTCCAGGCAGGGGGTATCCGTGTCCATCCGGATTTCCGGCCCTTCCGCCTGTGTGCCGTCCACCGTAAATGTGCAGACAGCCTTCTCACTGTCCCGCCAACCCGCTCTGCTGGCCATAACTTCCAGCCTGTACCTTCCCTTTTCCCGGATGGTATGTCCTGTAATGGTGACATACGCTTCTTCCCGCTGGGTGACAATGCGCATGTTTTCGCCTGTCTGGTCATCATAAAGCCAGCAATGGAAGACGGCATCCTCATCGCAGCCTGTAAAGTGTATGGTAAAGTCCTCCCCGATGGGATAGCTCTCCTGTGCATCAAGGACAGGCGTCGTATAAACGCCATTGTCAAGGACAGGGACCCGTACCGTGGCTGCCCGGCTCCACACGCCGCCGACCCTGGCAAACGCTCTGTACACCATCTGGCCGTCCTCTACATCCCCCGGCTCGACATATTCCGTGTCCGCTGCGCTTCCCGTCCCGTCCGCTTCGATCTCTTCTGATCCATCTGAATGGAACAGGTCTGCCCCGTCCATGTGAAGGGTAATCCGGGCAAAGGATTCCATGGGAACCGTGGAGGGACTGACGGTGACCTCGGGTCCTTCAAAAGAAGGCGCATCCAGCACAAAGGAAAGGAATGCCTCCTCCCCGGTCTGATCCTGGCCGTGCATGGTGCTCACCTGAACCACATAGGTCCCGGCCTCCGTAAGGTACCAGCCGGGAATGACACAGGATTTTTCACGGACGTCCACCCCTTTATATCCGTCAGCGCCCCCTTCCGTACTGGAGCCCGGCTTATAAAACCTGACCTCACACACAAAGGCCGTGTCTGTTTCATCCTCCACAAGGACGGTAAGATCCCTGCCGGTTTCCGGTGTCTGCTGAAACCGGATGGAGAGATCCTGTAACGTTTCCCCTTCGCCCAGCGCAAGGGACATAAGTCCCAGGAGCATAAGACATACAAAGAAACATATAGATGCCTTTTTCATGCATTTTTCCTCCTGCTGCAAAGCACAAACCGTACCGCTCAGAAGCGGTATCCTGCTTATACATCATACTCTTTTCAGGTACCGTATGGCAAGATGTGTGTATCCTTTGACCTGTACCTGTTTTTCCCTGTCCCGGCGGCACAAAAATCCCGGTTTTCAGACGAAAGGTGCAAAAGTCTCTGCACTTTGATCTTCATGGTTTTCTCCGGTTTCGGGCATGAAAATACCCTGCCAGTTCTTCCCAGCAGGACGCGGGGACGTCTGGCAAGATGTCTCCGTCCCCTTCTTTTGTCCTGATATACAGGCGGGTCCCTTCCCTCACGATATTCAGCATCAGGTATTCAGCCGCAGGGGCAAACTCGCCTCGGTAAACAGGTGTGACTCTCCCAACATACTGGCTTCCCCCGCTGTTCACAGACAAGTACAGATCTCCATTGTCCAACGTTGCTTCCACGTCAGCAGCTTCAACCTGCGGCAAAGAGAAACTGAAGTTTGTGGATGAGTCCATTGATTCAACAGAGACTCCGGGCTCGCTGTCGGCCGCTCCAATCTCGACAGTTGCGTTCAGGTTCTCGAACTTGCGGAGTCTTGCTGCACTGGCGTTGACTGCGCTCAACAAGGCATCGATTGCGCTCCTGTCGCTGTCCGCCATAGCCTCGTAGTCGTGGGGCTTAGCGCGCCGCAGAACAGGCAACCTCACTTCATAGACCGTCGAGGTGGCAAAGCCGCCGTCCGCCTCGCCGTCCTCTGTGGCCGTTGTCAAAGACAGGTAGCAGAAGACCTGGACTCCCTTGGTCAGTACGATATCTGGGACACTGACCTGAATGGTTCCTGTATCGGGATCGAGATCGACCCTCACTGCTGCGGGGATGCCGTTCTCCTGGGTATCGAACGAGCAGACCGCTTCGAATACTGTGGCTGCCCCTGCCGCCCAATCAAGAAAGCCGTTCAGGCAAAGCTCGATCCCTCTGTCCCACTGGTAGACGCTGGTCTTTGCAACCGCGACTGTTTCGCCCGGCTAAAAGGTGACCGGGATTTGGTTGGGGGTTCTTTGGTTCATAGAGGTATTCATTTGTTCACTTCTTTCTTCTGTGTGACAGATTGTCACATTGGATGCCTCCTCAATCTACTTGAAGTAGGCAAAATATGAGTCGCCCTTTTCAGTTCTTCCTTTTTCGTTGTATCTGCGCAATTGGAGGTGAACATTTCAATTACAGAACTGAGAAATGCGTTTGATATACTATCTATCTAGCTTTGGCTAAAGAGCCATTAAATAAAAGGAGGCATACCATGAAAGTCCATTTTGCTATTCGGGACGCCTGCCGCGGTAGAGAGATTGTAATCCTTGTACTTGGATTGTTGCTCTCTTTGATTTGTGTATCTGCTTTGGCAGACGTCGAGATCAACGAGACGAATTTCCCAGACGTAAACTTCCGCCAGTACATCATTGATGCTGGCTTTGATGCAGACGGGAATGGGACGCTTAGTGAGGCAGAGATTGGGAACGTGACAGAAATAACCTGTCGTTCAAAGTCTATTGCTGATCTCACGGGCATTGAGCATTTTACAGCACTGACTAAACTGGATTGCTATGGCAACCAGCTGACAAACCTAGATGTGAGCAAGAACACGGCGCTGACTGAACTGAATTGCAATTACAACCAGCTGACAAACCTAGATGTAAGCAAGAATACAGCGCTGACATCTCTGAATTGTAGATATAACCAGCTGACTAGCCTGGACGTGAGCAAGAATACAGCGCTGAAAGTACTGGGTTGCGATGATAACCAGCTGGCAAGCCTGGATGTAAGCAAAAATACAGCGCTGACAGATCTGCTTTGCCTTTCCAACCAGCTGACTAGCCTGGACGTGAGCAAGAATACGGCGCTGACATCTCTGGGCTGTTCTTCCAACCAGCTGACAAGCCTGGATCTAAGCAATAATACGATGCTGTATTATCTAGACTGCAATAACAATCAACTGACAAGCCTGGATGTGAGCCACCACACGTCACTGATAATTCTGTATTGCGGTTCCAACCGGCTGGAGAGCCTTGACGTGAGCAAGAACACGGAGCTCAGGGATCTGTTTTGTAATTCCAATCAGCTGACTAACCTGGATGTAAACCGGAACCCTAAGCTTGAACTGCTGTATTGCAATGACAATCAGCTGACTAACCTGGATGTAAGCCGGAACCCTAAGCTTGCACTGCTGTATTGCCATGACAATCAGCTGATCAACTTGGATGTAAGCCATAACAAAGACCTGACTAGGCTGGCCTGCTTTGATAATCCATTTACAGATATTGACCTGACAGGCAACACAAAACTACTGGAAGCGGCAGCAGCGTATGAGCCTCAGATCGAAGATGGGAACATAATCTTTGGATATACATACCAAGATGGCTCATGGCACTATGCCCTAGCTGTAGATGCCACTGTGACCGTCCTGCCTGAAGGAACGATTCCAGAGTTTTCCGCATTACAAGTCGAGATCAATGAGACGAATTTCCCTGATGCGAACTTCCGCCAGTACATTAT
>CAMOVR010000109.1 GCA_946627565.1 uncultured Clostridia bacterium
CCCGCACAGGATGCCTGCGGTAAACATGCTCCATTCCAGCACGCAGGTCAGGCCAAAGCCAAAGAGCAGACAGTTGCCCGTTCCCCATAAGACTGCCCTGAGAAGCGGTCTTCCATGTAGCTTGCGGCCCTTGTCTCCTCCATGCTTGTCTCCCGGGAGCGCCGTCTTTCTCTCCGGGGAGACATAGGTGTAGGAGAAAGGCTTTTTCTCGCTCATACGCCGTCCCTCCTCAGCCGCACCGTAAACTCGCTTCCCTTTCCGGTTTCGCTGGCCACAGAAATCTCCGCCCCTGTCAGATCAATGACCCGTCTGACCAGTGCAAGACCCAGACCGTTCCCCTCTGTTGCATGGGACGTGTCGCCCTGATAAAACTGTTCAAAGATATGTTTCCCGGTGGCCTCATCCATGCCGCAGCCGGTATCCCGGACGGATACAACGGCATCCTGTTCCTCCGCTCTGACACACACGGTGATCCTGCCGCCCTTTGGCGTGAACTTTATTGCATTGGACAGAAGATTGTTCCATACCAGTTTCAGAAGTTCCGGATCCGCCCTGACCCGGATGTCCTCATCCAGCTGCGGCTCCAGATCAATATCCTTTTCTGTCATGGCATCGTCAAACCCGATGATGCATTCCGCAATCTGTTCCCCAAGATCAAAGGAAACCGCCTGGGTCTGAATCTGCTGGTGTTCAAGGCGGCTGAGCCGCAGGATGTCCGTCACAAGACTGGTCATCCGCTGAACGGTTCTGTCAATGCCCTCTGCGCAGGAGAGCATGTCAGATTCTGACAGTCCCTCCCGCCTCAGCATCACAGCATAGTTTCGTATCACCGCCAGGGGCGTCTTCATCTCGTGGGAGACATTGGAGATAAAATCCGTTCTCAGGGTCTCCGTCTCAGACAGATCCGCCGCCATGCGGTTGATGTCCTCCGCAATGCCCACATAGTCCTCGCTCAGGAAGGAAAAACTGCCGGTGTCAATCCTGGTGTCAAATTCTCCGGACGCGATGCGCCGCGCAGCCTCCCGGATCTGCCGGATGGGCCTTTCCGCGGTCAGGCGGTGCAGCAGCCATTCAAAGCCGCAGCACACAAAACTCAGCAGGATAATATTGCAGAAAACCAGCGGTGCGGCCGTCCTGACGGCATCCGCGTCTATATTCAGAACGTTAAAAAACAGCAGGAAGGAGACGGTCACCACAAAACAGATCATCAGGAAAAGCAGGACATACCGCCACAGGACATACAGACGTCCCTCCGTGCTCACAGGATCACCGCCTTATACCCAAGACCCCGGACCGTCTGAATTTCAAAACTGTGACAGCCGGAAAACTTGTCCCGAAGCTTGGTCATATATACATCCACGGTCCGAAGGGTGGATGAGGAGTCCGCGTCCCAGAACTCATCCATCAGCTGCGCCCGGGTGAAGGTCTTCTTCGGATAGGACAGCAGCTTGAAGAGGATATTGAATTCCCGGACGGTGAGACTGACTTCCTCCCCGTCCACGGTGCAGGATCTTTCATCCGCATCCAGCACCATGCTGCCCACCTCCAGCCTGTGGCTGCCGGCAATGCGGGCCCTTCTGAGCAGCGCACCCACCCGCAGCACCAGTTCCTCCAGATCAACGGGTTTGACCATATAGTCATCCACCCCCAGCTGGAAGCCCTGCCGCTTGGCCGCAAAATCATCCCGTGCCGTCATAAACAGAATGGGAATTTCCCGGTTGTTTTCCCGCACAGCCCGGGCAAAGGCAAACCCGTCCATTTCCGGCATCATGATATCGGAGATGATCAGATCATACAGATCATTGTAGAGCGTGTTGAAAGCCTCGTTGGCGCTCAGGCAGCCTCTGGCATCATACCCCTGTCCGGACAGATAGGTACACACCTGCCGGTTCAGTTCCCGATCGTCCTCCACCACCAGTATCCTGAACATGAAAATCCCTCCCTGTCATATAGACACCGGCAGTATAGCACAGAAAGTGTTAAAATTCTGTTAGTGTATGACAGAGAGGGGCATTGTCATCCCTGCAGGGCGAATGCAGAAGACCCGCTCCTGGCAGGCTCGTCATGGACTTTCCTGCAGCGCCTGCCCCAGACGGCTCCGCCGTCACACAGCACATCCACGCCTGCCAGATAGCCGTTCCTTTCATCCGCCAGGGATGCAATGGCCCATCCCAGCTCCTCCGGCGTTCCCATGCGGTGCTCAGCGGTATAGGCCAGCATTCTGCCGCCTTCCCCGGATTCAAGTTTTCCCATGTCCGTGGCCACCAGGCCCGGGCTGATGGAAACCACCCGTATGCCTTCCCTGCCATAGCGGGCAGCGCACAGCTGCGCATAGCGGATGACGAACTTTTTGCTCAGGGCGTAGGCAAGACCGGCCTTTTTATACGCATCCGGTACCAGGCTGCATATCCGCAGCAGATGGCGGACCATTCTTTCTTCGTCCCGCTCCGCCAGATCGCAAAGTCCGTTGCTGACTACAAAATCCGGCAGGACATATGCGGAACTGGAGGAAACATCCACGATCACGCCATGGTTCATCACGTTTCTGAAAGCGCGGTTCACATATACGGTTCCAAGCGCATTGACCCGGAGCAGCTGTTCCGGGGATGCCATGGCCGGTGACAGACCGGCTGCGTGGATCACCTTACAGACATCCCCAAGGCCCGCAGCATAGGCGGCCAAAGCCTCCACATCCTCCCTTCTGGAGGTATCACAGGCAAAGGCATGCGCCTCATATCCCGCCTTTTCAAGTTCTTCAACTGCCTTCTCAAGCTTCTTCAGCGTCCTGCCGGAGAGCACCAGGATCTCCTCCTGCGGCATCTGCCTGGCGGCAGCCAGGCCCATACCGCTGCCGCCTCCTGTGATGACACATACCTTACGCATGGCGCCATACCCCCCTGTTTTCCAGATACCGGATACCTGCAAGGAATCCGGCTGTCACCAGAATCACCAGTTCCGTGGCCAGAATCATATGCATAAGCCTTTCCTCCCCTCAGGCAATTTTTCCGGTCTGTTTAAGCCAGGCAATCTCATCCCGGATGGTTTCCCGGTAGGAGCGGGTGGTGTATCCCAGCTCACTGGCTGCCTTGGATGAGTCAAACCGGTTGTTCCGTGCCAGGTTATAGACAGAAAACCTGGTCATCAGGGGTTTCGTCCCCGTGCGCTTTGCCTGCTTTTCCATCATGGAGCCCATCAGGTTGGCGGCCCAGATGGGAAGGAACATCTTTACGGGCCTGCACCCGGCTTCCTCACTGACCATTCTGGAGAAGTCCCGGAAGGATACCGGCTCATTGGCCAGGATGTAGCATTCACCTTTTTCACCCCGGTCAGCTGCTGCAATAGTGCCTGCCGCCAGATCCCGGACATCGCACAGGTTAAAGGAACCGTCGATTCCGGCGGGCATGTTTCCGTTGATGATCTTGATCAGTGTACCGGTGGTCTCGCCCACAGCGTAGTCCTCCGGTCCCATGATACCGCTGGGATGCACAATGCAGGCATTGAGCCCCTGATCGTGCACTGCGTCCAGGACCGCCTGACTGGCCATTGCCTTGGAACGGCTGTAGCAGCCCACCACCTCGTCCGGATCAAAGCGTCTCACTTCCCGGATCTTTCTGTTTCCGTCTGCCTCCGGAATCGCGCCGGTGGATGAACAGTACACCATCTTCCGGCATTCCGGATGTGCCAGGCACAGCCGGATAATGTTCTTTGTGCCGTCCACATTGACTTCCATGACCTTGGAGGAGTAATCCGGATTGACAGTGACGATGCTGGCGATATGCAGCACCACCGTTTCCGTTCCCTCTTCCACCTGAAACAGGCGATTAAGGGAGGCTGTATCGGTCAGATCGCCTTCCACAATCTCCACTTCCTCCGGCAGATCCTTCGCCGCCGGGTCATTTGGAAGCACGAATGCCCTTACCGCATCCCCGCGCTGTACAAGCTGCCGGCAGATTGTTCCTCCGAGGAATCCCGCAGCCCCGGTCACCAGATATTTCACATGACTATGATTCATATTCAAAAACCTCCGTTCTGATTCATTCCTGTCAGTGTCAGTTCCCATCTGACAGGTACATCATACCGGAGGTTTGTTGGCGTTCTGTTCAGTTTTTGTTAAAGCTCTGTTAATGCTGCAAAATTTCCCTGCAGAACGGTCAGGTCGCATCCTGCGTGTTCTCCATTGCCTGCATAAAGCTCTTTTTGCGCGGCTGGCTGATCTGCAGCTGCGTGCCGTCCTTGAGTGTGAGCTGATATCCCTTGGCATGCACGGCATAGGACAGGTTCACCAGGTAACAGCTGTTGCACCTGGCAAACCGCTTACCCTGAAGTTTTTCCTCCACCTCAGAGAGGGTGCCGGTCCCGGTGATGCTTCCCTCATGTGTATGGTAGGTGATGGTGTGTCCTGTGATTTCGATGTACAGGATATCCCGCAGCCTGATGCGGCTGCTGCCGTTGCTGTTTGCAACCCGCAGGGACTCCCCGGCGTCCGCGTCAAGGCGCCAGATGGCCCGGGTCAGTTTCATGGCGAAGGAAAAATACTGCACCGGTTTGAGGATATAGTCCATGGCCGCCACCTCATAGCCTTCAATGGCATACTGGGCAAGGCTTGTGACAAAAATCAGCAGCACATTCCGGTCCATGCCTCTCAGGCGTCTGGCCGTGTCCATACCGTTTATGTCCGGCATCTGAATGTCCATGAAGATGATGTCATATACCGGTCTGTAGTTTTCCAGCAGCAGAATCGGATTTGAAAAAACATCAATCTGAAAGGCAACGCCGTTCTCTCTTTCGTACTGCTCAAGGTATTTTTTCAGCGTATCCTGATGGACCTGTTCGTCCTCCACAATGGCAACATGGACTGTCATGCTCTGCCTCCTCTTTTTCAGGATACCTCATCCGTCACTTACAGCCCCCGCACGATTGCCCGGCCGTTGTCAAACAGCAGTGTCAGTTCACAGGGAGGTTCGTTCCAGTAAAAGTTCATGGAGGGATGGTACTTTGATGCATATCAGGTTCCGGAGGAAGCACCTTCTTCTGCAGCCTCATCCACCATATCCGGCGCGGCAAACGTGCCGTCCGCAGACAGCTGCAGGATGTCCGGAGGCAGGCTGCCATGTTCCGGCAAGCTTTACCATTACATCCGGCACTTTTTCCATTTCCACCGGGTTCAGGTCCCGGATCGGCACAAAGCCCCATACAATCGCTCCTCCGTCCACAAACTTCCCTTTCCTGACTTCCGCGGCAACACAGGCATAGCTGTCATTGTACAGTCCCAGACAGGAATACTTCGTTCCCTTCGGAACGGAAAACTGCTGAAACTGGCTGATATCATGGTCATCCGTCAGGAAGTTGTCTGCCGCAGCTTCCACATCGATATGAACAAAGAAACGGGTGTCAGCTTGCCCTGCCAATCACGGTATATTTCATTCCATCTTCTTCATGAACGGATTGATACAGGCAGACTTGTCTTACCATCATGGTTGCAGGCGTCACATGAACAGATGACAGCGTGTCTGCACCGGGCAGATTCGGTTTCCGGATCAGCGTAATATGCGGATTGAATTCCTGATGGTCGTATGGAATGCCTGAATCATCCAGCCGTTTCCGTACATCCATAGCCAGATCATATAATTCCTGCGATGGCTGAACGCCCGCCCATAACACCTTCGCCCCGGTAAAAACACCAAGATGGGAAATGGTAATTGGAAATGCCTTTGAGATAACCGGAAGAAGTCCTGTCACATCCTCCGGCCACTCTCCGATAAACGCCAGTGTCATGTGCAGATTGGAAGGTGCAAGGTAGCGGCCATCCACACCTGCTGCACGCAGTTGCATCTGCAGTCCGGACAGTGCAGTCCGGAAATCAGGCGCTGGTTCCAGTCCGACAAAAAGACGCATGATCTTTCTCCTCAATCCATATTTTATTGGTTTTCCAGATAACGAACCCTTTTCCCGTTCGCCCTGGCATATTCAATTTCGGATTTTGTGCTGCTTCCGATATATCCGCCGACATTGACCACAAAGATCTCGTCGGCCATATCGATCTTCCTCTTGTGCATGTCATCCAGCATTTCCTTGGTACCTTCCGTCCAGACTTCATCATCACCGGAATGTCCAAAGAGCCCCACGCTGATGACAATGTTTCCTTCCAGTGTCAGACGCTTCTGTGTTTCCATGAAAGCGTCCCTGAACCGGGTACTGCCACAGAGCGTGATAACTTTGTACTTGCCGACCATAACTCTGAATTCTCCCTTCGTGCGGCGTCATCTGAACACCAGCATGGCCATCTTCAGTCCTCATCCGGATGGACTCAGCATGGATCCGCCCCAAAAGCGTATCCTGCTTCCGGGACTCCCCTTCAATGCCTTCCGCCATGGAATCCGTGATCAGCAGACGCCTGTCTCACTGTCCCATACGCAGGAGTCTTCGTAAACGCAGGCAATTCCGGACCAGGTATCTGTTTGCCTGATGATGGCCACTGTCCGGACGCTTTCCTTAAACAGTTCCAGTTCTTTGTATCACATGACGCTTTATGCTGCAAGAGAAAAAATGGCAAATAAGCCAAGCAAACCCAGCTCATCTGCCACTTTTATATTGTCATGGATCCTTATGAATCTGTTGATTTACTCCGGAAGCTGTGAACAGCAATCCGCATCTTTTACCCTTCGTGTCAGATTCTGATCAGCAGCACATTCAGTCCCAATACATTATCATAGCGAATGGAAGGAATCAGGCCAAAGATCAGCCGAAGACCGATATTCATCTGCACGTCCTTGGCAGACGCAAGCATGCTGCGTATTTTATCTGCCGGTACGTCTCCTTCCTGCTTCATGCGCTTAATGGGATCAAAGGGCATACAGTCGTCCCGGAATCGCAGGATGACCTCCCCTTTCTTGATGGAGACCCTGATTTCCGCGAGATGCCTTGTCTGCTCTTCCGGCGCCTGTTCACTCCCCGCGGTGAGATTGTTGCCACCGTCCTGCCGGCTTCCTTGGGCAAATCCATGTGTCACAATATTTCCGGCCATCTCCTCCATGGACAGTCCGGCCAGCGTCGCCCGCCTGGCATCGATTCCCTTCCCCAGGCAGAATGTTTCTACCTTTCTGGAAACCTCCATCACGTCTTCCATATGCCTTATGTTCAGATTCAGTGTGTCCTCCTCGCCGATTCCGAAGTCTGCCGGCATAGCCATCAGATCATCCAGGCTGCGGGGCAGCAGCCGGTTTTCCTTGATGGAAAAGGATGCGATGAGCAGCATGCACACCACACCATTGAGAATATTCGCCAGATACAGTCCCGTCATTCCGGCGCTGGGGATCAGCAGCAGGGAAAACAGCACCACATTGACCGCACCATTCGCAATGGGAATCACCGTGGCAAAGACTTTTTTCTCCATAATCTGATAATAGCAGCCAAAATGCTGCTGGATTACGGAGAAGGGCATACACAGCGGCAGCAGCCGGAATGCCATCACCGTCATGGCAAATTCCGGGGCATCGGGATTGTGGAAGAACAG
The DNA here is from genome assembly GCA_946627565.1 of uncultured Clostridia bacterium. Classification (GTDB taxonomy): domain Bacteria; phylum Bacillota; class Clostridia; order Christensenellales; family Aristaeellaceae; genus UBA2943. Next base: position 7,514 of record CAMOVR010000109.1, read on the forward strand.
CCGGGTAATCGGCACAGCTGCGAGCACGAGCGCGGCAACAACACTGCACATAATGAGTTCCCCGGTGACGATTCCAACCCGCATGTTCTCCCTGGTAATCTGCCGGTCCTCCTCACCGATGCTGATGGACAGAAGCATCCGGCTGACCGCCGTCATGCCGAAGGGAATGGTCCAGAAAACGGCCATCACCGAATTGGACGCTGCAAAGGAGGCCAGCCCTATACTGCCGACATATTTCAGGATCAGCGCGTTGATGATGAAACAGCGGAACATCTCCATGAACCGGGAAATCGCGCTGGGATAGCCCAGACGCATCATTTCCGGGACAGCTTACCAGCGCAGCGCGTGCAAGTGCAGATGCAGTTCGGATTTTCCGGACAGGTAATAGGCGGCCATAACCGCACAAAAAGCCCAGAAGGAAAGCACCGATGCCAGCGCCAGGCCGAGCGTTCCCATACCGAACCCTGCCACCAGCAGGATATCCGCCCCCGTGTTGACCGCCACGCAGACAAGGGTGGCAGCCATGGTTCTCCTGGTTCGGTTTTCCAGGGACAAAAAGGAGAAGAGTTGCTGGCCCACCACAAGCCCCGGAATACCAGGCGCCATTCCGAGAAAATACGCATTGAGTGCAACCAGCTCCGCCTCGCCTGACACCATGTATCCCGTAAGCCCTGTGCCGGCAAAAATCGCCATGCCGACCCCGAGGAAGATCGAGAAGATCATCGAAAAAACAAGATTAACCGAAAACACATTGTCTCTGGACGCCGTGTCATCCTTGGCCATATATCTGCCGTAAAGAATCTGTGAACCGCTGACCAGCATGATGCTGGCCGCGTAAAGGAGATGATTTACCGGGCCGTAGAGCCCGATGGCGGTCATAGCCTCCTCTCAGATCAGGTTCGCAGCAGCAACGCTGTCGATAATCCCGTTGATTGAATTAATGACAAGCAGCAGTATCTGATATGGAAGAAGACGCAGAAACTGTCTCCGGATGATTTTATCACCCGATGATTTCACTGGTTTTCGCTGAGCAGAGATGCTCAGCCCTCCTTTTCCTGATTTCCGTCGTACCGTTTCAGAAATGATCATACAGCATAACAGTAAGCGAATTATAACCACTGCCTCGATTCACCGCAAACAGAATCTTATAAGGCAGACATCAGCACCAAACGCCTGACATTTCCCGCTTCATCAGGCGTTTGCACGTTCAAACCGGATACAATGTGCACATAAAGTACAGGATTATTATAAAGCGCCTCCCATGTCAGCAGGGATCCTGATCAGGATTTTTCGCAGATAAATCGGGATATGTAACAAATGATCCCTTCCAGAAGGCCGTGTTTTGTGGTACATTGATTGTACCTGAAATGCAGGCATTCGAAGTCAGGCAGATTTGGCTTTACAGTTGCAGACTCCGTACCGCGGGAATCATAAGAAACGGACAGAGGAACGCAAAGGAAGGAAAGGAGTATATCACGGAAGAAACTGACGATGGGCATTCACATGGACATAATCGGAATGGCCTGGATGACAGACAACGGGAACGGCTTTGTATGGCACAGTGAAGGCACCGGACATGACAACCGTTATCCCGGCTTCTGTCCGGGAACAAATACGGCAGTCGTTGTTCTGTCAAATCTGTCCCCTGTCAGCGGGATTTCGCCAACTGTGCCTGGAATCAGACAACTTCAGGGACTGAACCGGTAAACGGATGCAATAAGCACACGGAAGCTGTTCTTCCGGACACAGCATTCCCAGCTTTACATCCGGATTGTCTTACGCTTCAGATTCCCGCTTGTGGAGGAATTGCAGTGAATCAGCAAAAAATCATCATCAGACAGGCAGCGCAGGAGGATGTCATGCAGATTGCAGACATTCTTGTGGAGGACTGGAGAATGGCCTACCGGGGTATCATCGACAGTGATTACCTGGATTCCATGAGCGTGGAAGAACGATACCAGCGTGAATTGCAGCGATACCAGGTCTACAGGGTGGCCGCTGTTGAAAAGGAAATCCTGGGGTTCACATGGAATGAGATGACCGATAGCGGGGCCTCTGACTGCGAAATCATTGCCATCTATATCCGATACAGCAAAAGAAAAGGCGGAATCGGAACAGCTCTTTTCCATGATTCCATGGATCTTTTCAGAGCTGCAGGCAGAAAAAGAATGATCGTCTGGTGCCTCAGTGAAAATGCTGAAGCCCGGAAATTCTACGAGAAGATGGGCGGAACACTGTACAAAACCGGTACCCACAGATGGGGCAGCCGGGAGTACGATATGATTTCCTATCTCTATCAGCTGGATGGTTCGCCGTTTTACCAGTAAGTCTGAAGTGAACTGAACCAGCATCATGTTGTCATGTAATGATTTGTATGAAGAAACTGCTAGGCTTTGAATGACGCAATTCCGTCCGGAAGGCGGCTGAATTAATTATATCCGAATACCGGAAAAGACAGCATATCAGAGATGAGATTTGATGATCGTTTTACTTTTAAGGAGGTTTCCATGGATAAGCAAACAGAAGGAACTATTATCTCTGTCAGGAAACAATGGTGGTTATCCATCCGCACCAGGTCGCTGAGGACCGGCCCGCTGGATGGTACGGTTTTTCCCCACATAGCGAAAGTCAGATATACCGTAGACGGCAAGGAATACATCAGGAGAATATGGATCCATGCAGGCCATCCGGTACCGAAGGTTGGAAGTAATGTGCAGGTTTTGTACAATTCAGACAGGCCATCAAAGGCAAAAGTGATGTAAGTTAAAGGGCTTTTTCCCAATACATGCTGCCTTCTCTCAACACCTGATGCGGTGATCAGAGAAACGAAAGACAAGAATGCTCTGACAGACAGGATAACCGATCCCATGCGATACAGATTCATCGCTCCAATGCAGTCATCATTGGACTTGTAACCACATCGCTGATGTGATTGTTGAAGATGCTCATTTGAGAAGTGAAAAACAACGTGTCGACGTAATGAAAGAAAGATGTGTCCTGTATCGTCTGTTTTATGGGAGGTGTTACTTTGAAAAAACTGTTGCTGTTTTTCACGGCGCTCATCATGATTCTTTCCGTTTCAATTGTATTTGCGGAGGAAGAGCCGGATGCAGCAGTCCGTGAATGGGAAGAAAAATACGGTGATCAGCGGTTATGGGATTACCAGGTTAATGCTGCATTTGCCGAGCAGGAATCCTGGCGCTATGCCTGGAACCCGTCCATGCGCCCCATGATGCCGGATCCGGATGCCATTTCTGCTGAAGATGCAGAGAAACTGGCAATGCAGCTCATTCCTCAGTACGGTAGTGAGATAAGCGCTGAAAAGCTGGGATCCCTGACCTGCATTGTTTCCAGCTATCATAAGCCGGAAGATGACTCCGGGACCTACTGGTCAAAAAACGGAACGTGGGTAATTGACTTCTGGGATACTCAGGGGAAAGAGCCCTTAAGTGTGTGCACGATCTGCATAGATGCCCATGCCGGTATTCCCAGTGCTTTATTGCTTACGTCCGGAACACATTACGTAGGTGCCCCGGACAATGCGGAAGTAATTACCGGTACAGAAGGCTGATAAAACCAGTCAGTCTTCTATCGACACAGTTCTCTGACTTTCGGGGTATTGCTAAGAACAGCCTGGCAGGATCTTCTGTGAATCGATTTGGAAAAGTATTGTCAGTTCTTCCACGCACAGCTTTGCTGCTATCCTTCTTGCCCGCACAGGCAGATACTTACCGGAAATGCATTTGTCCTTGTGTGTACAGCGGAAGATGAAGCACGAATCACACAGCTGATGGAAGAAGCCGTCCGATATTCAGATGGAACTCCCGTACGTCTTGATGCTGATCAGGAGAGCGCGGAAGTCCGATACGAGCGCTGTATCAGCCTTTTCCCGGATGAAAGTCCTGCCGAGTACAGCTGTCCTTTGGCATCATGCAGCCGGTCTTTGGAATGCTGGCTTTGAAGAACTCCAACGCATTTGTGCTGATCATTGGGGCTGTACTCCTTGCTGTCGGTCTGCTTATGATCCCGGTCAGTCATTCGTTTCCGATGCTGCTTCTGTTTCTTGGCATCATCATGCCTTCTGGAACAGGTGCGCTTTCCTTTGGCGTCATTATGGGCGTGGTCACACCGATCCTTGGGCAGAAATAAGCTTCCGTTGCCTCCGGCTTTGTAAGCGCAAGCAGCGGAATCGGGTGGGACAATGGATCTCCAGCGCTGTTCTGGCGGCAGGAGCCGCGATTGTTACCCTGAGAATACAGGAATACATACACTGGCAAATTCCAGTTTGTCGAAACTGATGAAACAGTAACATGTGTCTGCTTTTTCCAGGGTGTTGCATTTGTAATTTCGAATTGTACTGAGCAGGAACCCGGGATTATGGACCGCGGTATGTTTTGATAATTGCGCAGGAGGCAATATGAAAACCATTTTTCTGATTCAGCATACGGAATCCGAGCATCATGTGAATCACCACATCGGTGCCTGGTATGAGTGGAATCTGACAGCGCGGGGCCGGGAGCAGGCTTTTCGGATCGGCGAATGGCTGAAGCATGAAGGCTGCGACCATACCTGGTCCATGTTTGTGTCTCCGCAGATCCGGGCCCGGCAGACCGCGGAAGAAATTAACCGGAGTCTCGGGATCATACCGGTTGTCCGGGAAGAGCTGCGGGAAGTAAATGCCGGGATGGGAAACGGCAAAACAAGGGAGTGGTACCGGATGAATGCGACGCCAGCTGGAGTCGCTTTTGATCCGGATCATCGGGATTTTCCGGACGCGGAATCGGACCGTGAAATTTGGAACCGGGTCTGGCCTTTCTTTCGGGACCTGCTCGCTTCTTCCGCGGATCGGATCCTTGTAGTGTCCCACGGAACTACGCTCAGTTTTCTCCATTCCATGATGATCGGTCAGTCTGTGGAGGACCGGGGACGCTTCCGCCTCAATGGCAGCAGCGGTTCCATATCCCGGTATACTGTGGAAGACAGCGGCCGGATCACAGCACTGTACCTCAATGCCCATGTGGACTGAATCCTTCCTGCCAATCAAGTGCAACCCGGAAATGAACCGGCCCGGCGTTCTGCGGCAGGCGTGAACGATTTGCCCGCATGGGTACGCAAAAAACCGGCAGACGTTGAATTATAACGCCTGCCGGTTTTCACAGTGGTCGCAACAGGACTCGAACCTGTGACCCCATCGATGTGAACGATGTGCTCTACCAACTGAGCCATGCGACCATGTCAGCCACAGCTGACATGCGATAGAATAGCACGTTTTCCTATTGGTGTCAAGAGATTTTTTCAGGCAGCAGCCCGACCGGGAGTCACGTAACGCCTGTCAATTTATGCTTATGTTTTCCTGAGATTATACTTGTATG
>CAMOVR010000110.1 GCA_946627565.1 uncultured Clostridia bacterium
GCAAAAGACGTACTGTTTATCAAGACGCAATATGACACATGCAGAATCTGTTTTCAGGATGCACAGTGCAGCAGAGAAGAGTCCGGTCCGTATGAACCAGACCGGAGTCGCTGTTTTAAAAACTGCTGTGCGTGATGATCAAACCTGACTGGGGTTCAGGATACGGAAATGATTCTTCCGGAAGGAGATCAGACCCTCCCGTTGCATTTTGCCAAGTTCCTTTGATAAGGCGCTTCGCTCCAGATTCAGATAATCTGCCAGCTGCTGGCGGTCAAAGGGAATATCAAATTCCTGGCTGCAGCTGCGCAGGGATACGGAGTTGAGATAAGCCATCACCCGGCCGCGGATGGTCTTCGGTGCCGTATGGAAGTTTCGGCCGGAGAGAATCAGGTTTTTGTGTGCGGAGATGGACAGCAGATTTGTAAAGAACTTCAGCGCCCAGGGCTTCAGGTTGCTTTCCAGGGTTTGTATGCGGACACTCCGGAGCATGAGAATACGGCAGTCTTCGCTTGCTGTTACATCCACCAGCATTGGTTCATTTTCCAGCAGCGCATAGGTTTCTGCGAAAACCTGACCGCGGCCGACATGACTGATAATTGTGCGGCTGCCCCAGGCGTCATTGCTCTCGATGGTTACGCTGCCTTCGAGAACAACCCCCATACGCTCTGTGACGGAACCGGACGTAAGGAGTGTTTCTCCCTTTTCGCAGTGTTTTTCACGTGCCTCCAGGACCTGCAGGGCTTCCGTGATTTCCGAAGCAGTCATTCCACGGAAGATCTCCGTCTGCTGCAGCTGCTGAACGTCCATTTGGTTTTCTCCAATCTTTTTTACATGTTATCTTCCGGCGGCAGCGGACAGCGGCGCTTCCCCTGTAAACCGCAGTGATCTCCAGGCGCAGACTGTCTGGCTGATAAATACATTCATGCGCCCTTCATCAGTGACTTTGCCAGAATCAGTTCTGTCGGCTGTTCGTACCCTGGAAAGGGCAGCGTCAGTCCGCCGCAGTCTTTATAGCCCAATGCACGATAGAAATGCTGTGCCTGCTCATCTGCCTGGGTGGATGTCATCACAAGATCATATCCCGAACCAAGCATTTCCGCTTCCCAGTGCTCCATCAGTTTGCGGCCATATCCTTTCTTCTGCTGCTCTTCCTTTACATACAGCAGATTGCAGAAAGGAATTGTGTCCCAGAAAAGAGACCAGCGGAGAATCCCGGCGGGCTCGCCTGCCACAGTAAGCACATAACACAACTTATCTTCCATTTTATGTATGAACTGTTCCTGAGGCAGCTGATGATCCAGAGAAGACCAGAAAGCCCAGTCAGAGGATGCCGCATGGCGAATCTCCGCCGGATTCCGTGCAGGCTCATACCTTTCTGCTTCTTTCATTTTCAGCCAGTCGCTGTGGAGGATTGCATGTTTTACTGCATCACAGATCCCCTGGTTGTTTTTCCCTCCCTGACGCATCGTCCCTTCCTGTCTCATGCCGGCTTTATCCATCACCCGTCCGGAACGGGGGTTATTTGCGTCATGTACGGCAACGATCCGGTTCATGCCCACGGTTTCAAACAGATACGCCTCAATAGCCCTGAGCGCTTCTGCCATGATCCCCTGTCCCCAGAATCTTTTGCACATGCAGTATCCGATTTCAGCCTCATCAATTGCTTCCGCCAGTCTGACGACAGAGATATTTCCGATCACCTTTCCGTCGTTTTTCCATTCGATCGCCCAGTTAAAGAAGTCTCCGTCCTGATAATGCGAAATCCAGTTCTGCAGCAGCATCCGTGTGACCTCTGCACTTGAATGGACCGGCCAGGTCAGATATTTTGTCACTTCCGGATCGGATGCCCAGTTCCGGTACATATCTTCAGAATCGCTGAGAAGAAATGGTCGCAGAATCAGTCTCTCAGTCCTGATCTGCTGTGTGCCGGTCTTATTCATGCTTGTATACGCTCCCCTTTTTCAATCCCGGACATCTTTGTCCGTATTCTGCAGCCGGGTAATACAGGCGCTTTTTGTATCATGCAGCAGCATGCTGTTATGACTGTAAACTGTCATGGCAACGGAAGAAACACCTGCAAATCAGAAAGAGAGCCGGAATATCGTATGTACATGTTCTGGCTCTCTTTCTGTGCTGTATGCTTTTTACTTTCCGGAGATGACAATGCCGTCCATGGCGATATAGGGCACGACAGCAGAGCCGTTGCAGCACAGCTCGGATGATATGCCGCGGATATGCCCGAATGCTTCGCCCAGATTACCGCTGATCATGGTCTCTGTAACAGCGCAGGTAATTTTGCCATGCTCAATCAGGAAGCTGTTTTTTGCAACACCGGAAAACTCACCGTTCACCCCGGGCTGGCCGCCGGAAAAGCCTCCAATGAGAAGTCCCCTGTCCACAGAGGCAATGATTTCATCCAGGGACATGCAGCCGGGTTCCACCACAAGATCAAAGCCCGTATTCTTTGTTACCGGACGGCCAGTCTTGTTGGCCGCATAGAGATTCAGAAGATGCGTTTTCAGAATGCCTTTTTCCAGCACGGTGACATTTTCAGAGCGGAAACCGTCATCTGTTCCGCGTTCGCCGCTGATGATTCTTTCGTCATAGGGATTCAGGGCAACGGTCAGCTTTTCACTGACCACCTGTTCTCCGATACGGTTCAGCCAGAGGCTTGTGCCGTCAAGAATGACGCCGCTGCCGGCATAGTTGACCAGCATGACGGAAATCATCTCTGCCGCCAGTTCCGGTTTGAGAATGACGGTGCCTTCAAACTTGCCTTCCATGGCCCTGGCATGGACGCTGTTGCCAATGGCTTCCATGTGGTCTTTCATGGATCCCAGCTCCATAAACGGAGTATCCAGATCCTTTACAGATATACCGGTATAATCAAGGCCGGTTGTCACATCATCTTCACTGGCGCAGATTTCCACAGAAAAATCATACTGACCGCCAAGTCCCTCAAACTCTGTGCCGTTGGTGTTACGGGAAATCCAGTGCCAGCGGTCAAAGGAGCCAATGGCTGTCATGATTTTCACTGTCGGATAGTCCCGGGAAGCAGTATCCAGGAATTCCTGAATCCTTTCCAGAAAACGGTCCAGGTCCGGTTCCCAGACACCCTGCCTGAAAACGTCCCTGCCCTGGTCAGGCGCGATATCATGCCCGGGATCTTCCGGAGAGGAAGCAGCCGCAGCCATGGCATCGTCGGCCAGTTTCTCAAGGCCTTCTTCAGACACATCGTTTCCGCTGGCAGTGCCCATGCGGTCTCCTGCAAAGATATGTACACTGCCGGAATTGTTGAATACAGTGCGCATCAGCTTAAAACCGCCGTTTTCCAGGTTCAGTTCCTGTTTTTCTCCTTCGGAGAGCGTATATGTGTACTTCTCTGCATGCCTGGCTTTCAGAATGGAATCCATCAGGTCCGCTTTGTTTCTCAGATCGCTCACTTTCTGTACCTCCCTTATCTGCCACCGATCATGATCTTGCAGCGCATATGCGGTCCGCCCATGCCCACTGCCATGCGCTGCTTCTTCCCGCAGAAACCGCTGGAGGACCACTGAACAGTGTCTGAAACCATGTCCACGGTTTTCAGCATGTCAAAAGCGATACCGGAGACTGTGGTGTCCAGCAGAGCACGGCCAAGTCTGCCATGCTTGATTTCATATCCGCAGGTTACACCGAACATGAATTCACCGGTCAGATCAGCCTGGCCGTTTCCGGATTCGATCAGATAGTATCCGTCATCCACGGAAGAGATCAGATCATCCACAGAATGTGTTCCGGGGAGGATGCAGGTGTTGCGCATGCGGATCAGGGGTTCATCGCTGAAGGCCCAGCCGCGTGCATTGCCTTTTGGCGCCATATTGTACCTTGCAGCGCTTTCACGGTCATTCATATATCCCCTGAGGACACCGTTCTCAATAAGCAGTGCATCCTCACCCCGGATGCCTTCATCGTCCATGAACACCGGCAGAGGAGCAGGGACACCGTCCACACTGCTGGCATAGTCAATCATGGTAACCAGCTCAGATGCCACGGTTTTGTTCAGGTTCGGACCAGCCACGCTTCCGCCGTAAACCAGGTCAGCTTCGACAGTGTGCCCGACAGCCTCGTGGGCAAGCATGCCGCCCATCATGCCGCCAAGCACCACGGTTTTATAGCCTGCTTCAGCGTAGATGCCTTCCGCCTTATCTTTGACACGGCGGTACAGTTCGTCAATGCCCGGATACAGGTCCTCAATATGACTGAACTGATCCCTGAAGCTGCCAAAGCCGCCAAAAGCCCTGAAAAGTTCAACGGGTGTGCCGGATTTGCTCTCTGCAGTCATCATGACGTATATGTAGCAGCGCGGCGTCACCAGGTGTCCGTTCAATGCGTCAGAAGTATATACAATTCGGTCCTGAGAATCCTCGGTATACACGACTGTACGGCTTACCAGATCCGGATATTTTTCGGCTACGTAAGCATCAACCTGCTGACAGATTTCGATCAGGGTTTTCTGATCCGTATCCTCGATTGTGCGGTTGAGAGGAACAAACCCGGTCTCCGGGGACGAAGGCATGTCCAGATGCCGGCCGGAATGTCTGGCAAGAAACCTGGCGTTTTCCGTGGCAGAGCGGATGACCTTATCCGCTGCCTCAGACGTATATTCTGCAATGGAGGCAAAGCCGTATGTGCCCTGCAGGTTGACCCGGGCATTGATCCCGCGGCTTTCGCTGCGGGAATTCTGGACCAGATTACCTTTCAGCAGTACAACGCGGCGGCTGCGGTTCTCCTGTGCCCGCAGAACGGTCTGTACGCCATCTGCAAACAGTGCGGTTTTGCCCGCGATGATGTCCTGTAACATGTATTCCCTCCTGATAAAACATAGTATGAATTGGAAATCAAAATGCATATGGTTTTGTGAAAAAGAAGACCCGGATACGGTATAGCGGATCTTCCCGGTCCGTACAGTAAGGACGGTCCTGTTTTCATGGCGGGATAATCAGGAACTGCTCAGAGAGGAACCGGCCCCTGGGATGGGAAACGCATGTTTGAGCACAGAAAGAAGGCCCTCACATCCCTCAAGGATATCCTGAAAGGCGGTTTCAAAATCCCGCGTGTACCAGGGATCGGATACTTCCTGACCGGGCTTTCCGGCGTATTCCATCAGATAATGTATTTTGTCCCCGGGGTCTCCTCCGGCAATGCGTTCCATGTTCCGGATGTTTTCCCGGTCCATGCCGATCAGGATATCATTGTCTTCATAGTCGCGCTGTGTCATTCTTCTTGCGCTGTGCGGATGACAGGGAATCCGGTGAGCTGCCAGAGTGGATTTCATGGGCGGATATACGTCATTGCCTATCTCCTCCAGACTTGTGGCGGCGGAGGACACATGGACCGCATTTTCCATGTGGTTTCGCCTGAGAATATCTCTCATAATCATTTCGGCAGCTGCGCTTCTGCAGATATTGCCGTGGCAGATAAATAAAATCCTGATCAACGCTTTTCTCCTTCCACGCATGCCCTCCTATGCCCAGTGTATCCGGAATGCATTTTACAACGTAAACTGATAAAAAAGGGCATAACAGGGTAAACAGATACCCGGCAATCCGCCGCAACGTGTTTCTGGAAAGGGGAACGTTTTTCTGTCAAGGCGGAAAATACACCCGGAATATTCAGTCCTCCTCATCGTCGTCGTCGTCCCAGCCATCATCCTCCCAGTCAGGATACTGTTCCGGGGCCTCTCCCTTGGAGCGGATAACACGCGGATGGGGCGTAATTTCATTCAATTCCTTCAGAACCCTGCACTGGAAGGTCCAGTCATCCCCAAAATCAAATACATATTTGAATTTCTTCCCAGGGAATGCTCCCGCCTGTTCCAGCGTATATTCGTCGGTCGTTCGCTCTCCGTCTTCAAAGCCAGCCATATAGTAGCAGTCCATATCGCTGTAGGCCCTGTTATCCATAAAGAAGGCGTGGCCATGATCGTCAAAAAAATCAAAGGCATTGAGAATCTGATCAGAGAAAGCCTCAAGCGATTCCTTGTTTGAAATCTGAATGTGCCGATAACATCCGCTTCCCAGCGAAACGCTGATCACCAGGCTCGTTTCCGATGTTCTCTTTGCTTTCCCTGTGGTCTTTTTCCGTTTCACTGGCGTTTTGTTCACAAGCTCATCTATGCGCTGAACCGTCTTGATGATCTTCTTCCGGGTGGATGCAGGAATCTCCGGGACAACAGCCATTATTTCCAGGAATACCCTTTGTTCCGCGAGATCTTTTTGTCTTTCCAGAAGGATCTCATCCGGAACCATTTGTAAAAACTCTAACACGGTATCTACCTGTTTGATCATTTCTTCAAAGTCCTGATTCTCCGTGTCCTCGTCGTTCTCCTCATATAGCCCTTCCGGCATGTCTCCCCTGGAAAGCCGGATGCCGACCTCTTTGCACCAGCTTTGAAGCAGCTTTTCCGTTCGCGCATCCGAAACCAGGATCTCCTTCGGGCATGTATTTTCTCTGAAAATGGCTTCCATCAGCTTGTCCAGCATCACGTCCGTCCGGTGGACATAATCCCGTACTGGCTGAACAGATACATCCTGCGCACTGTCCAGATTAAAGGTTTGCAGCTCCCAGGCATAGTGAAGGCCATCCACGCCCTCGGCGTCTCGGGGATCGGATAACACATCCAGCTGACAGTACCAGGTTCCGTGCTTTTTCATTTTCGTTGTTTTCATCTTGAAAACATCATTTCGGCTCTCCCCTGCTGGAATTTCCATTTCCGGCAGTTTCGGCATTTTCATATCTTCCGCGGTATAACCGTCCGCGGTCTTCCGGATCAGCGTGATCCAGGCGGTGTCAGAGCTGATTTCCCTGATCTGGATTCCTGACTCCTCACTATGTTGCGAAAGCCAGATGATGGCTTCCATGGATTCTGCCATTGCGTTTTCTTCTTCCGGATCCGGTTCCCGGGGAACCTGGAAGGATACCAGCCGCAGCATCTGCGGCCAGGCATATCTGCCCCGCAGAGAGATCCCATGATCTTTGGCATATGTGCGAACCGCTTCCTGATCCTTTTCCCTCAGATAATCCCGCGAGATTAACGCGCAGATCAGTGTATTCTGGGAAAACGCCTGTGCCTTCAGCTCCACATCTGAAACGATGTCGTCATCGTCATATTCCAGCGCTACGAGGCAGCTCTTCAGGTCATTTTCATCCTGACAGATTTTCAGGACTTTATCTGTGTCCGCGTCTTCTGCCATCTGCACATAATAGATCTTCTCCGCGATTTCGAGCGCAAAAACCTGTTCCGCTTTCAAAGTCTTCCAGGGCTGAGCTTCTTTCATCCGAAAAGCCTTTTCATACAGCAAATCTCTGTTCATGGAAGAATTCCTTTCCCGTCATGTTTTTCACTGAATGCTTTCTTTGTCATTGATTCCGTGTTTTTCTTCAGAGTACTTCATTCCAACATTGAAGATATATTATCGTATATATCTTCTCCCTGCAAGCTCCGGGAGGAAACAATGATAATCAGAATACCAGTATACGCTGCCGTGGCAGATAAGCAAAATCCTGATCATCCTGCCTCCTGATGCCCGATGATGCCGCATGCTCGGGGATGTTTCATCCTGTCATGTTTTTCAGGGTGCAAATGCATGCACTGCAAAATGCGTCATACCGCGGCAGCCAAAAGTCATAGAAAAGCAGTAAAACGCAGTTTTTACCCGGATCACCTGCTCAAGGATATCATATGCAGCCCGCACCGGCAATAAAAACCCGACTGACTCGTCAGCCGCAAGACAATTCACTGTCCATTTTATGGAATCCGGGTCACTTTCAGGGTGTTTCAGTTGACAGAAATCTTATTCCTGCAATTGTGCCAGTTCCTTTTCAGCCAGGACTGCAAAGAAACGCGCCGCGGGGAAAATTGCTGCCGGATCTGCCGTAAATGCGGGGTGATGGTTGTCATAACCACCGCCTGTTCCTATGCGGAAAAGGGCGCCTGGCGCCATTTTCAGATACTCGCTGAAGTCTTCAGCGATCATGGCCGGCGGATTCATCTCCACATGCAATCCCAGCTGACGGGCTGTCTCCTCAGCACGTTCACAGATCCCCTTATCATTGACTACGGGACCAGGGCCGTATTCGTACTCCATGGTTGCCTCGCACCCGAAGGCTCTGGCCGTATCCTCAGCCACCTGTTTCAGACTCTGCCGGATACTGTCCCGTACAGCTGATGTCATAGAACGCACAGTTCCTTCCATGACTGCCGTTTCCGGAATAACATTCCAGGTATTTCCCGCCTCCAGCCTGGTGATGGAAACCACTGCACTGGCAAATGGATCCGTCCTGCGGCTGATGATGGTTTGAACGGCGGTAATGATGGCACCCACTGCCGGAATGGGATCAATACCCTGCTCCGGGTGCGCGGCATGGCATCCTTTCCCCCGGATGCTGATCTGAAAGCGGTCTGCCGTGGCCATGACCGGACCTGGCCGGATACCCAATGTACCGGCAGAATACCAGGGATATGTATGTCCTGTGAGGAACAGCCTTACATCATTAAGGAGACCTGTGGAAATCATCAGTGCAGCGCCATGGTTCACTTCCTCGGCAGGCTGAAAAATCACCTTCACCGTGCCCGGCAGGCTGCTTTCCCTCTCTTTCAGCAGCAGGGCAGCACCCAGCATACAGGCAGAGTGGAAATCATGCCCGCAGGCGTGCATAACCCCGGGGCATTCAGAGGCGTAAGGCAGACCCGTTGCTTCCTGAACCGGTAAGGCATCCATGTCTGCCCGTAATGCGACTGTCGGACCTTTTCCGGTGCCAAGCACTGCGATCAGGCCCGTATCCAGGCCGGTATCCATCAGGCGCACACCGTTTTCCGCCAGGATATTGCGGATATACGCTGTCGTCTGCCGCTCTTTCATCGCCAGTTCGGGATGTCTGTGCAGCCATTTGAATACTTCAGTCAGTCGCCTCTCCTCCACCTGCAGTTCCCCCGTTCATTTCAGTTTTCAGGTCTCGTTATGTCTGTTCAAGGATAACATATCCGGTATGCTCCGGCAACTGTTCATGCACAGGTTCAAACACCCGCAGGGGCAGAATGCAGCTTGCCTGCACGGGACAATCTGGTATAATCGGGCTCATACGGGTTCTGGCATATACGGTACAGCGTGTGCATGGAAGACTTTGGATAAACTGTCTGTTATGCGGCAGTGTTATCCCGTATATACCGTGCGTGTGTCATACGCTCCATGCCCGGTGGCACAGCGCAAACGAAATACCTGCTGAATCAGGCAGGAAAACAGAACTCTCCACGGTATTCCGGCAGCTGAAAAAGCTATGCAGCTCATGAAAGCAGGATGGCTCATGGCAGCATCGGATGGAATACGCCGGCAGACAGTACCTCAGACAGCACCTCAAACATTATTCAGGAAAGGCGGTTGAACTATGTACGACATGAAACCCTACCTGGCGGAGATTGACCGCGTGATCGAAAAAGGACCCTACAGGGACACATGGGATTCCCTGGGTTCCTTCCAGACACCCGGCTGGTACCGGGACGCCAAGTTTGGCATCTTCATTCACTGGGGCATTTATTCTGTGCCCGGCTTTGCCAATGAGTGGTATTCCCGCAATATGTACATTCAGGGCACCCGGGAATTTGAGCATCATGTAAAGACCTATGGTCCTCAGAAGGAATTTGGCTACAAGGACTTTATTCCCATGTTCAGGGCGGAAAAGTTCGATGCCGATGCATGGGCAGAGCTGTTCCGGAAGGCGGGTGCAAAGTATGTGGTGCCTGTGGCAGAGCACCACGACGGTTTCCAGATGTACAAAAGTGACATTTCCCACTGGAACGCTGCAGAGATGGGCCCCTGCCGCAATGTCCTGGGCGAACTGAAGGAAGCTGTCGAAAAGCGCGGCATGACACTGGGCGCATCCTCCCACCGGGTGGAACACTGGTTCTTCATGGGCCATGGCAAAGAGTTTGATTCTGATATCAAGGATCCCATGGAACGCGGCGATTTCTACTGGCCGGCCATGCCGGAACCGGCCAATCATCATGACCTGTATGGTGAACCTGTTCCCACCCGGGAATTCCTGGAGGACTGGCTGGTGCGCTGCTGTGAACTGGTGGACAGATACAGGCCCAGGCTTGTGTATTTTGACTGGTGGATCCAGGAGGCCGCAGTCAAGCCTTACCTGAAGAAATTTGCTGCCTACTACTACAACCGCGCCGCGGAATGGGGCGTGGAGGTGGCTATCACCTACAAGCATGAGGCTTTCATGTTCGGCTGTGCCGTTCCGGATGTGGAGAGGGGCCAGTTTGCGGAAATCAAGCCATTCTTCTGGCAGACCGACACCGCCATTGCACGCAACAGCTGGTGCTGGACAGAGGGCAATGACTTCAAGTCTGCCAGGGGTCTGATCTGCGATCTGGTGGATATTGTTTCCAAGAACGGCACCCTTCTGCTCAACGTCGGTCCCAAACCTGACGGCACCATTTCCCGGCAGGATACGGAGGTGCTCACCGGGATCGGACAGTGGATGTCAGTCAATGGCGAGGCCATCTACGGGACCAAAGTGTGGCGCAAGTATGGCGAAGGTCCCACGAAGGTCCTTGAAGGACAGTTTACGGACAGCAAAGAAAAGGTGTTTACGCCGGAGGACATCCGTTTTACTGTCAGGGGTGAGCATCTTTATTGCACGGTGCTCTCCTGGCCGGAAGACGGTCACGTGGTCATCCGGTCACTCAGCTACAGCAGGGATGCGAACCTGCCCGAATTTCACGGCATCATCCGGGATGTGGATGTGCTGGGCTGCAGCGGAAAACCTGTCTGGGAACGCAGGGACGACGGTCTGCATGTAACTGCCCCGGGCATGAAGGCTGACTGGCCTGTGGTTGTGCGTGTGAAGATTGACTGATGAAATCAGCGGATTTCACAGGGAAATCCCGGGAAAGGCGGAAACCTGGAAATGCGGTGCCGGACGTGCGCCTTGACGCATGATGGTGCCTGTGCTATACTGCGCCTGTGTTTTGGATACAAAACCATCAGATATACCGATCAGAACGGGAGGTGCCGGATCATGGAGAGAATCAAGACCCTCAATACCCGCAATCTTTGCGAGAGTGCCAAGAATGGCGGCTGCGGCGAATGCCAGACTTCTTGCCAGTCTGCCTGCAAGACCAGCTGCGGTGTGGCCAATCAGCAGTGCGAAAAGAAGACGGACAAATAAGCCCGAAAGTTGCCGCCTTTATGGCGGCTCTTTTTTTCTGTCTGGAACGGATTTTATATGATTTCAGTCTGATCCGGAACAGCGAATCTGACGCAGATACAGAAACCATGCAAAAGTCCGCCAGGGATTCTTGCACTGTCCTGTAAGACAACGGAGGAACGTATGATTCATCAGTATCAACTCAATGGCTATAACATCGTGCTTGATACCTGCTCCGGCTCCATTCATGCCGTTGACGAGGTTGCTTACGATATCATAGCCATGTATCCGGATTTCTCCCGGGAAGAGATCATCGCGCGCATGCTGGAAAAATACAGCGGAAGACAGGATGTGACGGCCGCAGACCTGGAGCAGTGCCTGGATGACATCGAAACGCTCATCAAAGAGGGAAAACTGTTTTCACAGGATACCTATGCAGACATGGCCGGCACACTGAAAGAGCGCTCCGGCGATGTGGTCAAGGCGCTTTGCCTGCATGTGGCGCACACCTGCAATCTGAACTGCTCCTACTGCTTCGCATCTCAGGGACGGTTCTCCGGAGAACGGGGGCTCATGTCTTTTGAAGTCGGGAAACAGGCACTTGATTTCCTGATTGCCAGTTCCGGTAAACGGCACAATCTGGAAGTGGACTTCTTCGGGGGCGAACCCCTGATGAATTTTGACGTGGTAAAGAAGCTCACAGCCTATGCACGTTCCATAGAAAAGGAGAAGGGCAAGAATTTCCGCTTTACGCTGACCACCAACGGCATGCTCATCGATGATGATGTCATTGATTTCTGCAACCGGGAGATGAGCAATGTGGTGCTGTCTCTGGATGGCAGAAAGGAAATCCATGATGCCCTTCGTGTGGATTACGCAGGAAACGGAAGCTATGACCGGATCGTCCCCAAATTCCAGAAGCTGGTAAAGGAAAGGGGCAACGTGCATTATTACATGCGCGGAACGTTTACCCACAGGAATCCGGATTTCACAAAGGACCTTTTCCATATGGCAGACCTGGGATTCACAGAGCTGTCCATGGAACCTGTTGTCTGTTCCCCTTCCGATCCGGCCGCACTCACGCAGGAAGATATCGAAATCGTAAAAGAGCAGTATGAGCTTCTGGCTGTTGACATGCTCCGGAGAAAGCGCGAGGGACACCCCATCACGTTCTATCATTACATGCTGGATCTTGAAGGAGGCCCCTGCATTTACAAGCGGCTTTCCGGCTGTGGATCCGGAACGGAATATATGGCTGTCACGCCATGGGGCGACCTCTATCCATGCCATCAGTTTGTGGGCGATGAAGCCTATAAGCTGGGAAATGTCTGGGACGGCGTCACCAATACGGAACTGAGGGAAGCTTTCCGCTCCTGCAATGCCTATGCAAGAGAGGAATGCAGGGACTGCTGGGCCAGACTGTACTGTTCCGGCGGGTGTGCAGCCAATGCGTATCATGCCAGCGGCGATATCCGGGGCATATATAAACCGGGCTGTGAACTCTTCCGCAAGAGGATAGAATGTGCCATCATGATGAAGGCAGCAGAAGCCTTCGGTGAATAACAAAAAGGGACAGAATCTCATCGTAAGTATCTAAACAACTACCGTAACGAATGATCAGTACACAATCCAGAAAG
>CAMOVR010000111.1 GCA_946627565.1 uncultured Clostridia bacterium
GAAGGCGCGCCAGCCGTCCTCCCGGCTTTGGGTATGATCCGGGACGTCCTCTGTCCTGCATACCAGGGAAAGCTTCTCATCTGTGCGGCCGATGAAGAAAAAGTCGGATGACAGGCGGATATCTTCCAGGGAAGCAACCTGGCATACGGTAAGCTCATACGGAAGGACCTTAAGTTGTAAAGCATTCTTTCCGGTCATGACGGTCATTCCTTTCTTTCACTTAAAACGGCTGCCCCGAGAATCAGGACTGCCCCGGCCCATCCTGCCGGGCCCATGCTCTCATGCAGGAACAGGGCGGAACACAGGACGGAGACCACCGGCTCCAGGTACCCCAGGATGGCCACCGTGTGAACCGGCAGGCTGCCCATGCCGCTGAAGTACAGACAGTAGGCCACGCCCGTGTGGATGGCCCCCAGCATCAGGATGATGAGGACGGAGGGCAAAGTCCACTGAAGAGACGCATGGAAGTTCCGGACCAGGACATAGGGGAGAATGGTCAGGGCGGATACCGCCAGCTGCACGACGGATTTGTCCATGGCATCAATATCATGGATCTTCCGGTTGCAGATGACGATGCCCACAAAGCATAAGGCAGCTGCCAGACCCATGATCACCCCGGAAATGCTGCCTACCGATCCGTTCCATACCCCGGAAACCAGGATGATGCCGACAAGGGCAGCTGCCACGCAGGGCAGTTTCTGCTTTTCCAGGGGCTCATGGAGAAGCAGGGGAGCGATGAGGACCACAATGGCAGGGGCCATATAATTGCACAGGCTTGCAATGGCCACCGTTGTGGTGGTATAGGCGGCAAACAGAAAGATCCAGTTAAGCCCCAGGCAGATCCCCCCGGCTGAAAGCCAGAAAAGATTCCTGCGGACGGCTTCCCGGTCGATCTTTCTGTGCTTCAGCTTCAGGTACATGAGGATAAAGGCGGACCCGATCACGCCCCGGGCCAGGGCCACGATCTCACTGGGGAGGGTGACAAAACGGAGGAAAAGCCCTATGGTGCCATACAGAAAAACAGCAAGAATATAGCCTGAGCGTTCAGCTGCCTGATTCATGCGTGCTCCTTTCCTCCTGTTCCCTGTTCAGCCTGCCATGGCGCACAGCCCTCTTTAAGAAAAAGACCGTGAAACCGCGGCGAGGCGGGTACGGAAAAGAACGGAAACAGGACGCCGGCCCTGTCCTGAAGGCAGGAGGGACAGGACAGGCGCATGATACGGCATAGATCCATCCAGCGTCAAGGAGGCGTTCCTGGGTTGTCAGGTCAGCACGATTTGCACAATCCAGAGCATGAATGATAATTATTTTGGGCTTAAACGTTTAAGCTCTGCTGACAGGCTTGTCAAACTTCATATAAAAAGATAAAATAACACGTTGCAACATACTCTGCCGGAAAATCCGGACCAGACAGAATGCAAGCCTGTCATGAAGACAGAAGGTCTTTTTCGACAACGGATGACAATGGGGTGGTACTGGAATGAAGATTGTTATGGGAAAAATGCTGAGAAAACTGATTCCTGACGGAATCCTGGAAACGGAGCAGGATCCCATTGCCAAAGAGAAGACCAACAGCATGAATCCGCCGGACCTGCCCGGAGACATCTGGAGCGCGGAGCTGACCACAGCGGGCCGCGGCAGGGGCAAGAAAAACGGGATCGCCCTGATGAGCGCCAACAGCGGTTTTGTGCTGGTGGCCCCGCTTCCTGCACCGTCCTTTTCTTCAGACGAACCGTCGGAAGAAGAACTCGGCGCTTACCGGGAGAAACTGTCGGATGCCGTGCTTTCCGGCATGGTTTCCGCCTTTGGCACCTTCGGGTTTCCGGAAGAGAAGGCCCGGGCCTATGCGCAGGGTCCCGTTGCCTTTTACCGGGGCAAATCCAGCACCCCCTCTGTCAGACTGGAAGTGTACATCAAGAACAACATGATCTGGGAGATGGGCGACGATCCTGCCCTCCGCTTTGATGTTGTCCGGGGAAACCTGGACAGCCGCAAGTTCGGCAACAGTCCCTTTTACCGCCCGGTGGCGGAGGCTGCAGCGGGTATGCTGGGACTTAATGACAGCGAAAGGGAAGAATGGCTGCGCAGCCTGGCCGCGCGGAAAGAAAATGCCGGAAACTGAGAATACCCTGCAGCATTACACGGGAAACGAATGCAGAAATGAAAACGGATCATCTGGCGTTCCGGGGATACCGTCCCCGGGACGCTTTGTCTTACATGGAAATCCTTAAGCGCAAACGTCTTCCGGACAGACTGCAGTATACGGAAGACGATGGGAACATATTGCACATATTTCTATTCCGGAAGAAACAGGCGGCATGTTTCGTTGCATGAGCAACAAGCTGCCTGTAACCCTGCCTGAATCTGGACCTGACAGATAAGGCAGGGCAAAACAGGGGAAAAAGAGGTGAAAAGTATGCGTCTGCTGCTCTGTATCATTCTGATCCTGATCCTGGCTGTCCCGGGCTTTGCCTGTGCGGAGGATGTCTGGATGCTTGTGCTCAATGTGGGAAAAGGGGATGCCATTCTTGTCGGGGTGGACGATACGGTCTGCCTGATTGATACCGGCTATCCCTATGTCCGGGGCAGAATTCTTGCGGGCATGTCCCGGATGGGGGTTACCAGTCTGGACAGCGTCATGATCACCCATACGGACAAGGATCATGTGGGAGGCCTTGAATGGCTGGCTGACAGCGATATTCCGGTGAACAGCTGGTATGCATCTGCCTATTACATGGACGTCAAGGAATCCAAGCATCCGCTGAAAAAGGCTGCCCAGGCCCGGGGCAAAGAGGAAAAATGGCTGAAGGCCGGTGACCGGGTTTCCCTGGGGTCTGCGGTACTGTCTGTGCTGGGGCCGGTGGAGGAAGCCGATGACAAGGATGACAACAATTCCCTGGTGATGATGCTGGAAACCCGGGAGGGGAAGATCCTGCTTGCGGGTGACATGGAAGAGGTGGAGGAGGAGACCCTTCTGGATGCGGGGGTCCTTCTTAAAACCGATGTGCTGAAAGTGGGCAACCACGGGGACGACGATGCCACCGGCAAGGCTTTTGCCCAGGAAGCAGCCCCGTCCCTGTCGGTGATTTCCACCTCCCCGGCGGAAAAGCCCGGCACACCCAGTCCCGAAGTGGTGGAGAGACTCAGAAAGCTTGGAAGCACTGTGGTGTGCACGGTGGATTCCGGCCTTGGAATCCTGGTGCGCTTATCCGGCGGAAAAGCATCCTGGGAATATGTGGATATGCCCGGGACGGATGCGGTGTCCCTTGTCTCCATCCGCTCTGTGGACGCCGATCATGATATCATCGAACTGTTTAACAGCGGGAATACGGAAGCGGACATGACGGACGCTTACCTTTACTCGGAGACCGGCAGCGAGATGATGGTTTTCCCGTCCGGTACCGTGATTCCCGCCGGGGGAACCCTGCGGGTGGGCACCCTGTCCTCTGACAGGGAAGCCGATGTGGTATGGCAGGACAAGAAAGTGATACACGCGAAAAAGGCAGACACGGTCATGCTCTACGATGCCGCGGGCAGGATGGTTTCATCCATGGACAACGGCCGCTGATCCTTACGCATTTCATTTGACTGTCATTCCCGTCTTTTATACTCGTGAGCGCAATGATCCGGAAAATCGTATGTGGCGTCACGGTATATACGGAAATCAAGCAAAAATCCGTTCCGGATTTTTGTGATTTCCAGTATATCTCATTTTCTCCTGAGGAGAGGATACGCAGACATGAAACTATCTTTTGCCGGCGGTGCCATGGAAGTGGGCGGAAGCTGCATCTATCTGAGAACGGCCAGATGGGGCATCCTTATGGACAGCGGCATCCGTCAGGGAGGACAGAAGGATCCCATCCCGGATTTCAGGATGATTCAGGAGATGGGCGGGGTGGATGCCATTGTGATTTCCCATGCCCACATGGACCATATCGGCACCCTGCCCATGATCTCCCGGGCCTACCCGTCCGCCAGGATCTACATGACCCCCATGACCCTTGAACTGACCCGGGTCCTGCTGCTGGACTCCCTGAAGATCATGGCCATGCAGGAAGAGGAGATCCCCCACTATGCGGCATCTGATGTGGAAGCCATGATGGAGCGGATCGTGCCGGTGCACTACCAGGTGGAAATGGAGATCCTGACGGACATCCGCATGACCTTCTACAGTGCCGGCCACATTGCCGGTGCTGCCTGCATCAATCTGGTGACCCCGGAGGGTACGGTGTTTTACACCGGGGACTATTCCGCCTTTCTTCAGAAGACCATTGAGGGCATCCGCATCCCCAGGCTCCGGCCGGACCTGGTGATCACCGAGTGTACCTACGGCAGCCGCCTGCACAGCAACCGTCAGGTGGAGGAGCAGAGGCTCATCCAGCTGACCGGGGATGCCGTGCGGCAGGGCAGCAAGGTGCTGATTCCCGTCTTTGCCCTGGGCCGTGCCCAGGAGGTTCTCCTTCTGTTAAAAGAAGGCATGCAAAACGGCATCATTCCAAAAGTTCCCGTCCACGTGGACGGCATGGTGCGGGATATCAACAGGGTATACAGAAACCATCCCACCTACCTCAGGGGGAAGCTGGCCCGGTCCATCTTAAAGGGCATGGAACCCTTTTATTCGGATGAAATCAGGGCGGTTCTGCCCACGGATGACCGCAGGGCCATGCTGGAAGAAAAGGGCCCGGCCATCTTTGTGTCAAGCTCCGGCATGTTAACCGGCGGCCCCTCTGTTCTGTACGCTGAAAAGATTGCCATGATGGAAAACGGCCTGATCCTCATCACGGGTTACCAGGACGAGGAAGCACCGGGCAGGCTGCTGCTTCAGCTGATGGAGGAAAAACAGAAAGCGGCCGAAAAGACGGAAACGGAGGACGGGGAAGAGGACAAAGAAAAGCAGGTGCCGACTATCAGCCTTGGGGGAAAAGTCATCCCGGTCCGGGCAAGGGTGGAGCGCATCGGCCTTTCTGCCCATGGCGACCAGGGGGAAATCCTCTCCCTGCTGAGCATGCTCAACCCAAGGCACGTTGTCCTGGTCCACGGGGACCCGGAGAGCATATCGGAACTGGCGCCCCATATTGCCGGGGAACACCTGCGGGAGATCTTCGTGCCAAAACTCGGGGAAACCATCGAGGTCCAGTACCGGAGCGTCCGCCGGCAGAAACAGCAGACCCTTCCCTTCAGGATGCAGGAATCCGGCATGCCGGATGAGGAAGGCGCCGGGCGGCTGTGGAAATTCATACGGAAAAACTATCCCGACAGGGAACTGTCGGCTGTTCAGATTGCCGGGATCTGGCTTGGAAAAGATGTCACGGACGATGCCCTGATCCGTTCCTGGCAGGAATTCCTGCACGGCAGCGTCTATTTTGCAGCCAATTCCTTCCGGCTGTTCCTATTCCATCCCCTTTCAGAGGAAGAGGTGGAAGCGGCCCTGAAGCCCAGGGAGTGGAACAGCCAGGAGATTCTATCCTTCACGGAGAAGCATTTTGGATTCCTTGCCTACAAGAAGGCCGGATGTTACATGGAAAGCCGGGAAATGGTGCTCACCTTCAACTTCCCGGACGCGGTGGATCCGGAGGCCTTCCGCCGGGCCGCCCAGGCATTTCAGGAGGAGACGGGCTGGCAGGCCCGCATGAACCCTGGCATGAACCATGCGGCAGCGGACCAGCTGCTGATGCGTCTCTTCGGGGACCGGATCCTCAGGACTTCCTGGTATACAACCGAAAAATACTACCGCCTGCAGCTGGCGGGCCAGGAGGCAGAGGATAAGGAAAAGTGCGCACAGTTCCTTAAGGATACCGGCTGGCGTCTGGTTCTTGGAAATGAAGAGGTACAGACCCGGGAAGGGGAAACATACGAACCGGACATACATACCCATGCCATGGAGCAGAATGCCGCAGCGGCCCTGATCCGGCACGAGGCGGAGCAGTGGAAGGACCGCGTGTCCAAAGTGAGCGTCCACACGGACCAGACGGGCAGATACATGGAACTGAGTTTTATCACACCTCAGGTGGGAAGGCGCTACGGTGAAGAACTGAAGCGCCTTGCCGAAAGTACCGGCTGGCGCCTTAAGGTAAGCACCACCCCGAATCAGGTACTGGTTATAAGCCTCGCTGCGGCGGCCTGTCAGCAGCAGGGACTGCTGCTTAAAAAGAACCCTTCCTACATGCCCGCAACCCAGACGGTGCAGGTCAGATGCAGCGGAGGGGATGAAGCGGCAAGGGAAGAGGCCGCCAGGGAAATCCTGGAAAGGACAGGCTTAAGCTGCACGTTTGTCTGACGTGTCCATATACAGAACAGGAGGATGCTGTCTGGAAGGCAGATTTGTACTCAAGGCACCCTATGAGGCCAGCGGGGACCAGCCGCAGGCCATTGAAGCCCTTGCAAGGGGTGTCAATGAAGGCATGAAGAACCAGGTTCTCCTGGGCGTTACCGGCTCGGGCAAGACCTTCACCATGGCCTCCGTCATTGAAAAGGTCCAGAGGCCCACCCTGGTCATCGCCCACAACAAAACCCTGGCGGCCCAGCTGGTATCGGAGCTGCGGGGCTTCTTCCCGGACAGCCGGGTGGAATATTTTGTCAGCTACTACGACTACTATCAGCCGGAAGCCTATATTGCCAGTTCGGATACCTACATTGAAAAAGACGCTTCCATCAATGAAGAGATTGACCGGCTGCGCCACTCCGCCACTGCGGCTCTCAGGGAGAGGCGGGACGTCATCATTGTGGCCTCCGTCAGCTGCATCTACTCCATGGGTGACCCGTCTGAATACGAAGGACAGATGATCTCCCTGCGGCCCGGCATGAACAAGGACAGGGACGGGCTGGTGCGGGAGCTGATTGACATCCAGTACGAGCGCAATGACATCGACTTTGCCCGGGGCACCTTCCGGGTGAAGGGGGACGTGCTGGAGATCATTCCCGCCGGAGAATACAACCATGCCCTGCGGGTGGAGTTTTTCGGGGACGAGATTGACCGGATTTCGGAGGTGGATGCCACCACCGGCCATGTGCTCACCAGTCTGCAGCACGCCAGCATCTATCCCGCCACCCACTATGCCATGAACCGGGATCACATGGAGGAAAGCCTCAGCCAGATCGAGGAGGACCTGAAGGAGCGGGTGGCCTGGTTCCAGGCAAACGGGAAGCCCCTGGAGGCGGAGCGGCTGCAGCAGAGAACCACATATGACCTGGAGATGCTGCGGGAAATCGGGTTCTGTACGGGCATTGAAAACTACAGCCGGTATTTTGACGGCCGAAAACCCGGCGAGGCACCCTATTCCCTGCTGGACTATTTCCCGCCGGATTTCCTGTGCATGATCGACGAGAGCCACGTGACGATCCCCCAGATCCGGGCCATGTACAACGGTGACCGGGCCAGAAAGACGGCGCTGGTGGATTACGGCTTCCGTCTGCCTTCAGCCTTTGACAACAGGCCTCTGGTTTTTGACGAGTTTAAGCAGAGGATCCATCAGACCATCTATGTCTCCGCCACCCCGGGCCCATATGAAAAGGAACTGGCGGAACAGACCGTGGAGCAGATCATCCGTCCCACGGGGCTTCTGGACCCTGAAGTGGTCATGCGCCGGGCCACGGGCCAGGTGGATGACCTGGTGGGCGAGGTCCGCAGGGTGACGGAAGGCGGCGGCAGGGTCCTGGTGACCACCCTGACCAAGCGCATGGCAGAGAGCCTGACGGATTACATGCAGGAACTGGGGATCCGGGTGCGGTATCTCCACAGCGACATCAAGACGATTGAACGCATGGAGCTGCTCAGGGACCTGCGCCTGGGCGAGTATGACGTGCTGGTGGGCATCAACCTGCTCAGGGAAGGCCTGGACCTGCCTGAAGTACAGCTGGTGGCCATCCTGGACGCGGACAAGGAAGGCTTTCTGCGCTCGGAGACATCCCTGGTACAGACCATTGGCCGTGCGGCCCGCAATGTGGACGGCAGGGTGATCATGTACGGGGATACCATGACCGAGAGCATGGAAAAGGCCATCATGGAGACCAACCGACGCAGGGGCCTGCAGAAAGCCTACAATGAGGCGCACGGGATCACCCCGGAAACGGTCCGATCCAAAATCCGGGATGTGCTGGAAATCACCAGACAGGTGGAGGAAAGCATTCCTCAGGAGATGAGTGAAGAGGAGAGGGCGGCGCTGATTCAGCAGATTGAGGACCAGATGCTGTCGGCTGCGGCGGAACTGGACTTCGAAAAGGCGGCCAAACTGCGCGACCAGCTCCTGAACCTGAAGGGTGAAGTACCCATGAAGCCGCAGGTACAGCAGAGGCGGAGCAGGGGTCCCAGGGCCCGCAAGTCGGAACACTGAGATACACAGAGGAGAGGGAAAAGAATGAAAAACCAAAAAAAGGGCAGGGGCTGGTTCCTGCTTCCGCTGCTGTTTGCACTGCCTGTCGCGGCAGGCATGGCATATGTCCTTGTGAGATACGGAAAAGAAATCAGCGACCTGGTGCTGGCCGCGTTCAAGGTGGTGGTGGTCAGATGATCAGAACGATCGGAAGAATCCTCTGTGTCTGCCTGGCTTTCATTCTCGCCTTTATGCCCCTTATGGGGGGCCTGGCCTGGCTTTTTAACGACCTGATTCATGGCTCGGTGATTTACGATCAGGCAGGGAATGCCATCCGTCCGGAGCAGCTCAGTATCCTTCAGACGGAAATCCGGAACCTGTCAGGGCAGTACGGTTTTGACGAAACCTGGGTGACGGAAGCATTTGGCAACGCGCAGCTGGATGCCTATGGCGCAGAAGTCCGCACCTTCATGCAGGATATGTTTCGCAGGCAGGAAGAGGAAGAAGAGGACATGGAGCCCATTTTTCCCTACTACATGTGGGCAGACGGTCTTGACAGGATGCTGGAGGACGAGGGATACCTTAAGACGGTGGAGCGCACCCAGCAGCGCCTGACGGCGAAGGATATCGTGGCAGACATGGAAAAGCTGGCCCAGAAGCTGATTATCCCGATCCGTCCGCCCATTATCCTGATGGGATATGAACGCGTCAGGGGATCGGAAACGGTGATGAAGGCGGTGGACCTGCTCAGGTACTGGTACCTGGTTCCCTGTGTGGTACTGCCCATCCTGCTTCTTATCCTTATCTTTGACCACAGGGAGTTCCTGGGCTTTACCGGCGCCGGCCTGACAGGCGGTGCCCTGATTCTGGCCGTTTCACTGGCTTTTGTCAGAATGCTTGGAATTTCCGGTGCTGCCCAGGCCATGAATCCCATGTTTGCACGATATCTGTCGGAAATCTTTACGGCGGTTGCAGTAAATGCCCTGTGGATCATCCTGCCATGCCTTGCAGTGGGCATTTTCCTGCTTGTTTTGCAGAGGAGGCGCACATGATACAGGTCAGCCGGGCAAAGGTACAAAGTCCCAGAATCCAGGGCGGCCCCTATACCTTCGCTTTTGTATCGGACCTGCACAACTCTTCCTATGATGACATCCTGCTATCCGCCAGGGGTGCCGACGCCATCCTGGTGACAGGCGACCTGCTGGACAGGCATCATCCCGGGATGGAGCATGCCGTCCGTTTCATCCGTCAGGCACCTGAGGTGGCTCCGGTCTTTTTCTCCATAGGCAATCATGAGGTGAGAAGCGAAGAGTGGCCGCAGCTGCGCAGCATGATGCTGGACAGCGGGATCACCATTCTGGATGACAGCTTTGTGCTTTTCCGGGACATTGTCCTGGGCGGTCTGTCTTCCAGAGACGAGCATGGCTTTTTTAAGCGGCATCTTAAGGACGAAAGTCTCCCTGCCATACGGACATTCCTGAAGGACATGTGCAGCATGGAAGGGTTCAGGCTGCTGCTGTGCCATCATCCGGAGTACTATCCTGCCGCCATACAGGAAAGCGGAATCGATCTGACCCTGTCCGGTCATGCCCACGGCGGTCAGATCCAGCTGTTCGGACGGGGCGTATATGCGCCCGGACAGGGCCTTTTTCCCAGATACACCCATGACTTCTATGACGGCGGCCGCCTTCTGGTGAGCCGGGGCATGTCCAATCAGACGCCGGCGCCCCGTCTGTTCAATCCCTGTGAGATGATTCTTCTGACGCTGGAAAGCGGGGAACCCATGAGCACCAAAGAAGGGTGATGATCTTACTTGGCAAAGAAAACCAGTGCGTCAGCCGAAAATTTGTATGAACTGTGGAAGAAAGACGGCTCCAGAAACCCCACGCTCCTTTCATACCTTGGGGATGAGGAAACGGTGGTGGTTCCCCGCTGCGGCAGGCTGGACGATGCCTGCTTTGCGGGCAAGCACGTCCGTGAGCTGCACTTTACGGCCATGGACAGCATCCGTTTCTGGGAAAACAAACCCATGCCGGGGCTTGAGGATGTCCGGAAAATCGTATGCCACTATAATTCCCCTGCCGGCTCCTTCATGCCGCTGAACGCCTTTCTGATCCGTATGCCGGGCATTGAAGAAATTGAAGTGGTCAGTGAAAAGGAGAATCAGCTGATTCTGTGGAGAGGCATCCCGCAGATGCAGAAGACCGTATACATCCGGGATCCCAACTGCATCCGTCTGACCATTTACGGAGCTGATGATGAAGGCCTGCATACAGACAAACTGCGCCTGATCATGCCAAGGCTCAATCCTGCCAAGGCTGACAATCCTGCAGGCAGGGCTGCAGTCCTTTACTCTTTCCTTGAGGAAAGGAAAGCTTATGCAGCAGCGGAAGAGACATACATGAAATCCATGAAGCGGAATGTGCCGGGATGGCTTCCTGCCTTTATGGAACTGAATTTCCCGGAGTCTGTATGCGATGCGCTGTTCCGGGCTGTTCAGCCGCTGAAAAAGGACCAGTATGACAAGCTGCTGGAAGCTGCGGAACAAACGAAAAATACTTACATGGCCGCCCGCATTGTGGAAGAGCGGGAAAAACATGTGGACAGGGAGGCGGAAGAGAGAAGGGAAGAAAGAAGACTGAATTACGACCTGGATCACCCCTTCTCTGCCCGCAACATGCGCCAGGACTGGGACTGGAAGATCCTTCCGGATAAAACAGCCGTACTGACAGTCTGCAAAATGGAAGAAACAGAAACCATTGCGGTTCCGCCGGAAGTTGCGGGGAAAACCGTGACAGGACTTGGTGATGAACTGTTCAGAGGGCGGAAAGAACTCAAGACGGTGGAACTGCCCGATACCATCCGGACGATAGGAGCGGCCTGTTTCGCGCAGACAGGCCTGGTTTCTTTTGAAGCACCGGCTGATCTTACATACATAGGGGACAGTGCGCTGTGCTACTGTGCGATGAAGAGTTTCACAGTACCTGAAAGGATGCATTGCGTACCGGATGGTCTTCTGGCATTCAGTCAGGTGGAAAACGTTGTAATCCATGACGGCGTTAAGGAAATACGGGATTTTGCCTTTGCAGGCTGTGAGAATCTGCGGCACATTCATCTGCCCTCCGGCCTTGAGACTGTGGGGGAAGGGGCTTTTCAAAAAAGCGGACTTGAGGAAATACGGCTTCCCGGCAGCATAAAGCACATTCACATACAGGCATTCAAAGACTGTGAAAATCTGAAACACGTGGATCTGTCGGATTTCAATGACGGTTCTGAGGGATCTGGGGAAAATTCAGCATCTTTCCATGAAATTCCGGCTCAATGTTTTTTCCAGTGCACAGGCTTACAGAAAATCGAGCTTCCGCGGTGCATCAGGAAGATAGGGAATGCGGCTTTTGCGAAATCTGCTCTTGAGGAAATTGTTTTGAATGAAGGCCTTGAAAAGATGGATGTACAGGCATTCTCTGACTGCAATAATCTCAGGCGCATCGTGCTCCCTCTGAGTATGAGGAGGATTGGTGACCAGGCCTTCAGAAGCAGCGGGCTGCAGGAAATATGCCTGAATGAGGGCCTGGAGATTATAGACGGATCTGCTTTTGCTGATTGTGAAAAGCTTGAACATGTTGTTATCTCAGGAGATGGCTTAAAGGAAAGCAGGGAAAACCAGCTTCCGGAAAGCCTGAAAGGAACCGGGGCGGGTCTTTTTAAAGGCTGCAGCAGTCTTACATCATTCAGATGGCCCAAAGCGCTCCGGTTTATTCCTCAACGCTGTTTCAGTCAGAGTGCTCTTGAGACGATCTGTATCCCTGAAACGGTGGAGTCTATCGGGGACAGCGCTTTTTCCAAATGCAGGGCACTTTCAGCAGCAGGTACGGATCCGGTACCGGGATCAGGGCTGCTGGAGATTTCCTCACAGGTGCGCAGGATCGTATCAGATGCGTTCAGAACATGCAATTCCATCCGTCATCTGGTGTTCCGGGAAAGAGATGCGGACAGTGAACTGCAGCTTGGCATCGGTGCATTTTTGAGCAGCGGACTGACAGAAGTGGTTATTCCGGCATTTGTCCGGGAGATACCTGACGGCCTGTTTGATAACTGTTCCGACCTTAAAAACTGTGTGCTTCCTGAAGGAATAACGACAATAGGCAAAAGAGCCTTTAAAAGCACAGCACTGCATGAGATGATTCTTCCATCGACTGTCACATGCATCGGTACGGAGGCTTTCAAGGATTGCCGGGAGCTTGTTCACCTGAAACTCCCGGAAGGTATGATAAAGCAGGGTTTCACGGTAAATGGGACAACCATAGTTTCGCCCTTCAAAAAGAAGCCCAAAAAGAAGTCCCCCCAAAACGGATTTCAGCTGCATGGAAATTGAGATTTACTGACGGCAGCAGTCAGTTGATTCTTGATCTTGGCGCTGCGGGGAGCCATTGACCCGGATAACTGCCTTCATATGGATCACCCCAAAAAACAGCCGGAAGCCTGCGGGCTTCTGGCTGTTTTGCTG
>CAMOVR010000112.1 GCA_946627565.1 uncultured Clostridia bacterium
GGCAGAGGGTGCGGTAAGCCGCAGGCTGCCGGAAGAGACGCCAGGCGGCAGCAAAGTCTGAGAGACTGCAAACAGGGATAAGAATACGCTGTGTTTTATTGACTTTAAGAGATTCCGGGGGATAGAATAGGAATACAGCAAAAGACAGTCAGGACATTTACAAGGAGACGGACTATGGACAAACTCACCGATTACATCCAGTGGATGGCGGATTTTCCAATCTCTGCCACCGGGTTCAGGGATGCAGACGCCCTGGTGCTCTGTATGATCTCCTACTTTGACCTGAATCCTCTGTTTACCGGCCCTCAGGCAGTCCGGGTCAGGGACTGCCTGAAGATGCTGGAGGAGGGAACAGCCCGGGTACTTATTGCAGGGAAAGACATGGGATATCTGGATATCCTCCGGGCGGCAGCGGAATCCTGCCGCTTTGGTGATATGTTCATGGATGGTTTTGTGGATATCCTTCAGACGGACCCGCCGGTGCAGTTTTCCGCCGTTACCTTCCATGACGGTACAGACCTTTCCTTCATTGCCTACCGCGGCACGGACAATTCCATTGCCGGGTGGAAGGAAGACTTTATGATCAGTTTCACCCATACCGCGGCCCAGGAACTGGCCCTTTCATACGCCAGGGAGCACATCACCGGGGACCGGAGATGGATCATGGGCGGACACTCCAAGGGCGGAAACGAGGCATTGTACACCGCCTGCATGCTGGAGGATCAGGACCTTGGAAGGCTTGATAAGGTCTATGTCCTGGACGGGCCCGGGCTGTGCCCTGAGGTGGACGGGGATCATCATCTTCTGGAGCGGGTCAACAGCCGGGTGGTCCGGGTGATCCCTGAATCCTCCATTGTGGGAAGACTCTTTGAGCCTCAGGTGGACCGGACCATCATTGTAAAGTCCTCTGCCCTTGGCATCATGCAGCATTCCCTGGCCACCTGGGGGATTGACCACGGGCGGCTTTCGGAAACCTCCTCCTGCGACGCCTTCAGCCAGTGGGTCCATACAACGGCTGACCGCTGGATTTCTGAAATACCCCTTCAGGACAGGACCGTGTTTATCAATGACCTCTTCGGTGTCCTGGAAGAGCTGGGGGTGGTTTCCTTTGATGACATCCCCTCCGCCCTCCCGGAAAAGCTGGACGAGGCAGGGAAGCGCCTGCAGCAGACTTCACCCCTGACCCGCCGGATCCTGCAGGACCTGCCCAGACAGGCCCTCATAGCCGGTATCCGGGCATAGCCGGGCCGTAAGGCTCCTTCCCATGTTCCGAATCATCCGGCAGGAACGCTTCCGTATGCTAATGCCGACAGCACAGGGAGGATGCATACGCCCTGTCCATGGGCCGGGAAAGCCGCCTCATAAACTTCTTAAGCACAAACAGGCCTCCGGGTTACGGATCAGAGGATCCATATCCCGGAGGGCCCGTGTTCTATTCTGAATTCTGTTTTCCTGTCAGGGGTCATATAATGCCCTGCGCGGCAATTCAGTGTTCCTTTGGCGTTACGTTTTCCATGAAGTCCTTAAGTCCCGTATCCAGCCCCACATCTGTATAGGCCAGGCCGAAGGCGGCATTGTCAAACATGCCGTTTTCAATCACTTCAAACTTCCATCTCTTCCCGTTTTTCAGCTTGATGGAAAACCCTACCTGGCTTTCATGGCACTGGAAGGCATCTGAGGCGATTTCAAGGCTTGACCGGCCGTCTCCCTCGATGGGCGTGGTCCAGTCCATATAGATGGGATTCTCCTCATAGAGATGGATGTACAGTTTATGGGGCTGCCAGGCCAGCTGTCTCTCACCGTCCCGGATGAGTCTGAGACAGATGTCAGCCACCGCCCTGTGGGCACCGTGGCCGTACTCGCCGTTCACATCCTGGGTGATCACCACCAGGGGCTTTACCTCATCAATGAGGGCTGCCATGGCATCCAGTGCCGCGTCTTCACCGCCCCACTGCTTATAGGTGGAGGAAGCCTTGCTGGTAATGGTCTTATCCGGGAATCCCATAAGGTGGGGATACTCATGGACCCCTGCCGTCCAAAGTCCGTTCAGAAGCTCATGCAGGCGGGTATCGTTCCGGCAGGTCATATAGGCCACGCACACATGCAGTTTTCTCTCTATGGCGTACCTTGGAATGGTGCCCCCGAAAAACAGGTACTCATCGTCCGGATGAGCCACATACACCAGCATGTCCGCATCCGTGCAGGGCGGATCCCATCTCTGCACATGGGAGGGCAAAACCTCCCCGGGAGTCACCACGGTGACTTCGTTTATGGGAATGGTGCCCTTGCGGTTGGTGGATTTAAGCCTTACGGCCTCCACGCTGCCCACATCGATGTACTCATGCAGGTATACACCGTTGTTGACGGTGGCAAACTCTTTGAAGTCCCCGCTTTCCTTCTGCCGCACCTCCAGCAGCACCTCGCTGGTGCCGCTGGTCCAGACCATGGAAAGGCCCCCGATTTTCTTTCCGGAGGGTGCCTTGATGATAATCCAGTTGTCCTGGTACGTCTGGGCCTCATAGTGTTTTTCGGTCTTGCCGTCGGTGAGGCGGAAGAGCTTGCTGCGGTCAGAGGATTTGTAGGTACAGTCCTGGGTGATATCCTCTGCCATCTGCGCATCCTCAGAAGCCAGGGCTGAGGGCACAAGAAGGCACAGAATCAGCACCAGCCAGATAACGAGACGTTTCATTGCTATTCACCTCAGTCATTTCCCGGATCCTGCCAGGTACCCGTCATCAGGTTCAGCCCCGTGTCCTTCCAGGACCGGACATAGTAGTCCGCCTTCCACTTGAAGGCCCCGGTCTGGCTGTACTCGTTGCAGCCGCAGCCCATGAGGCTTCCGTCCTCAAGCAGGGCATAGGTCTGCAGACTTCCCACATCCGCCTCCACAACACCTTCTGCGGGGCAGGGCTCCATGGGCAGGGATTTGGACGCGGTGACCCCGTTGCCCATCTGGCCGTGGTACACGCTGCCCCAGACCCAGAGGGCACCGTTTTCCGACACCGCCGCGGTATGGGAATTGTAGGCATAGACCCTTGCGATCCTGACATTCTCATACCCCTCCGGGAAGGTCACCGCAATGGGCTCCTCAACGATTTTCCCTTTGGTTTTCGTGCCCAGCTGGTAATAGTCGTTCCGGCCCCAGGCCCAGAGCCTGCCGTCACCGTCGATGCCAAGGGCATGGTCGCCGCCGCAGGCGATCTGGACAAAGCGGCCGGATATGCTGAGCTTTGTGGGGGTCAGCACACGCTTGCGCTTACTTGCTTCCAGAAGCTGGCCGTGCTCATTGTCGCCCCAGCCCCAGATATCCCCGTTTTCGTCCATGGCCATGCTGAACTTGCCGCCGCAGCACACATAGGTTACATGCTGAAGGTCCAGTTTTTCCGGCTCATTCCTGGCCTTCCGGTCCCCAAGGCCCAGCTGGCCATAGTCATTGCGGCCCCAGACATAGACGGAGCCGTCCCCGGTCAGGGCCATGCACTGGCCAAAGCCGCTGGACACCTGCACCACGTTTTCAAGCCCCTTCACCTGAACGGGCTCCTTCATAATGGCAGGGGCGTCTTTTCCCTGGCCCTGCTGGCCGTAGTTGTTGTTGCCCACGGACCACACGGTGCCGTCCCGCATAAGAAAAAGCGAAGCCACGTTGCCGCAGGCAATGTCCAGGATCTCACTTCCGTCAAGCCCCAGGGCCGCAGGGGAGGGCGTCTTGACACGCTTGGTGTCCCCGGTGCCCAGCTGGCCCTTGCCGTTATCGCCCCAGCCCCAGATTTTCCCGTCTGAGGAAACCGCATAGCCAAAGCTCCCGCCGGCCCGGACAAAGGGGGTGACGCCTGCATCTTCCGCCAAAGCCCCCGGCAGGGCAGGGGACAGAGAAATACATGCCAGCATAAAGACAGAGAGATAAACAAATATGTTTCGCAGAATCAACACCTGCTTTCGCTGTTTGTTTTGTGTGCCCCGCACAGAAAAAGACCTGCCGAAGGGATCCGGAAGGCGGGGCAGGGAACGATATGACCGGGTCCATGTTTCGGCAAAGGGCATTGTAACACATCATGGCTTTATGAGTACCATTTTTCCTGTATTTTTTTCCATATGTGCATAAAAAGCCCCGGAGGGCAGGGGACGGGGCAGCGTCTGGTGCTGCCCTCTTCCCCTTCTACGGGGCTCATTTACATACAGGTTCTTTATCCGGATTCCTTATTCCTTAAGCTGGTCCTTGCCCTGTGCCCATGTATATGCGTAGCTGTCCGCAGGGGCGGTGATGCTTACATTCGGGCAGGAATTGAATGTGGTGTCGTCAATACGGATGATGCTGGCAGGAAGCGTGAGATCCGTCAGATTGTCACATCTGTAGAACATGAGCGCGGTCAGTATTTCGACGCCCTCCGGAACGGTGATGGAAGGAACATCGGAGCACATGGCAAAGGCGTATGGTTCGAGATGATACACACTGTCGGGAAGCGTCACGGCGCTCTTGCGGCCAGCCGGGCAGCACACCAGGTTGGCCAGATCTTTTTCAAACAGCATGCCGTCATGGGAAGCATAATCCTGGTTGGCATCGCTTACCTGAATCCATTCCATTGCGCTGCAGAACGTGAATGTCATGGGACCAATGTCGTTCAGCCCGCCCGGGAAGACGATACCCGTTATGTAGTAGCAGTCATCCAGTGCACTTTCCCGAATCTGTGTAAGGATATCCGGCAGCGTGATGTCTCCCTCCACACCGCCGCCGGCGTAGATGAGCTCTGTACGGTTATGATCATAGAGCATACCGCCTTCTGAAGACATGGTAGGATGGTTGGGCTTGACAGAAATTGTCTTACGAGCAAGGCAGTTATAGAAGACATTTTCTATACTTTCCAGGGTGTTTGGCAGGGAGAGCGTTTCAAGAGCCTTGCAGTTCTTAAATGCATGCTCGCCCAGGTATGTCAGCCCTTCGGGAAGATCCATCTGCTTAAGTGATGTGCAGCCACTGAAAGCCTCATACCCAATTGTATCCATGGTTTCGGGCAGCGTCAGCGTTACAAGCGATGTGCACCCCACAAAGGCTTGATAGCCGATCGCCTGAAGGCTGTCAAGACCCGGACTTTTTTACTTCCAGTGAAAACCCCGTGAATAGTAACTTCCGAAATGATTGCAGCTGAGACAGAAACTGAAATAGCCTTTACAATGCACTTTGGTGGAATTCCGCATGTGCTTGCGTAATGACATGTTCCTGTGCTCCTTACATTCTGGTATGCTTCCGGAAGTGTACAGCACACAACATGTCCTTTTATCAAAGAGAACACACTAATTATTGGATAATTTACAGGCTTGACAGCTTGCAGCTATAGTACCAAACTTTAGTACATTGATTGCTGACATCAGATTATCTGTACTGGCTTCTGTTCATTTTACACAGAAAGGGGAAGAAGTGTGGGACTTGTGCTATATGATTCAAAAGTGTCTACTTCATACAACCGCGCCACAGACACACACTATGTGTATGAGACGAATAAGTATCATGATGAGGAGAACGGAAAAACGGTGGTTAAACGTCGGGTAATTGGTAAGATTGATCCTGAGACAGGTGAGACTATTCCGACGAATCGGCATGTGATTCCTTCTCCGGCATCCGCGCCGACAGGCATAGACTACAAGGAAAAGTATGATCAGATTCTTGAGGAGCTGCAGAAACAAAAGCAGACGCACAGCGAGGTTACGCGTGAGCTGATGGATACTTTGATTCGTACTTCTCAAAAGATGAATCGCCTGATCCATGATGCCCAAGCAGAACTGGACAGGATAAATAAAGTGCTCGAAGTATATAAAACGAAACAGAAATAAGATGGCTTTTCCGTTCCCAAGAAGTTGTATGGCAGCAGACCTTGCCTGTTTCAGGCAGGACCCCCTTCTTTTGCTATTTCAAAAACGTTCCGGAAAGTGTACAATAAGATATCCTTCTAAAAGGACAGCAAAGTGATGGAGGTGCATGTCATGGATGTGAAGGGAAAAGGCAGACGGCTGCTGGCGCTTTTGCTGGCAGCTCTTATGATGCTCACATCCTGCACCAGCAGGGAAAGCTCCACCTACAGCCAGGCAAGGGAACTGTTTGGCTCGGGTTCATATACAGAGGCACTGGATCTTTTTGAAGGTCTTGGAGAGTATGAAAACAGCGGCAAATAC
Source organism: uncultured Clostridia bacterium (assembly GCA_946627565.1). Classification (GTDB taxonomy): domain Bacteria; phylum Bacillota; class Clostridia; order Christensenellales; family Aristaeellaceae; genus UBA2943. The sequence continues at coordinate 6,166 of CAMOVR010000112.1, forward strand.
GCGGCCTATATCCGGGCATGGAATGCCGCCCAGTCCGGGGACTACGAGGCGGCCACGGAAGGCTTTTCCGCCCTCTCCGGATTTCTGGACAGCGCGGAGGAAGCCCGGGAGTTCCGGGATCAGGCCCGGCGGGACAGCTACCGGGAAGCCCTCTCCCTTTTCCGCCGCGGGGAATACGAAAGCGCCATTCCCCTTTTGGAAGAACTTGGGGAATATGAGGACAGCGCGTCCTGCCTGACCTATGCAAAGGCTGCCCTCACCGCCAGGGAAGGCAGATACGGGGAAGCCATAGCCCTCTTTACGGAGCTTGGGGATTTCCACGACAGCAGCTGGCAGGTACAGCGCCTTACGGAAGCTGAGCAGCTTGACCGCTATGACAGGGCCATGAAAGCCTTTGACAGCGAGGATTTTGATCAGGCCTATTCGCTTTTTTCCACCCTTTCCGGCTACCAGGATGCGGACCGCTACATGCGCTACAGCGCCGCCATGACGGCCCTTTCCAGACAGGACTTTGACACGGCGGAGAAAGCCTTTTCAGATCTTGGCATGTTCCTCAGCAGCCGGGATATGCTGGAGAAGGTGCCGCGTCTTCGCCTGGCCGCTGTGGAAGATCGTCTTTCCAAGGAAGACTATGCAGGCGCCCTGTCCCTTTCAGGGAATCTGGTGGACAGCCGCTACAGCCTCTATGCACAGGCACTGCTTGACGGAAACGCCGGAAAATATGACGAAGCTGTCTCCGTCCTTTCGGGTCTTGGAGACTTCCTTGACAGCAAAGAAAAACAGACGTACTTCCAGGGCCTTCAGAAGGAAGCCTGGTACACGCAGGCTGTCGCCCTCTTTGATGAGGGAAAGACGGAAGATGCCCTTGCGCTGTTTGGAAAAACCGAAGGCGTGAAGGACACGGACAGGTATGTAACCTACATGGCCGCGGGTAAAAATCTGGTGGAAGGGAAGTACAAAGAAGCGGAGGACCAGTACACAGCCCTTTCAGACTTCCTTGACAGCGCGGCAAAACGTGTTCAGGCCCATGAAGCCTTCCTGAATGCCGAATACAGCCGGGGCGTTCAGGCCGCAAATGCGGGAAACCTCCGGGAAGCCATGGACATCTTTTCCGCCATTCCCGGCTACAGGGATGCGGATGCCTATACCCGCTATATCCAGGCGGAAATGCAGGGAAGAGCAGGGGACACGGAAAGCGCCGTGGCCTCCTTTGCCTCCCTGGGCACATTCCTTGACGCGGAAGGCCGGGGCGAGGTCTATGACACCATTGCCTGCCGCAACAGCTATATGGAAGCCGTCTCCCTCTTTGAAAAAGGAGAGCGGGAAAAGGCCTTATCCTGTTTTTCGGATGCCGGACACTTCGGTGACACGGACCTGTATGTTGCCTACATGGCTGCGGAAGACCTGAAGGCAGATAACTCCTTTGACGATGCCGCCGCGGCTTTCAGCCGTCTTGGCAACTTCCTTGACAGCGGGGAGCAGGCACAGCAGTGCCGCCGTCAGGCGGACAGCCTGTCCTATGCCCGGGCAGTGAAGCTTTTTGACAGCGGGAACCTTTCCGAAGCGGAAGCCGTGTTCCTTGCCATGTATGATGCCTCCGCCACAGAGGACAGCCTGAAATACCTCTCCTACATGGAAGCCCGGCGCCAGGAAGAAAAGGGCGCCTACACCAGGGCTCTTTCCCTGTATCAGGATCTGGGCACCTTCTCAGACAGCCCGTCCAGGATCCCGCCCCTTGAGGAAAAGATCCTTCAGGCAAGATATGACCGGGCCGTGCAGTTGGTAACCCTGGGGGACCTTGAGAGCGCATATTACACCTTTGAGGACCTGAAGGATTACGCAGACGCTGCCTCCTACCTTGCCTACATCGATGCAAGGCACCTGGAGGACAGCGGGGACATGGATAATGCCATCTCCGCCTTTACGGCCCTTGCGGGCTTTCTTGACGCGGACAGCCGGTGCCTGGCCCTTCAGAACCGGAAGAAGGATGCCGTCTATGACCAGGCCATAACGGCCCTGACCCTGAAGAATTATGCGGAAGCCTCAAAGCTGTTTTCCTCCCTGGGGGACTACCGGGACAGCCAGAATTACGTGCGCTACGCCTGGGCCCGTTCTCTTGAGGATACGGGAAAGATGGAGGAAGCCGGGGAAGTATATAAGCAGCTGGGCGCTTTCTTCCTGGACAGCGCTGACCGGGCGGAAAAGACGGAAGCGGCCCGCATTGCCGGTGTATACAATGAGGCCCGGATTGCCCTCACGGACGAAAACTGGGCAAAGGCCCGGGAACTTTTTACCGGCATAGCCGGATACGAGCGTTCCTCCGACTATCTGACCTTCCTTACCGCTACCGGCCTTGAGAGCGAAGGAAAATTCGCCCTGGCTGCCGGGCTCTTTGAGCGGGTTTCTGACCTGCCTGGAGCGGAAGACAGACAGAAAATCTGTCTTGAAAAGCAGCTGGACCAGGACCTGAACACCGCCAGGGACGCCCTGAAGGATGAAGACTACCTGCGAGCTGCTGCCGTCCTGATCCCCCATACCGAGGAAGAAGCCAGACAGATGCTGGCCTATGTGGACGGCAAGCGCCTGTATGCCCAGGGCTCCTATAAAAAGGCCCAGGCTGTGTTTGCAGGTCTCGGGGACTATCTGGACAGCGCGCTGTATGCCGCCGACGCCGAGGTAAAGCTTCAGGAGGAGAACTATCAGGATGGCGTCGCTGCCTTCCGGGCCTTCCGCTACAGCACGGCCAGGAGCCTGTTTGAGGAGGTAGGCTCCTACCGGAATGCTTCCCTCTACCTCCGCTACCTTGAAGCGGATGCGCTGGAAGAAGAGGAAAAATACAGCGAAGCCATATCCCTGTGGACAGGGCTTCGGGATTTTGAAGACAGTTCCGAGCGCATTGTAAAGGCGGCAGAAGAGGGAAAAGCTGCCCTGTACACCCAGGCCAGGGAAGCCCTTGAAAGCGGCAGGCTTGAGGAAGCCTCCGCCGGCTTTACCGCCGCAGGGGACTATCTTGACTCTGCTGCGTACCTTGCATACATCGGAGCCCGCCAGATGGAGCTCAGCGGGGACTTTGACGGGGCCGCGCAGGCCTATGAAGGTCTCTATACCGGCCTTATGGATGCTCAGACACGGGCACAGGACTGCCGCCTTAAGGACAGCAGCGCCCAGTTGGAGCAGGCCTTTGCAAAGATCCGGGACAAGGACTATGCGGCTGCCAGGGATATCCTGACCTCCCTTTCCGGGGAGATGGATGTGTCCTCGGACCTTGCCTACCTTTCCGCCTGCGAAGACATGCAGGCCGGGGAATACCTCAAAGCCAGGGAAGGTTTCCTGAAGCTCGGCCTGTACCGGGACGCCGCCGCCCTGGCGGAAACGTGCCGGGATACGTATATGGAAGCAAAGCGGACGGAAGCGATGCAGGCTCTGTCTGAAAACGACCTGGATGCATCCCTGAAAACATTGGAAGAGCTTTCCGCTTACGCTGATGGCGCTGACACGGACGAATATCTGCCCTATGTCAGGGCCCGCATCGCCGAGCGGGACGGGAACCTGGAAGAAGCCAGGGTTCTGTATGCTTCCATCCCGGGTTTCCTGGACAGCAGGGACCGGTTTGACAGTGTCTGCCGCCGCATGGACAAAGAAGCCTATCTGGCCGCCGCCGTACTGGTGGGCCAGGGCAGGCTCCGGGCCGCCAGGGAAACCTACGAATCCCTGGGGGACTATCTGGACTGCAGCACCTACATAAGCTATCTGGATGCCCGGGCACTGGAAAACACAAACCGTTTTGAAGAGGCCTGTGCAGCCTATACGGACCTTGGCAGTTTCCTGGACAGCGCCATCCGGGCAAAGAGCATGCAGACCCGGGTTCAGGAGGACAGGTACACAAAGGGCCTGCGCATGCTGCTCCTTGGAAATAGGGAGCGGGCACTGCAAATGTTTGAAGAAGCCGGGGAAACCAATGACGCCCCCAAATTCGTAAGCTACCTTAAGGCGGCTCAGGCCCTGGATGCGGGGGATCTGGACACTGCCTGTACTGCCTTTTCCGAGCTTCAGGATTTCCAGGACGCATCCAGCTATGTAACCTACATTCAGGCCCTGCGCCTTGAGGAAAACGGGGACCTGAAGGGTGCCCGGGAACTGTATGCCGGCATACCCGGCTTTATGGACACAGGCAGCCGCCTCTCCGCCCTGCCGGGCCAGGCCCTGAAGCGGGACCTGGACATGGCTTCCCAGGCTCTGGAAAACGGGAACGCAGAAGAGGCAGATCTGCTGCTTAAAAACATTCTTGCTGAGCAGGGCACCACCGAAGGGGAAACCGTTTCGGGGATGCTTTCGCTTGCCGATACCGCCCTGGAGGGTGGCCGGGAAGAAGATGCCCTGCACATCTGCCTGCTCCTGTCCCGCATGGGCAGTAGCGAAGCGGGCCTCCGCATCCTGAATATGGCCCGTCAGGCCTTTGAAAACGGAGAACCGGAGCGGGCCCTGGAGCTTTCCTCTCAGATTCCGTACCTGGAAGGCAACCCCCAGGCGGAACTTCAGGAGGCATGCTGGAAGAAGCTGGCAGATGACGCCATGGCCAAACGGGACCTGGCTTCCGCATACGACGCGTACAGCCACATGCAGGACGACGGAGGCAAAACCGCGGCTCTTGACAGTGCCTACAACGCCGCCGTGTCCCTGCTGGTGGACGGAAACTACAGGGAAGCCGCAGACGCCTTTACGGATCTGTATAACCTCCGGGACAGCGGGGAGCGGGCAAAGGAAAGCACCTACCGCCTGGCCATGAAGCTGACAGAGGACGGGGAAGCGGATGAAGCCAGCATTCTCTTTGCCGGCCTGGGCGGCTATATGGACGCCGGAGAGAAATTGCTGTATCCCTTTAGGGAGATGGCACAGCGCTGCCTTGAAAATGGTGCCTGGGAAGAAGCCGCTGCATGGTTTGAAAAGGCCGGGGAGAGCGAAAAGGGCAAAGAACTGATTCAGAAGACCCAGTACAGCCGGGCCATGGCGCTGCTGGAAAAAGGCGACTGGGATAAAGCCAGCAAGCTCTTTGAACTTTGCGGGGATTACCTGGACGCGCCTGAACGTGTGCAGGGCACCTGGCTTGAAAAGGGCGACAGTCTCCTGAAGGAAGGAGACTATACCGGGGCCATCCAGGCCTACGAAACCGCCTATCCCACGGAGGAAGCCTGGGCAAGGATCCAGGCGTGCCACTACGCCTGGGCGGAAGCCCTGGAAAGGGAACAGGCCTGGGCCCAGGCCCGGGAGCAGTTCCTGCTGGCAGGCACGTATCTGGACAGCGGAAAGCGGGTACGGGAACCCTTCGACCGGATGGGCGATGCTCTTCTGGCAGAAGGAAAATACCCGGAAGCCGCGGAAGCCTATCTCCAGAACGGCTGGAATGAGGAGACCAAAAACCGCGTCACCCTGGCCTGGGAAAAGGCCATGGAAGCAGAAGCCTATGAGGGCGCCCTTCAGATGCTGCGTCATGCAGACGCTGCGGACATGCCCTACAGCCGCCGGCTTGCCGGGGAAACGTACCTGGCCATGGAGAAATGGGACGAGGCCAGCGTGGCCTTTGCCGCATCCGACACGCCGGAGAGAGCCGACGAGCCCTATGAGATGCTGGCACAGCGCTACCTTGCGGAAGCAAGTTTCGATGCCGCCGTGGATGCCTTTGACCATCTGGGAGACACGGAATATGCCCAGGAGCAGATCCGTCTGGCCCGGGTGCGCCAGGCGGAAGCCCTGCTGGAAGCCGGTTTGTATGAAAAGGCCCATGAGGCGTACCTGAAAGCCGGGGAGGAAGAGAAGGCGGAAAACGTCTGGTTTCTCCAGGGTGACAGTCTGCTGGAAAGCGGCCTCTACGAAGGCGCGGTCACGGCATACGCCATGGCCGGGGACACCCAGGAAGCGGAAGAAAAGATCCAGGCAGCCCGCCTGATCCAGGGCCGGGCCTGCATGGAAAAGGAACAGTATGACGAAGCCATCCGGTGCCTCCTTCTTGCGGGAGACGGCCCGGATGCCAGGGAAGCCCTGCACAAGGCCAGACAGGCCGCTGCAAAGCAAGCACTTGGAACCGAAGCATATGAGGCGGCAGCCGCCTACGCAAAGGATGACGGGGACATGGATCTTTTCCATGCCGCCTGGTACAGCATCGCTGAAAGGCAGCTGAAAGCCGGACAGTGGGAAGAGGCCAGCAGCAGTTTCATCCTGGCCGGGGACTATGAGGACGCACAGAAGCGGGTATCGGAACCTTTTGTAAAGTGGGGCGACAGCCTGCTTTCGGAAGGCAGGTATGCAGACGCCGTCTCCGCCTACAGCAAAGCCGGGGAAGACGGTGCGGAAAAGATCAAGGCCGCTTACTACGCCCTTGCCGAAAGTGAAATGGCAAAAGGCCGAATGGACGAAGCCAGCCAGGCCTTCTTAAGCGCCGGGGACTATAAGGACGCCCAGGCGAGGGTCCATGAGCCCTTCTTCACCGCAGGGGATAAGCTCCTTGTTGAAAAGAAGTTTGAAGACGCCATCTCCATGTACACAAAGGCCGGGGAA
>CAMOVR010000113.1 GCA_946627565.1 uncultured Clostridia bacterium
CTGGGGCACATTCCCATGAAGCTCGGGGGCGAATACGCCAGGTGTGTCATGGACATGGATCCCTATATGGAGATGCAGGGGTATGCAGGCCCGGTACTGCTGGTGCACGGCACGGAGGACAGCGTTGTCCATGTCAGCTACGCAAGAAAACTGCAGGCCTGTTATAGGGACTGCCGCTATGTGGAAATTGAGGGCGGGGCGCACGGCTTCAGCGGCAGGGCGGAAGAGGAGGCGTGCAGTGCGCTTTGTGCCTTCATGCAGGGAAACGGAGAGACATGAGCCTGCGCGCTCTTTCCTTTCAGCTGAAAAACTGGTACACTCCTTTCTGGTAGAAATGGAATCCGGCTGATACAGATGCAGCCAGGCATGCCGCTGCACAGGACAGGAGAGAAAAAGATGATCACAAACGACAAGGGTATTGTGGAACTGAAACATTTTGTTCTTCGGGAAGTCTGCCGTCTTACATGGGAAAACAGGCTTACGACAGATGAAACGGAGAAGGTGGTTTACGAGATCAGTCCCGGACCGAAGCCCAATTACCGCTGCTGCGTGTACAAGGAGCGTGAGATTGTCCGGGGCAGGATCAGGCTGGCCATGGGAGAAAGCCCGGAACCCGGCAGCACCTCGACGAATGTGGTGGCTGTCATTCCTGCTGCCTGTGACGACTGCCCCATTCAGGACTATTTTGTCTCGGATATCTGCAGGTTCTGTCTTGGAAAAGCCTGCCTGAATGCATGCAGGTTCGGCGCCATTACCCCCGGCGATACCAAAATGCGTATTGATCCCAACAAGTGCAAATCCTGCGGACTGTGCGCAAAATCCTGCCCCTTCGGCGCCATCATCCATCAGGCACGCCCCTGCAGAAAATCCTGCCCGGTGGATGCCATCTCGTACAATGAGGCGGGGATCTGTCAGATTGACGACAGCAAGTGCATCCACTGCGGACACTGCATCCACAGCTGCCCCTTTGGAGCCATCGGGTCCAGAATTTATGCGGTGAACGTGATCCGCGCCATTATGGAAGGCAAGCGGGTCATTGCCATGTGCGCACCGGCAACGGAAGGCCAGTTCGGTAAGGACGTGGGCATGGCTTCCGTCCGTGCAGCCCTGAAGAAAGTCGGCTTTGCGGACATGGTGGAAGTGGGCCTTGGCGGCGATATGACGGCAGCCTATGAAGCCATGGAATGGATTGAAGCCAGGAAAGAGGGCAGGATCATGACCACGTCCTGCTGTCCCGCTTTCATTTCCATGCTGCGCCATCACTTCCCCAAACTGTACGAAGAGAACAAGTCCACCACGGTGTCCCCCATGGTGGCCGTATCCCGGTATCTCAAGTCCCAGGACCCGGACTGCGTTACCGTCTTTATCGGGCCTTGCATTGCCAAAAAGGGCGAGACCCTCAACGAGTTTGTAAAGGACTCTGCGGACTATGCCCTGACCTACGGCGAAATGGTTGCCATCCTGGATTCCAAGGGGATCAGTGTGGATCCTGTGGATGAGGATTATCAGGAATCCTCCATCTACGGCAAGCGCTTTGCAGGCAGCGGCGGCGTGGCAAATGCCGTTCTGGAAGCCATGCAGGAGATGGGCGAGGATACCTCGGATATCCGCCTTATGACCTGCGCCGGCGGTGATGAGTGCAAGAAGGCCATGATGCTTCTTAAGGCGGGCAAACTGGATACGGACTTTGTGGAAGGCATGATCTGCCCCGGCGGATGCGTGGGCGGGCCTTCCAAGCATCAGGCAGAAAACCTGGTTCTCCAGGCAAGAACCAAACTGCTGGAAAAGGCAGACGGCAGAAAGATCCTGGAGAACCTGAAAAAGTATCCCATGGACAAGTTCTCCATGCATCGGGACGGCAGCATGCCGGAAAACGGGAAGAGTCCGGCTGATATGTAATCAAGAAAACGGGGCGTCTCCATCCAAAGTGCAGACGCCCCGTTTCCAAAACCCGGATCATGGGAAAACATACATAAAAAAGCGCCGCAGAAGCGGCGCAGGATCCTTACCTGTCAAACACGGTCATATCCACCCCGGTATCCCGGACCAGAATGGATTCAGGTTCCCTCCACAGTCTGTATGTGACATATATATCCCCGCAGGAGCCGCCCACGTTGCCTGCCTGCAGGAACCAGAAGACCCAGAACCAGCTTCTTGGTGTAACCAGGAGCAGCACGGTAAAGATGACGGTCCATACCACCAGCGGTGCCAGGGCGATTACGCGGTAGGAGGACTTGTCAAAATAGTCCTCATGACTGCCTGCAAAGGCATATAAGCCGGTGAAGCCGAAGACGACTTTTCCGCCGCCCACAACTTTCATGGCGGCGGCATGGGTCAGTTCGTGCAGCACAATATAGGCAACGTATCCCAGAAGCAGGATGAAGAGCCTGAGAAAATAGGCGCCCATGGATTCCATGTCAAGGAATGTCCGGATGGAAACAATGAAGTGCCCCGCAAGCAGCAGAACCACCATGGCGATACTGCCGCCGATGTTGACCTTCAGGGAAGTCTTTTTGTCTTTCTGCAGATTGATCTGGAAGGTCTCCCTGTACCCTTCCGGCAGAGTCTGGTATGCTTTCATATGCTGGATGCCTCCATGCCTGGATTCATGCCCTGCACCATATGCAGGGAACAGTGAAGCCATTATATCATGAAACGGCAGAAAAATGGATAAAAATGTAAAGAAACATGGCAGATTAAAGAGAATGCGGGGAAGGGATGGCGCTGTGTGCATACGGTGATGGATGAACGTCTGGTCTATGAGGTCCTCTCTGTTGTGGAAGAGATTCCTGCGGGCTGTGTTGCGTCCTATGGCCAGATCGCCCGGCTTACCGGGCGGGACAGGAATGCCAGGCTGGTGGGCAGGATCCTGAGCATGGCGGACCGTTACGGTTCCTATCCCTGTCACCGTGTGGTGAACCATGCCGGAAGGCTGGCGCCGCATTTTCCTCAGCAGCGGGAACTGCTGCTGGATGAGGGTGTGGGCTTTCTGGCAAACGGCTGTGTGGACATGAAGCGGTTCCAGTGGGATGCCGGGGCGGAGGATTGAAGAAGGCGGGCCGGACGGGCCTGAAAACAGTCATGCAGGGAGGTGCGGCCGTTGGCGTATATATGCCGGTACATGTCTCCTCTTGGCGGGATGACCATGGCCAGCGACGGGGAAGCCCTTACAGGACTCTGGTTTGACGGTCAGAAGTATTTTGCCCGGGGGCTGCAGGCCCCCCTGGAAGAAAGGGAACTGCCCGTCTTTTTGGAAACCGGGCGGTGGCTTGACATCTATTTCAGGGGGAACATACCGGATTTTACACCGCCCCTTGAGATGTGCGCTTCTCCCTTCCGCCGGCGGGTATGGTCCGTCCTCATGACCATTCCCTACGGGGAGACCATGACCTATGGCGGGATCGCGGCAGGGATGGAAGATGAGGACGGGAAGCGTGTGTCTGCCCAGGCGGTGGGCGGCGCCGTGGCCCATAACAGCATTTCCCTCATCATCCCGTGCCACAGGGTGCTTGGATCTGACGGCAGCCTGACCGGGTATGCAGGGGGACTTGAAAGAAAAGCATGGCTTCTGGAAATGGAAAGAAACGGAAAAGAGCTGCAGGGGATACATAAAGCCTTTTAAGACGCAGCAGAGGTGGAAACAATGGCAAATGAAGAATGGGAACAGGCAAGGGATGAACTGAGGCGTGCGGTTTCCGTGGCGGGGTACCCCAAAGAACTGGGGGATCTTCTGGCGGGACAGCTGGGCAGTCCAAGGGCAATACGCCGCATGGCATCCTATGTCCGGAACGTGCGTCCCCGCAGCATGGAACAGATCGCAGATGAGATGCTGGCCATACAGAGTGACGTGGAAGCCTGGAAAAGGAAGAAGGAAGGGCTCGAGGCCAATATGGCCATCAACCGGATGCTCAATGAAGGCCTGGGCGTGGAAGATGACTGAGCAGCCGGGGAATAAGGCTGCTTAAAAGGGGCAGTTTCAAGCCCATGGGAAAGGAGGTCAAAGAATGAAATTCTACCTGATTCATCATGCCCATCTGGATATAGGCTATACGGACAGGCAGGAAAAAATCGCCTGGAATCATGCCAGATACCTGGAAAGTGTGGTGGACATACTCCGCAGGGCGGAAAAGGACAGGGCATGGAAAGGTTTCCGCTGGAATGTGGAATCCTTCTGGATGCTGGAGTGTTTCCTGGAAGATACGGATCCAGAGCATGAGGCGGATTTCTGGCGCTTTGCCCGGGAGGGAAAGATCGGCATATCCGGGAATTACCTGAACGGCTCGGACCTTATGGACGATCTTGTCCTCCGTGAAACCCTGTCCAGATGCAAGGAAACCGCACAGGCCCACGGGGTGACCCCGGTCAGTGCCATGACGGCGGACATAAACGGATATCCCTGGGGCTATGCTTCTGCCCTGGCCGGGGCAGGTATCCGGTATCTGCTTTCAGCGGTGCACACCCATCACGGCTACCATGCAGCCAACCGCAAGCAGTTTCCCTTTTTCTGGAAGGGACCGGACGGCAGGGAAGTGCTTGTATGGCAGACGGAACACTATCACTTTGGCAACGAGATCAATATCCATCAGCTGTCCGGGCAGTACGGCTACATGATCCATGACGGTCTGCCCAACACGGGTCTTTCCAATGAGGAACTCAGCAGACGCAGGCTGTATGGCTATGCAAGTCAGCTGAAGAAAGACGGATATCCGTGGGATTTCTGTCCCATTCTTGTCTCGGGCCTGTGTACGGACAACTCTCCTCCGGGACCCGCCGTGATTGAGTTTGTCCATCGCTGGAATGCACTCCATGGCCAGGATATCACCCTGGAGATGACCACGTTGGATGCCTTCTTTGCGGAGGTTGAGAAGCACAGGGATGAGATCCCGCATTACCGCGGCGACTGGACGGACTGGTGGGCGGACGGCACCTGCTCGACGCCGGATGCGGTGGGTCTCTATAAAGACGCGGCGCGCAGGTACCATGTGTGCAGGCGTATGGACCCTGACTGCCTGGTGAGGGGATCCCGGGAGCTGCGTGAACAGGCCCGGAAGAACCTCATGCTGTATGCGGAACACACCTGGGGCTTTTCTTCCAGCGTCTCGGAACCGGCCCACCCCATGGTGAACACCCTGGAGATGCGCAAGGCGGCCATGGCGTGCAATGCCCATGAGGCGGTGAGCAGGTGGCTGGACGGCATCCTGAAAGAGAAGGGTGCCACGGCCATGGTGATCTGGAAGGACTACCGGCTGCACGTCATCAATCCGAACCCTGTATCCATTCTGGCGGATGCCCGGGTGGATCTGGAAATCCTCTTTACCCACAGCCGTTTCCGGCTGGTGCGGGAGGACACAGGGGAAGAAGTGGCATATCAGCTGTCCCGGGTGGCCAGAGGAAAGCAATTCCATGTTCCCCTCCGCCTTGAGCCCAAGGAACATGTGGTTCTCCGCCTGGTGGAAATGGAACCGGAAGATCCGCCCATGCCGGGCATGTTCTGTGAATACGGGGCAGACGGCGTGCAGGACCTGGCAGTCTGCCGTCTGAAGGATGAAAACTGGATCTGCACCCCTCAGGAGCTTAAAACGGACTACATCCATGTGAAGTGGGAGATGGGGAAGGGAATCACCTCCATCTATGACCGGAAGCATGGGCGCGAGCTGATTGAGGACATGTCGGAGACGGCATTTGGCCCCATCTATGAGGTCACCCCGCTGCGGAGCAATCCCCTGGAAGAGCGCAGGCGCATGGGGCGAAACCGCAAGGCACCGCATACCCTGAGGGACCGGGGAAGGCTCATGGGTGTGGAGGTCACGGACTGCGGGCCCGTTATGCTCAGGGTGGTTCTGACCTATGAGATGGAGGGCTGCAGGTCCACGGAACTGATTCTGACGGCCTTCAGGCAGATCCCCGGCATGAATGTGGAGCTCAGGATGCATAAGGAAAGCCGCCTGGAACCGGAAAACGTCTATCTGGCTCTGCCCTTTGCATCTGAGGACGCTGTCTTCTATGCGGACAAGATGGGCTGCATTTTCCGCCCCAGGGTTGACCAGATCCCGGGCACCTGCACGGATTACTATGAGACCGGCAATGGGGTGGCCTGGGTCCGGAAAGAGGGATCCATTGTGGTGGAAATGCCGGATGCACCCATGATCAGCATGGGGACGCTGCTCCCGCATGATATCCGCCTGATGGGGGATGAGCAGCAGAAAAACACGGACCAGGTTTATGCCTGGGTGATGAACAATTTCTGGGAGACGAACTTTAAGGCAACCCTGGGCGGACACCATCAGTTCACCTACCGCCTCCGCCTGATGGATGAAAAGGACCCGGAAGACATCTTTGATGCCGTAAAAGCGGAAAATACGGGTTTCCTGAGTTTCCCCTCCTTTGATGTTGACCTTTAATGCTGACCTCTGATGTGAAATCCCGAAACGCAAAGGAAACGTGAAAAGGCCCCGGACCCTGCACGGGCAGGATCCGGGACCTTTTTCCATGGCACTGACGGCGGTAAGAAGGGCGTCAGGCCTTCTCTGACCAGCTCAGAACCCGCCGCTTCATACCGGCTGTGTCCAGCACACCGCAGGCAAAGCCCTTGCGGATCAGTTCTTCGGGCACATACTCATCATACTTTTCAAAAACCGGCACTTCGTCCGGGTAGACAAGTTCCAGAGGATCAAAATCCACCCGGGCCTCTTCCGCTGTGATCCGGTAAAAGGCGGCCTCATCCGCCTTCATGGTGAAGGTAATGTAGTAGGGGCGGAGGGAATTGAAGCCCTTCAGTCCCAGGCGTTCTGCGCAGCGGAGCTTCAGAAAGCGCTCCAGGGCCAGGAAGGCGTAAGTGCCCAGCCACGGGAACAGAGCCCACATGTTTCCGCCCAGGGATACAAGGGGACGGCCGGATACGCTTCTGAAGCTTTCCCTGGCTTCCTTCAGCCGGCATACGGCATGGCGCATCAGGTAGGGATAGACGGTATCCTCCTTAAGGACCCCAAGCATCCTCTCCAGAATGCGGGTGTGGATATCGCCCGCCACCAGACCGAAGAAGGCCGGGATATGGCCTTTCACCAGGGTGCACTGGACCTCGCGCTTCTTATGGTCCACATCATCCACCACCCAGACCCGGCCCGCTATGGCAATTTTATCGCCCACGGGCGGGGGCTTGACAATAGTGCCCAGCTGCTCGGTGGAAGAGCGGACGGTGTATTCCAGGTTCTCCTGAAAGACGGCGTAGAACTTGTAGCTACCTGTGATCCTTTCTCCCCTGATGCCCACGATCAGGCCCCCGTTTTCCGTCCGGCTGATGTGCTCTGTCTTCAGCATGTGCAGAAGCAGGCAGCGGTAATCCTCTTTTGTGATCCTTCTGAAGCAGGAGAGGCTGAGAACCCGGGAGGCAAGCTCTGCCGGGGTCATTTCCCCGCAGGAAGCCAGGGTGCTCATGGTCTGGTGATACAGAAGGCTGAAGGGCATCCGTTCTTTTCTGGGCGGCTCCACAAAGCGCTCTTCCAGATACAGCTGCACCAGAGCAATTCCCTGCACCAGGGACCAGGGGATGGTCTCCGGCAGCATGGCCCGGGGTTCCGGGTGGTCTTCCCGCATGACAAACCACATTTCCGAGGGATCACCGCGGCGGCCGGTACGGCCCATGCGCTGAAGAAAGCCGGAGACGGTGAAGGGAGCATTGATCTGGAATGCCCGCTCCAGCCTTCCGATGTCGATGCCAAGCTCCAGGGTGGCTGTGGCGCACACGGACTGCAGGGAATCGTCGTCCTTCATTTCCATCTCCGCGCTTTCCCGGTAGGAAGCCGAAAGATTGCCGTGGTGAATCAGGAATCGCTCCGGCTCGTGATTGGCTTCGCAGTACTGCCGGAGATACTGGCAGACAGATTCGCATTCTTCCCTGGAGTTGGTGAAAATCAGGCATTTCTTACCCCGGGTGTGCTCAAAGATATAGCCGATGCCCGGGTCCGCTCCCTCAGGCGCCTGATCTGTCGGCGCTTCAACCTCAAGGGCATCTTCTGTATTCCGGCTTTCGTCCGCCTGGGGGTCTGTCTGGAAGAAATGCTCCATGGACAGCCGCCAGACTTCCTTTCCGCCGTCAATGCGGGGAATCAGGGTGCCGGCACCGCTGCCGGCTGCCAGGAATTCCCCCGCGGCCTCCGGGTCCCCGATGGTGGCAGACAGGCCGATTCTCCGGGGATGGCAGCCGGCCTCCCGGCACAGGCGCTCGATCAGGCAGAAGGTCTGCATGCCCCGGTCGCCCCTGAGCAGGGAATGGATTTCATCAATGACGATGAAGCGCAGGTCGCCAAAGAGGGAAGGAATATCCATATGACGGTTGATCAGCAGGGACTCCAGGGATTCCGGAGTGATCTGCACGATGCCGGACGGATGCCTGAGCAGCTTCTGCTTCTGGGACTGGGACACGTCCCCGTGCCAGCGGTGCACGGGAATTCCGGCCTCACAGCACAGGTCATTGAGCCTGCCGAACTGGTCGTTGATGAGTGCTTTGAGGGGTGCAATGTACAGCACCCCGGCACTCCGGGGCGGATCTTCATCCAGAAGGGTGAGGATCGGGAAAAAGGCGGCCTCGGTTTTTCCGGAGGCGGTGGAAGCCGTCAGGAGGACATTTTCCTGGCTGCCGAAGATGGCGTCCCCCGCGGCGTTCTGTACGCCCCGGAGGGTCTGCCAGCCGGAGCGGTAGATGTAATCCTGGATAAAGGGTGCATAGCGGTCAAATACGTTCATGATTTCTTTGCCTTTATTTCTGCCCAGCGTGCCCGGAGCGCATGGGCTGCCAGCTTGGGCCGGCGGTCCCGGGTGAACAGGCCTTTGCGGTTGCCGCCCACCCGCATGGGTCCCTGACAGGTGCTGAAGTCGGCATACACCCAGGGCATTTCGCCCACCACGAAATCCCGCTCGTCAAGGCAGGCGTGGATGGTGCGGTAAAACTCGGCCTGAAACTCTTCCGTGAACATTTCCGGCACAGCGCCGTGCAGTCCCGCCACCGTGTCCGCACCGTATTCGGAGAGCACCATGGGCTTGCCCTTGTCCGCCCACCAGTCAAGCTCCATTTTCAGGGCATAGGCTGCAGTCTCCAGGTCCCCGGACAGATTGTACCAGCCGTAATAGCGGTTGATGAACACAATGTCCATGGCGGGGATGATCCGGTCCCGTTCATAGATGTTCTGACAGCCCACCAGGGTTACCGGCCGGTTCTGGGGATCCTCACGGTGGGCCAGCTCATACAGGGGATACCAGTAGTCGTAGGCCTTGTCCGGATAGGTGTCGGTGCTGGGCTCATTGCCAAGGCTCCAGATGATGACCGACGGGTGGTTCCGGTCCCGGTGGATCATCTCCGTCAGGACTTTGGCGTGATAGTCCCACAGATCCCAGCCGTAATGCTCATCTGCCCACATGCCCACCGCCGGCGTTTCATCCACAATAAGGATGCCTTCCCGGTCGCAGAGCTGATAGATCTCCTCCGCATTGGGATAATGGGAGGTCCGGAAGCAGTTGGCGTTGAGCCAGTGGTACAGGTTCATGTCCGTCATATTCAGTACCTGATCCAGACCGCGGCCGTGGAAAGGGCTGTCCTCGTGCCGGCAGGGACCGTGCAGGTAGATGGGTTTGCCGTTGAGCAGCAGCTGTGTCCCTTTCACCTCTACCTGACGGATGCCGAAGGTCTGATCGTACTGGTCCCCCTCAAAGCGCACCCGGGCCGTGTAGAGATAGGGTGTGCCGGGCCAGGATTCCCAGAGGACCGGATTTTCGATCTCTACCGTGCCCTGGGCGCCCTGTGCCCTGCCCACTTCCCGGCCTTCCATGTCAAGAATGGTGACCTCCACCGTGCCTTCTCCCAGGGTTTCCACGGTGTACTGAATATGTCCGTCCAGGGACGGAACCACCGTGATGTCCTGAATGCAGCAGCGGGGCATGGCGCACAGCCGCACCGGACGCTGGATGCCGGTATAGTTGAAGAAATCAAAGGCGGGCAGGTTGATGCCCTTTTCCCTCTGCCGCTTTTTGCCCGCTTCCACGGAGGTGATGCCGGGGTTGTCGGATCCAAAGAAAGCCGTGTCTCCCTCTGTCCCGATGGGCAGGGTGGAATGATTGATCCGGTTGTCCGCCATCACCGTGAGCTCATGGGCGCTGCCGGGTTCTGCCCGGTCCGTAAGATCGATCTCAAAGGGAAGAAAGCCGCCCCGGTGACGCCCGATTTCCTCACCGTCAAGAAGGACCGTGGCGTCGTGTGCCACCGCGTCAAAGCGCAGGACATACCTCATCCCATGAAACAGGGCAGGTATGTTCAGCTGCGTCCGGTAGCATACAGTGCCCGCATGACTGCGGAAGAGAGGATCCGGGCTCTGGTCGTTGTAGGAGGCAGGGACGGCGATGCGCTGCCAGGGGCCTTCCCCCAGACGGAAGTCCCAGATGCCGGACATATCGATGGTGATCCGGCTTTTGTTGTTCTGAGGATACAGCATTTTTTTACCTGCTTTCTTGTTATTTCAGCTCATTTCAGTTTATTTCAGTGTCCTCACACCCATGGATGCACCGCAGCTCTCCCGGACAATCAGGCTGCTTTCAAAGGACTGATTGAAGGAGATGGGGTGTCCTGCGTTGATGGACATGATCAGCTCTGCCATGGCGACACGTCCGTGGTCATAGGGATGCAGGTCTACGGTGGTCAGGGAGGGATTCAGATAGGGGGCGAAGTATGCATTGTCACAGCCTACAACAGCCATGTCTCCGGGAATCTGCAGGCCGCTTTTGAGAATTTCCCGCATGGCTCCCAGTGCCACCAGGTCGTTGATGCAGAAGACCGCCGTGGGGTACTCCTCCCTGCGCAGATTCCCCAGCAGAATGCCCATGCCAAGTTCTCCGGCGGGGGCGTTGCATCCGGTGCGGAGAATGTACCTGCTTTCAGACAGGCAGTTCAGCCGGGCCACTTCTTCTTTATAGGCATTTTCCCGGATCACCGCGAAGCGGGCGCTGGGATCCCCTCCCACAAACCCGATGCGCCGGTGGCCCAGCATGGTCAGATGTGCCATGGCCTTGCGCACACACTGGGAAGGATCCGAGGTAAGCCTGGCGCAGGCAATGCCTTCGATGGGAGGCCCTATGGCCACCAGGGGCATTTCCTGCTGCAGCTTTTCAAGGCATGCGCGGGTGACTTCCTGTCCGGTTTCGCTCTCCACGGCAAAACCTGCCAGCAGCGCGCCCACAGGATGCATCTCCAGCAGATCGTTGGTCACCGTATTTACGCCGGTGCCCTCCGGATAGGTCAGTGCCACCAGACGGTACCCGCCCCGGGCTGCTTCTGCAGCACAACCGTCCCCCAGGGCCGCATAATATGGACTGGTCTGGGAGGAAATCACCATGGCAATGGTCCGCTCCATGCCTGCATGCTCCATGTGCCTGATGCCGGACGGGTGGTAATCCAGAAGGCGGGCAGCTTCCTCCACTTTTTCCCTGGCCTGCTGCGACACACTGCCCCCGGACAGGGCCCGGGAGACAGTGGCAATGCTGACTCCGGCTTTTCTTGCCACATCCATGATGGTTACTTTCGCCATCTTTTCATCCCGCCTCCCATTGCCTGATGTTCCTTTTCACGTGTCTTTCTTTCGCGGCTTTTTCCTTTATGCAGGAGATTATAGCACAGAATGAAAAAGAAACAATGTAAAATTCCAGATACAGAATGTAAATTTACAAAAATATTTACAGAATTTACATAATTTTCATAGCGCTTTTGCGGCGCTTTCTCTTGACAATGCAGATAATCCGCCTATAATTTGAATCAATCGGCGACAGATGATATGCAGTTTGAATAAGGATTCTGTAAATATTTACACAGCTCTGTTTGCTTTTCATCTGAGCCCGGAAAAAACCGTTACATGAAAGGAGACCCCAAAAATGAAAAAGATCTGCGCACTGCTTCTTGCCGTCATGATGATGACTTCCGTGCTGGCCCTGGGCGTGGCCGAGGGCAGCCAGACCCTGACCATCGTGGCATGGGACGCCAACACCACCGGCTATCTGACAGCCCAGAAGGAAGCCTATGAAGCCTCCCATCCCGGCGTAACCATCGAGTATATCGACGTTTCCTCACAGGATTACGACACCAAGGTGGCTGCCATGCTGGCCGGCGGTGACTCCAGCGACATCTACATGGTCAAGGACATCCCTGCTCTGCTGAACTGGTACGAAGCCGGCTATGCCGAGAACCTGAACGATTACATTGCCGCTGCCAACTATGATCTTTCCGGCTTTGTGGGAATGGAATCCAACTACAAGTTCAACGATGAGCAGGTCTCCCTGCCCTTCCGTTCCGACTTTGAGATCCTCTTCTACAACAAGGACCTGTTTGACGCGGCCGGCGTAGCCTATCCCACCAACGACATGTCCTGGGAAGAGTACAAGGAAAAGGCTCTGGCCGTCGCGGATCCCGCCAAGGGCATCTACGGAACCCACTATCACACCTGGCTGTCCACCTGCGTCAACTATACCGTGGCTGACGGCGTGAACACCCTTGTGGACGGTGAATACAGCGATCTGGCTTACTTCTATCACATGATCCAGGACCTGGAAGATGCGGGAGCATGCATGGCTTACAATGAAATCAGCGCTGCCGGTCTGCATTACTCCGGTGCCTTTGGCAACGGCAACATCGCCATGATGCCCATGGGCTACTGGTATGTGGCTACCCTGATC
>CAMOVR010000114.1 GCA_946627565.1 uncultured Clostridia bacterium
ATAAACCGTAATTAAAATTGCTCGAAAAAATGTTTACCGTTTTTTGAGGAATTAAGAGTCTTCTGCATCCGCAGCTTATAACGCTGCCGCTTCGCAGATGAAGGCTTCTGACGACTTTTTGTGTGCCACAGTCACATTGACAGAGCCAGCGAACCAGTCCATGCCTGTCGCTCTCAACTCTGGATAAGACGGTAAAATTCTCAAACCTCTGCCCGGTTAGGTCAATCAGGTGGCTGCTCATATCAGGCTTTTTTCTTGGCCTTCCGTTCGGTCCTCAAACACCCACAGCTCTTAGTATTACCATGAACGAGGTTCAGGGTAAGGACAGTTTTCTGCTTTCCACACTCACATTGGCACAGCCAGCGGGTACGTCCTGCTTGATCATTATCAGCCTGAGAAATAACCGTGAGGCGGCCGAATTTCTGCCCTGTAAGATCCTTGCGGTGTGTTTTACTTTGGCAACCGCAGCTCTTAGTGTTACCACTGATAAGGCTCGAGGTAAGGATGGTTTTCTGCTTACCACACTCACATTGGCAAAGCCAGCGGCTGCGCCCATTCTGATTGTCAGCCTGAGAGAGAACCGTGAGGCGTCCGAATTTCTGCCCTGTCAGGTCCTGTGCTATGCGACTGTGTTGGTTGCACCCACAGCTTTTAGTGTGACCGCTAACCAGGCTTGAGCCGAGAACAGTTTTCTGCTTACCACAATCACATTGGCACAGCCAGCGGGTATTCCCATTCTGATCATTGTCAGCGCGTGAGAGAACCGTGAGGCGTCCGAATTTTTGCCCTGTCAGGTCCTGTGCTATGCGACTGTGTTGGTTGCACCCACAGCTCTTGGTGTGACCGCTAACCAGCATTGAGCCGAGAACAGTTTTCTGCTTACCACAATCACATTGGCACAGCCAGCGGGTATTCCCATTCTGCTCATTGTCAGCGCGTGAGAGAACCGTGAGGCGTCCGAATTTCTGCCCTGTCAGGTCCTGTGCTATGCGACTGTGTTGGCTGCACCCACAGCTTTTAGTGTGACCGCTAACCAGGCTTGAGCCGAGAATAGTCTTCTGCTTACCACATTCACATTGGCACAGCCAGCGGGTACTCCCATTCTGCTTATTGTCAGCGCGTGAGAGAACCGTGAGGCGTCCGAATTTCTGCCCTGTCAGGTCCTGTGCTATGCGACTGTGTTGGCTGCACCCACAGCTTTTAGTGTGACCGCTAACCAGGCTTGAGCCGAGAATAGTCTTCTGCTTACCACAATCACATTGGCACAGCCAGCGGGTATTCCCATTCTGATCATTGTCAGCGCGTGAGAGAACCGTGAGGCGTCCGAACTTTTGCCCAGTCAGGTCCCTGAATTGTGTTAGGCACCCGCAGCTTTTAGTGCGACCGCTAACCAGGCTTGAGCCGATAATAGTCTTCTGCTTACCACATTCACATTGGCACAGCCAGAGGATATTCCTATTCTGACGATTGGCAGCGCGTGAGAGTACCGTGAGGCGGCCGAATGTCTGCCCTGTCAGGTCCTTGAATTTCGCTTGGCACCCACAGCTTTTAGTGCGACCGCTAACCAGGCTTGAGACGAGAATAGTCTTCTGCTTACCACATTCACATTGGCACAGCCATCTAGCATTTCCTGCGCGATCATTGGCATCGCGGGAGATAACGGTAAGTTTACCGAATTGCTTTCCAGTTAAATCTATCAGGTGTCTGCCCATATCAAGCTTCTTTCTTGGCCTTCGGCACGGGTTTTTCTATCTTCTCACTTTTTGGCTTCCGCCCGGGCTTTATACATCCACAGCTTTTAGTGCGCCCGCGGATAAGATTCACGCCGAGAACAGTTTTCGTATTTCCACACTCACACTGGCAGAGCCATTGTGCATTTCCTACACGATCATTCTCTGCCCGGGAGAGGACTGTTAATCTACCAAACCTTCTGCCTGTCAAATCCTTGAATCGTGGTTTGCTTTGGCATCCACAGCTTTTAGTATTACCGTGAACAAGGTTCAGGGTGAGGACAGTTTTCTGCTTTCCACAGTCACACTGGCACAGCCAGAGGATATTCCTATTCTGACGATTGTCAGCGCGTGAGAGAACCGTGAGGCGGCCGAATTTTTGCCCTGTCAGGTCTCCTGTTTGTGGTTTGCGCTGGCAACCACAGCTTTTCACTGCTCCTTTTCGGAGAAGATCACTGCGTATTGCTTTGAGCGTTCCACACTCACATTGACACAGCCATAGGGTCTGGCCGCGCTCGTTTTCAGCCCGGGATAGGACTGTGAGACGTCCGAACTTTTGTCCAGTTAAATCTATCAGGTGGTTACTTATATCAAGCTTCCTTCTTGGGCTTCGGCCCGGGCTTTATACACCCACAGCTCTTGGTGTTACCGCTGATGAGATTCAAGGAAAGGACAGTTTTCTGTTTTCCGCAATCGCATTGGCACAGCCATTGTGTACGTCCTTTCTGATCATTATCAGCCCGAGAGATAACCGTGAGGCGTCCGAATTTTTGCCCTGTAAGGTCCTTAAGGTGTGCTTGGCACCCACAGCTCTTGGTGTTACCTCTGATGAGATTCGAGGCAAGGACAGTTTTCTGTTTTCCGCAATCGCATTGGCACAGCCAGCGGGTACGGCCTTTCTGATTATTATCAGCCCGAGAGATAACCGTGAGGCGTCCGAATTTTTGCCCTGTAAGGTCCTTAAGGTGTGCTTGGCACCCACAGCTTTTAGTGTTACCGCTGATGAGATTCTGGGCAAGAACAGTCTTCTGCTTACCACACACACATTGGCACAGCCATTTTGCATTTCCAGAGCGATCATTGTCAGCCCGGGAGACAACTGTGAGGCATCCGAACTTTTGCCCAGTCAGGTCCCTGAAGTGGTCCCTGAATTGTGTTAGGCACCCGCAGCTTTTAGTGTTACCGTTAATCAAGTTTAAGCCGAGAACAGTTTTCTGCTTACCACACTCACATTGACACAGCCATCTAGCATTTCCTGCGTGGTCGTTCTCTGCTCTGGAGATGACGGTGAGTTTACCGAATTGCTTTCCAGTTAAATCTATCAAGTGGCTGCTCATATTTTCTCACCTATTATGCACATCTGTAGCCGTTAGTAAAACCCCATCTGGCTTTTTTTGTCAGGGGCAGCAAACGGTTTTCTGTCCTATCTACTTGGTGCGGGGACGATTGAAGTATGGTGCAGTTTTCTGCACCGTCCTGGGTTCCGCTCCTTGGATCCCAATTTTATCCAAATCTGGCCCGGTTGACAAGCTGTGAATACTGCGATATAAAAAAAACATACACGGGAACTGAACAACAACCAAAGCGAACAAAACTACCAAAACCGAGGCCACACCAACTAAAAATGAGCCGCATCCGCCTGCTCATCGCCGACGACAACCCGGAGGTCCGGGAATACTTCTCGGGGATACTCCGCCATGAGCAGGACATGGAACTGGCGGGCGTCGCCGGAAGCGGAGCGGAGGCCGTTGCCCTGGCCCTGCAGACACAGCCGGACATCGTGCTCATGGACATCCAGATGGAAACGCGCCTGGCCGGCATCTCCGCCTCAAGGGAAATCCTGTCGAAGCTCCCGAAGACGAAGATCATCATCCTGACGATCCTTGAGGACGACGAGCTCCTCTTCCAGGCCTTCTGTGCCGGCGTCACGGACTACATCATCAAGACGGACTCCATCTCCCAGATCCTGACGTCGGTCCGCAACGCCTACGCCAACCAGCTGGTTCTGCGCCATGTGTACGCGGAAAAGATCATCGACGAGCTCAAGCGCGTACGGGAGGAACAGACCGGTCTTCTCTCTTCCCTCAATGTCCTGACCAGCCTCTCCAACAGCGAGTTTGAGGTACTCAAATGCCTCTACCAGGGCATGAACGCCCGGCAGATCGCCGAGGCCCGCTTCGTCTCCATCGGCACCGTCAAGACGCAGATCCACAGCATCCTGCAGAAGTTCTCGCTGAAGAGCACCCGGGAAGTGGTCCGTCAGCTCCGGGCCTGCCACTTTGATTCCATCATGAACACCCTGCGGGGCTGAGAAGCCTTAGAAGTACTGCGCGGAAAAACCGTCCGGAGGGACGGAAAAAGCGATACCCGCAGATCCGAACCGGATAGCGCAAGGAGGGATACAGGAAATGCTGAACATCTCCATCTGTGAGGACGAGCCCCAGGCGGCCGAGAAACTGGAAAAAGAGATCCGGGCTTTCTGTGAGAAGAAGGACGTGCCCTGCAGCATCCGGATCTTCGACAACCCGATCCTGTTTCTGACCGCCTTCCGGTCCGACGAGGATCTCATCTTCATGGACATAGAAATGCCGGACATGGACGGCATCCGGACAGCCGGGAAGATCCGGGCCCTGGATGCCGAGGTCCCCATCGTCATTGTCACCAACATGAAAACCATGGCGCTTCGGGGCTATGAAGTGGGCGCCCTGGACTTCATCGTCAAACCGGTCAACGCCTATGCCATGGAGCTGACCATGAAGAAGGCCCTGCGCCTCATCGCCCGGAAGGAAAGCCACATGCTGACGGTGCCCATCAAATACGGCGCCCGCCGGGTGGACGCCCAGGACCTGCGGTATGTGGAGATGAGCGGCAGAAAGCCGGTATTTCACACCGCGGAGGAGACGATTGCCTCTTCCGGGACCCTGAAGGACCTGGAGGAGACGCTGTACCGCTACGGCTTCCGCCGCTGCAACAACTACTGCCTGGTGAACCTTCGCTATATCACGGAAGTGCAGAAGGATCAGATCCGGCTGGGCCAGGAAACCATTGACATCTCCCGGCCGCGCAAGAAACAGTTCCTGCAGGAGCTGACCGACTACTGGGGAGGGAATCTCTGATATGGATGCAACGGGCTGGACGGCCTTCAGCATGGCTGTTTTCTCACTTGAATACATTTTTCAGCTCCTGCCGGCGGAGCTGCTGGCCGCCTGGAGCCTGCGCAGACAGGCGCGCTTTCCGCTGCGGGCCACGGCGGCCTGTCTTCTATCCGTCGCTCTCTACGCGCTGCTGCAGCGCTTCAGCCCTTCCATTTCCCTGGGCCCCGTTTTCGACACCCTGCTGGCGGGCTGGAAATACCTCTTCGTCTTTGCCTTTACGGTACTCTGTCTGCGGATGTGCTATGCAGAGAACATCTGGAGCGTGCTCTTCTGCTGTACGGCGGCCCAGGCCACCCAGCACCTGGCCCACCGGGTCCGGGATCTCTTTACTCTCGGCCTTTCCCAGGGTTTTCAGCTTCCCCTCTTCCTGGCCGTCACAGCCCTTGTCTTCCCTGCCGTCTTCACCGCCGTGTACTTTCTGTTCTTCCGGAAGCTCCGCAACCGGCAGTTTCCCAACATCAACAACAGAAACATGATCTTTGCCGCCTCCGCCTGCGTCATCCTCTGTCTGTTCATCGCCGTGCACGATTACGCCATCAGCGGAACGGAGGGACGGGTTGCCTTTGATCTGGCCATGATCCTGGTATGCTTCTTCATCCTCTGCTACCAGTTCGGATTTCTGGATCACTCCTGGCAGCAGGCGGAATACGAAGCCCTGCAGCAGGCCTTCCAGAGTGCCCGGAAGCAGTATGAAATGACCAGGGAAAACATCGAGATCATCAACATCAAATGCCATGACATCCGCAAGCAGATCCGGTATCTGGGCCGGGAAGCCAATGTAGACGAAAGCGCCCTGAAGGAAATCACCGACGCCGTGCGCATCTATGACGCCACCATCCGGACGGGCAGTCCGGTACTGGACGTGATTCTGACGGACCGGAGCATCTACTGTGACCGGAACCGCATCCATCTCGGCTGTATGGTGGACGGCGCCTGTCTCTCCTTCATCCATTCCATGGACATGGCCAGCCTGTTCGGCAATCTCATCGACAACGCCATCGAGGCGGTCATGCAGCTGGAGAACCCGGAGAAGGCCATTATCAATCTGACCGTTCACAGCGTGGGCGGCATGGCCCTCATCCACTGTGAGAACTACTGCCGGCCCGGCGTCACCTTTGAGGACGGGCTGCCCGTCACCACCAAGCAGGACAAATACGTACACGGCTTCGGGGTGAAAAGCATCCGGTTCGTGGCGGAGAAATACGGGGGCACCGTGACGCTCTCCCAGGAGGACGATGTCTTCAGCGTCAACATTTCCATCCCCATACCCGTCCCCATTTCCCGTTCTGAAAACGCATGAAGCAAGCCGCTGAAAAGCGGCTTTTTCCGTGCAGATGGAGCGTATTTCTGCCCCCGGCATGCAAAACAGTCAAAAATAACGACAGGTTAAGCAAAACCTCTTTTGCCGGGAAAAGGCATGGGCTATGATCCACCCATCTGAAGGGCACCGCCCCTTGATAGGAGGAGAAGATACGCATGAAAACAAACCTGTGGCGCGGTTTCACCAGTCTGACAGCCTTCCTTCTGGTATTTTCCATCCTGGGAAGCCAGATCGCCATGGCCTACGACGGCGCGATCAACAACTTTCTCGGCATTGAAACCGTGCAGGTCATTCAGCCTGCCGGCATTGAGAACGAAGACACCACCTACTTTAAGAGCGATTACGGCGAATTCACCGAAGCCAACCTGAAGCGGCTGGTGGAGGACAGCTTCGATCAGACCATCACGGAGATGATTGAAGGCGCCGCCCTTCTGACCAACAAAAACGGCGCCCTTCCCCTGAACAAAGCGAACGAGCGCATTTCCTTCTTCGGCCACGCCTCCGTGGATCCCATTTACAAGGGCAACTCCGCCGGCGTTGACCCCATGCAGGGCTACCGCATCAACTTCCCTGACGCCCTGCGGATGAACGGCTTCACCCTGAACGAAGAACTGGTGGCAGCCCTCACCGCTTCCCCCACCACCCGGGCCAAGTCCAACTACTTCTGGATGGACTGCACCAATGCCACCAACGGCATTGCGGACGGCGAGGACACCATCGATTTCTACACACCGGAACTGCGCGCCACCTGGGAAAGCCAGGAGGGCGGCACGGCCATCATGGTGCTGACCCGCTGCGGCCAGGAAAACTACGACATGCTGGTGGACAATGTCACCGGTTTCGTCAAGGGTGAGGGCATGTTCGACCCGCCCATCAGCACCGGCACCCCCACCGGCCTCAGCTCCCTGGCCCTGATCCAGGAGGAGCGGGACATCCTGCAGATGCTGAAGGAAGCCAAGGCTGCCGGCTACTTCTCCAAGATCATCGTGCTGCTGAACACCGGCAACACCATGGAAGTCAACTGGCTGGACGATTACGACGTGGACGCCTGCGTCTTTACCGGCCTGCTGGGCGGCGTCGGCGCCCACGGCGTGGCGAAGCTGCTCTCCGGCGAGGCCAACTTCTCCGGCCGCATTGTGGATACCTATGCCGCCAGCTCCCTCTCCGCTCCCGCCGTGGTGAACGCCAACGGCAACACCCAGACCTATGTGAACGGCGACGAAGTGGAAGCGGCCGTCATCGGCACCGTCTCCCCCTTTGCCAACACCGGCCGCTATATGAACTTCCAGGCGGAAAGCATCTATGTGGGCTACAAGTACTACGAGACCCGCTATGAGGACTATGTGCTGGACCGCGGCAACGCGGGCAGCGGCAAAGGCGCCTCCTTCGGGGCTACTGAATGGAAGTACGAGAACGAGGTCTCCTTCCCCTTCGGCTTCGGCCTGTCCTACACCACCTTTGAGGAGAAACTGGACAAGGTGGAATGGAACGCGGAGAAGGACGCCTACGAAGTGACCGTCACCGTCACCAACACCGGCAGCGTGGCCGGCAAGCGCACAGTGCAGATCTATGCACAGACCCCCTACGGCGACTACGAGAAGCAGAACAAAGTGGAAAAATCCGCCGTGCAGCTGGTGGGCTTTGACAAGACCGGTATGCTGGAGCCCGGCGAAAGCCAGACCCTGGTCCTTGACGCCGACCGCTATCTGCTGGCCTCCTACGACTACACCGAAGCCAAAACCTTCATTCTCTCTGAGGGCGATTACTACCTGGCCGTGGGTGACGATGCCCACAACGCGCTGAACAACATCCTCATGGCCAAGGGCGCCGACGAAACCCGCATGTGCGGCGATGGCGACGCGGCAAAGGCTTACACCTTCCATCTGGATTTCGACAAGACCACCTATTCCGTCACGGAAACCGGAACAGCGGTCACCAACCGTTTTGATGACGCCGACCTGAACTACTGGGTCCCCGGCGCGGGCACCTATCTGAGCCGCAGCGACTGGGACGCCACCTATCCCGTGCCCATCAGCGTCACCGCCACCGCCGAGATGATCCGGATCCTGGCCGGCGGGCTCTATCAGAAACCCGCAGACGCCGTCTCCGTGGCGGAGGCCACCGGCGACTTTGGAAAGGACGCCGGGCTGCGGATGCTGGACATGATGAACGTTCCCTATGAAGACGAAGAAACCTGGCGCACCTTCATCCGCCAGATGACGCTGGATGAAATGCTGAACGTCCTGGACGACGCCCAGGGCAACAAATGGGCGGTCAGCGCGGCGCTGGGCCTGGCGCCCATGAACCTGGGCGACGGCGTGGATGGCCCCAACGGCACCACGATTGCCCTGCCCTATGAAGACACCGAGGGCAAATACGGCTCCGGTGCCGTGGAAAGCGTCAGCATGTGCTGCTTTACCGGCAAAGCCGTCCTCACCGGCACCTTCAACCGGGAGCTCTACGCAAATCGCGGCAAATTCATCGGTGAGTACGGTCTGTGGGCCGGCAAGACCGAGTACTGGACCCTGGGTGCCAACTTCCACCGCACGCCTTTCTCCGGCCGCAACTTTGAATACTGCTCCGAGGACGCGAACCTGTGCTACATGGTGCTGGTACCGGAAGCCATCGAGATGGAGAAGCGGGGCGTAGCCTGCTGCGCCAAGCATCCCGCAGGCAACGATCAGGAAACCATGCGCATCGGCTGCACCATCTTCACCAACGAACAGGGCTGGCGCGAAGGCTCCCTGCGTGCCTGTGAAGGCGCACTGCGCATCGCCAAAGTCAAGAGCTACATGCAGAGCTACCTGCGCATCGGCCTGAAGAGCACCATGCGCTCCGAAGCCTTCAACAACGATGTGGTCCGGGGTGAATGGGGATTCCGCGGAACCGCCATCACGGACTGCACCAATGCCCGGGAAGACGGCTACCAGGGCGACTATCTGGATCAGCTGGTCGCCGGCACGGACCGCTTCTGCATGACCAACAGCCAGATCGTCAAGGCCCAGGTGCAGAAGTACCTGAAGGAAACCGACGACGGCAGCCTGGTCTCCCATGTGGAGCGCGCCGCCAAAAACTACTGCTATGAACTGTCCAGGACCAACATGGTCAACGGCATGTCCCCCAACACCGTGATCAGGCACATCACCCCCTGGTGGCAGACCGCCTTTACCGTTGCCATCATCTGCTTTGCCCTGCTGACCGCCTTGAGCTTTATCATGCTGACCGTGAGCAAGCTGAAGGACAGGAAACACTGATTTGAAGGAGGATCGAACATGCGCATTTTCAAAGGAAAAACCGCCGGACAGATCGTTCTTATGATTGCCGTCGCTCTCTCTGTCATCGCTTCCGTCGCGTATCTGATTTTCGGCCTGGCCTCCGGCACCTTCAAGCCCGTCCTGCTTCTGCTGCCCCTGGCGGCCGCTCTGGCAGGTCTGGCAGCCTGCATCTGGCACGGGTTTGCCGCGGACTATCTGTTCCCTGTCTGCACGGCGCTGCTGACCGCCTCTCTGGTACTGCTGGGCCGGGACTCCATCGACGACCTCACCGCCTTCTTTGTGGGCATGGGTGACTACTTCGGAAACGCAAACAATGTCGGCCCCCGGGTCGCGGTAGCCGTCATTCTGCTCCTGGGTATCATCACAGCCATCATCGGGTCCTTTCTCCGTCAGGAAAAGAAGGAAGCTGCTCAGTAAGCGACAGCCCTCCTGACCAAAAGCGGTTGACTGTGGCATCGCTGCCGCAGTCAGCCGCTTTCCTGGTTTCTTCACAGCCTCATTCAGAAAGGATGGAAACAGCATGAACCGTATTCCCTTCAACGACGGCTGGACCTTCTGCCGTCTCGGCAGCGAAGAGGAGCCCCGCAGCGTCACACTTCCTCACGACGCCATGCTGGAGGAGCCCCGGACCGCGGACTCCGCCGGCGGCACCAACACCGGCTGGTTCCGGGAGGCGGATTACCTGTATGAGAAAACGTTTTCCGCCCCGGAAGAATGGAAAGATCAGGAAGTCTGGGTGGTGTTCGAAAGTATCTATCATCATGCAGAACTCACGGTCAACGGACAGAGAATACCCGTATCCCCCAACGGCTATCTCCCCATCCGCCGGAAGCTGAACGACTTCCTGCGCTTTGGCGGGGAGAACAGATTGCAGGTCATTGCCCGCAACCGGGAGCAGCCCAACTCCCGCTGGTATTCCGGTGCCGGCATCTACCGGCCTGTCTGGCTGGAACTGCTGCCGGCCCTGCATGTCCTTCCGGAGAGCATCCGCATCAGGACAGAAGACTGGCACAGCCGTCAGGTGCAGGTATCCTTCCGCACCAGCGGAACAGGGACTGTCCGGGTGGAAGTACTGGACGGAGACAGGGTGCTGGCTTCCGAAGACACCCGGACCGGCAGTGTTTCCTTCCAGCTCTCCGGCGCTGCGCTGTGGCATCCGGACCATCCCGTTCTGTACACCTGCCGTCTGACCTTCGGGGAGGATGTGCAGGCAATCCGGTTCGGCATCCGCACCGTGGAAGTGAGTGCGAAGGAAGGCTTCCGGATCAACGGAGAACGGGTGCTGCTCCTGGGTGCCTGCATCCATCACGACAACGGACTGCTGGGCGCCGCAGGCCATCCCTTTGCGGAGCGGCGCAAGATTGCGCTGCTGAAGAAAGCCGGCTACAACGCCATCCGCTCATCCCATAATCCCATCAGCCAGGCCCTGCTGGACGCCTGCGATGAACTGGGCATGATGGTACTCGACGAGTATGTGGACATGTGGTACATCCACAAGACACAGTTTGACTACGCATCTTATTTTGCCGGGCACTGGAAGAGCGATCTGGAACTGATGGTGCAGAAAGACCGGAATCACCCGTCCGTCGTCATGTATTCCATTGGCAACGAGGTAAGCGAAACTGCGCAGCCCAAAGGCATCGCCCTGGCCGGCGAGATGCATGACTGGCTGCACGGACTGGATGACCGGCCCGTCACCTGCGGCATCAACATCTTCTTCAACTATCTCAGTTCCCTCGGTATGGGTGTCTATTCCGATGACAAGGCCAAAAAGGAAGCGGCCGGTGCCGGCAAAGCAAAGGCGGGCAAAAAGAAAAAGGCCGTCGGCAGTGAATTCATCAACAATGTGGCCGGTCTTCTCGGCGCGGGCTTCATGAAGTTCGGTGCCACCCTCCACGGCAGTGACGTAAAAACAAAGGGTGCCTATGCCGTTCTGGATGTGGCGGGCTACAACTACGGTGTGAACCGCTACCGCCGGGATCTGAAAAAGTACCCGGACCGGGTAATTCTCGGCAGCGAAACCTTCGCCGCCGACGCCATGACCTTCTATGATCTGGCCAAGGATCACCCCGCCCTGATCGGGGATTTCGTATGGACCGGCATGGATTATCTGGGCGAGGTGGGCCTCGGCGCCTGGGAATACAGCGCATACGCTCCCACTTTCGAACACGGTCCCGGCTGGCTCACCGCGGGAGCCGGCACCCTGGATCTCATCGGTACGGAAACCTGTCAGATGGCCTACACCCAGGTTGCCTTCGGCCTGTCTCCTGTGCGCATCGGCGTCATCCCCGTGAAGTTCGCGAAGGAAAAGCACAGCCCGGCCGCCTGGCGCTTCACCAACGCGGTGGAAAGCTGGAGCTGGGACGGCTGTGAGGGCATGCGGACAACCGTGGAAGTCTATGCCCGTGGCTCGGAAGCGGAACTGTTGCTGAACGGCACATCTCTTGGCAGAAAAAGGCTGTCAGCCAAAGGGCTGGCAAGCTTCTCCGCCGTCTATGCGCCTGGCGAGCTGACGGCCGTTGTGTACGGAACGGACGGAAGGGAAAAGGCACGGACCAGCCTTACCAGCGCCGGCGCCGGGACCCGGCTTTCCCTTCTGCCCGAAAAGGCATCCCTGAACAGGGATGATCTGCTCTATCTGCGTCTCCGCTATACCGACGAAGCGGGAACGGTAAAACCCCTGGCCCGGGGCGAAATCCGGCTCCAAGTGGACGGCGGTGCCCTGCTGGCCTTCGGAAACGCCTGCTCCCACTGTGCAAAGGGCTATCTGACCGATGCCTCCGACACCTATTACGGCGAAGCCCTGGCGATTGTCCGCCCCGAGGGCAGGACGGTAACCGTCCGGGCGGAAAGTCCGTACGGCAGTGCCGTCGCAGCGTGTCCGGTTAAATGAGAAAGGATTCCCCGTAACAGAACAGCGGCAGGCTTCGCCTGCCGCTGTTCTGTTCTAAAAAAAGTGTATAAGGTTATCGGAAGAAAGCCGGCCCTGCAGGCTTCGCTCTTGACACCCACTGCTCTTAAGACTTCCCCCTGCTGATTGTTTTCCTGATGAATTGGGTACCGAAGACTTGGATACCTTCTGCACGCATGTGTTTACTGTAAAGGTAG
>CAMOVR010000115.1 GCA_946627565.1 uncultured Clostridia bacterium
AACATTGACGCCGTAACCGGCGCCACCATCACCAGCACCGCTGTGGTCAATGCGGTAAACGAACTCATCAAATAAGCAAACCACAACAAAAGCCGGAACTCAGCTGAGTTCCGGCTTTTGTTGTGTTCTGTCTTACTTCTGGATTTCCACCCGGGATCCCGAGACATTCCAGATAAACTGGGCGGGGTTGGTCAGGAAACGGTCCAGCCTGTGGGCCCTGTTCTGATCGTCGTCCCCAATCACGCCGTAATCACGGAGAACATCCGTCAGTTCATGTACGGTCATCTTCGCACCGGTCATATGCTGGGACTTGAGATAATGCCAGGTGGCATCCCCCACATCCCGGTATACGGAATCATAGGGAACAATGAAGGAATGCAGACGGTTGAAGTCATACATGCCAATGGGTTTCAGGGTCTTTGCGCCGATCCGGTCACCGTAGAACAGGCAGATCTGCTGCAGGAGATACCTGTTCCAGTGAAGACCCTCGGGCAGCCTGGGAAAGTTCTCTTCCATCCATTCATCGGAAACCTGCTTAAAGGGCACAAGCTTTCCTTTCTGTTCAAAGAGCTTCCGGATGCCATCCTGGACCTGTTTAATCCAGGTTTCGGTGATATTCAGGCTTTCTGAAAGGATGTAGAGGTTATGTCCGTAGACAAAGAGGAACGGATCTTCGCACAGATGCAGGTTATACTTCAGGTTGTCCGTGTTATAGCCCAGCTGGACCAGCCTGTCACGGATCTCCTCCATGGTCACCGGCCGCCCCTGCATATGGCAGTACGCCCGGACCTGTCCCATAAGGGTCACATCACTGTCGTTTTCTGAAATCGAGATGGAGCGGTTATGGGGATGGAAGAACCAGGTGACGTCCTTATATTTCTGCCTCTGGAAAATATACTTGGTGAAATAGAAGGGGGCATCCGGCTCATAGAGATTATTCTCATCAAAGAAGTCCGGGAACTTCTCCCGCAGAAGCTCGCTGACATGCCGGCGGCGGATCACATGATTCCGGTCCAGTTCTTCCTGGAGCACCTTGTAGATCCCTTCCCTGGCCTCCTCGAAGTTTTTGATATTCTTGACGGAAACCATGCGCTCGCCGATGAATATCATCTCAGGAATATCGCAGGCATTGAGAATATACTGCTTGGTGGCATGGAACTGCCTGTGCAGTTCCGAAACCGTCATGCCGGCGTTTCCTTTTTCTTCGATGGTCTGCACAATCTTTTCCGGACCTGCCTGCACGCGGAACTTGGGCATACTGGTATGGGCCTTTGTCCGGGTTCCGGGTTCACCCTTGACTGCAATGATGTCCCGTTCGCCGTTGGATCCCTTAAGTGCCATATAGGGGCGGGCGAGCATATAGTCATCGCCATAGAGGCAGTTTACCAGGGAGAACAGCGGATAGGGTGCATCCAGTTTGGCCTTTTTCACCAGGTCGGGATACTTGCGGCGCATCACCTTCAGCAGTTCCCTCACTTCATGCTTCTGCCCGTCAGCGAGCAGTTCATCCACCTCTGCCTTCAGATGCTGCTTGTCTTCCTCTGTCAGCCCCAGGTTATCGATGTGCATGTACTGACCGAAATAATTGACAATCTTCCGGTCCATCAAGGCGCAGTTGTATGCAAGATAGGGGGAGGTATGGAAGACATTGCTCAGTTCTTCCTTGGTCACCATCTTGCCGGCGCTGTAAATGTACTGGATCACGGGATCCTTCAGCTGCTTGTTCTCCCCGTCCGTGGTCACATAGTCCCTGGTCAGGGAATAACCTTCGCCCAGGTCCTGGCGCAGAGCTCCCTGAAGATAATACCTGTTGTCAATGCCCACCTTGAGCAGATCATCACGGAAGACACCGAAAAGGGTATTGTACATGTAGCTGACCTGGCCGTTTTCCTCCATGTACTTCCGCATGCGCTGCACCAGTTCAGGAGGCAGAATGCCTTTGCGGACAGGCACATAGATGCCCCGGTCCCGCAGCATGGAGATTCTGTTGAGCAGTACCGTCATGGCATGATCATTTTCCGGCACCGGCACATTCTCGCCATACTTTTCCACTGCCTTCTCCCGGAACAGGTTCAGAGCCTTCTTGTCATAAATATACAGGCCGTCCTGGAAGTAGGTGCGCATGATATCTTCGCATACATCCTGCGTCTGGACAGGTCCGATATGGTAATTATGACCGTCAAACTCCATCATATTCTTGATGTACTGTTCCACAATATCCGGGGAATAGCCATCTTCACGGGTCTTATCCAGAATCGGCTGCACTTCCTGAATCGGGATGACACCGGGCAGCTTCTCAACATATGCTGCCATTTCGTCGGCGTATTTCTTCCCGCCCTCAAGTACAATGCTCTTGGCGTCATCCCAGTAGTACCAGGCATCCCCGTCCTGGATCATACTGGTAAGCAGGAACACCAGCAGCTGGGACTTTCTTCCCAGCTCATTGTTCAGTTCCTCGCAGGTTACGCAGTCTGTCTTGCCCAGAATCGCTGCCACCTTACCGATGATTTCAAAGCCGTCCTTTTCCCGGGCACGGTTAATCAGAAGATTGCAGATCTGACGCACACGCTCACTGGTCAGCCCGGCCCACTCGCCGATTTCAGCCAGTTTCTGTCCGGATGCCCTGGCAGAAGCAATGCGCCACCAGGCTTCCTTTTCCTCCAGTGTTTCCACAAAGTCGCGGATACTTTCCCTGTAATTAAAGCAGGCCCAACGGTAAAAACCCTCCGGCAGTTTTGCCTTCAGTTCCGGCTCATCCTCTACCTGACGAAAAACGATGTCGGAATTCCGGAACAGTGTGTCATCATAATCCAGATCATCACTGGAAAGGGTTTCCCAGACATAAAGATAAGGCCAGACTCTTTCTTCCAGACGTGCTCTGGGAATCCGCCTTCCTGTCTTACCGTATAAAGTCTGCAATGTATCCAACTCCTTGCTTTACTGTAAGTCTTTTTCTGCAAGCCCTTTTGAACCGGCAATGAACCTGTGGCATACAGTTCCGGCATGCGTCAAAAAAACACAGAAGTTGTACCATTGATTTTTCAAATTGTCAATGTCTTCATCTGTGTTTTTTCCATGATAAAAACCATCCGCGAATGCTGCCGTCAGCAGGCAGAAAAAGTGCATGCACAATCTGCACACGTGAATTAGTATATCATTTTCACTCCCGGAATTGCAACAGTTTTCTTTTTTTCGTTTCATTCATTTTGTAATATCGAAACAGCGTGTAGTCTGTACTGTTCTTTATCCACAGTTTCCCGGAGGCACACCATGATTCCCTTTCTCTGTTCCACTCCGCGTTGTGCCGTTTGCTTCATCATGTGTTGCCTGATTTGCTTTGCTTTGATATAATGTGCCGGCTGTCCGGAAAACCGGAAAGTAAGTGATCCGTGTGTATGATCGGAAGGAGCCTATACAGTATGAAACAGATTGCATCCGCCCAGCTGCGGGAAATGTTCCAGTCCTTTATGGAAAGCAAGGGACATCATCGCATTCAGTCGGCGTCCGTCATTCCCGAGAACGATCCCACCGTTCTTTTCACCACAGCCGGCATGCACCCCCTCGTCCCCTATCTCATGGGTACACCGCATCCAGCCGGCACCAGACTGACTGACGTGCAGAAATGCATCCGCACCGGTGATATCGACGATGTGGGCGATGCCAGCCATCTTACATTCTTTGAAATGCTGGGCAACTGGTCCCTGGGAGATTATTTCAAGAAGGAAGCCATTTCCTGGTCCTGGGAATTCCTCACCAGCCCCGAATATCTCGGCATCGACAAGGACCGTCTTGCCTTTACCGTATTCGAAGGCAATGAGGACTGCCCCCGGGATGAAGAGAGCCACGCCATCTGGCGTTCTCTGGGCGTGAAGGAAGACCACCTCTTCTACCTGCCCAAACAGCATAACTGGTGGGGCCCTGCGGGCATCACCGGCCCCTGCGGTCCTGACACGGAGATGTTCATCATCACCGACAAGCCTGCCTGCGGTCCGAACTGCTCTCCTGCCTGTTCCTGCGGACACTACCTGGAAATCTGGAACGATGTGTTCATGCAGTACAACAAGCAGAAGGACGGCACCTTCATTCCGCTGGAAAAGAAGAATGTGGACACGGGCATGGGCCTTGAACGCACCATCTGCGTACTGAACGGAAAGGAAACCGTCTACGACACAGACGCTTTCACCGGCATTCTGGACGCCATCTCCCGTCTTTCCGGGAAAAACTACAGGGATGACGAAGCCACCACGAAGGCCTTCCGCATTATCGCCGATCATATGCGCACCTCCACCTTCATTCTGGGGGACGACCGCGGCATTTCGCCTTCCAACACAGACCAGGGCTATATCCTGCGCCGCCTCATCCGCCGCGCCGTCCGCTACGGCATGCAGCTGGGGATGCCGGAAGGCTTCACCTGCGAGATTGCCAAGGTCATCATCGCCCAGTATGCAGAAGCCTATCCGGAACTGGAGCGTCACAGCGCCTTCGTTCTGGAACAGCTGGCCCTTGAGGAAAACCGCTTCGCCCGTACCCTCCGTCAGGGCAACAAGGAATTCGAAAAGGTGGCCGCCAGAGTCCTGGCCGGCGGTGAGAACGGCTGCATCGACGGTGTCAGCGCCTTCCACCTGTATGACACCTTCGGCTTCCCCATTGAGATGACCGTTGAGCTGGCCGCCGAGCGGGGTCTTACCGTTGACACGGCAGCCTTCCAGGAGAACTTCCGCAAGCATCAGGAACTGAGCCAGCAGGGCGCTGAGCAGAAGTTCAAGGGCGGCCTTGCCGACCAGACGGAAGAAACCGCCCGTCTCCATACCGCTACCCACCTTCTCCATGCAGCCCTGCGCAAGGTCCTTGGTCCTGAAGTTGCCCAGAAGGGCTCCAACATCACCGCCGAGCGCCTGCGTTTCGACTTCTCCTTTGGCCGCAAGGTCACCAAGGAAGAGCTGGCTGAGGTGGAAAAGCTGGTCAACGAAGCCATTGAGGCAGATGTGCCCGTTGTCTGCGAAGAAATGACGGTGCCTGAAGCCAAGGAAAAGGGTGCCATCGGTCTGTTCGAGAACAAATACGGCGAACGCGTGCGCACCTACAAAATGGGTGATTTCTCCTTTGAAATCTGCGGCGGCCCCCATGCCACACACACCGGTGAGCTGGGACACTTCAAGATTCTGAAGGAAGAATCTTCCTCCGCCGGCGTCCGCAGGATCAAAGCAGTGGTTACCGGACCCCAGGCCTGATCATCTTAAAAGGGATACGGAAAGCTTTCCGTGTCCCTGTTTCCCTGTTCAGGAGGAATTTCATGGCTTCTACCCGTGACATGACCACCGGCAGCCCCATGCGGCTTATCCTCGCATTCGCCCTGCCCATCGCGGCAGGGAATCTTCTCCAGCAGCTCTACAACGTGGTGGATGCCCTGGTCATCGGCCGGGGCGAAGGTGTGGCAGCCCTGGCGGCTGTCTCAGGCTCCGGTTGGCTGGACTGGACTGTACTGTCTGTCATCATGGGCTTTGCCCAGGGCTTCGGCATCCAGATCGCCCAGGCTTTCGGCGCAGGAGACCACGGTCAGGTAAAGCGTGCAGCCGGACAGAGCATCCTGCTCTCCCTGGTGCTGGTTCTCCTGATTGGGACCCTTTCCCAGGTTTTCCTGTCCCCCATCCTTTCTCTGCTTCAGTTTCCCGAAGAGACGCTTTCCCTGACGCAGACCTACCTGAGAATTATCTTTGCCGCCATCCCGGTGATCATGGGCATGAATCTCCTCAGCGGGTTTCTCTACGGCGTCGGGGACAGCCGCACACCCCTGCTGGCCCTGATCGGTTCCACCACCATGAACATCCTTCTGGACTGGCTGCTTGTGATTGTGTTCCCTCTCTCCGTAACAGGCGCTGCCCTGGCCACGGTGGCCAGCCAGTGCATGAGCTGCGGCATCTGCCTTCTGGCGGTATGCCGTCTGCCCATCTTCCATATCGGAAAACAGGACCTGGCGCCTGACAGGAGTATGCTGGCCAGACTCCTGCGTCTAGGTACCCCCATCGCCCTGCAGAACTTCATCATCTCCGTGGGCGGACTTGTGCTGCAGAGAGTGGTCAACGGTTTCGGCTTTCTCTTTATGGCCGGATACAACGCCGCAGCCCGCCTGCAGGGCATGCTGGAACTGTTCGGCACGGCCATCGGCAACGCCATGGGCACCTTTGCCGGGCAGAATTACGGCGCCGGCAATCTGAAACGGGTGCGCCAGGGACTCAGACAGTCTGCCTTCCTTACTGTGGGCATAGCGCTGCTTCTGACCCTCATCGTCTTCCTTTTCGGACAGTCGCTTCTCAGCCTGTTTGTACAGGACGATCCCGCTGTGGTGGATGCCGTCATGGTCTATGCCGTCCGTTTCCTGCGCATCATGGCCTCCGGCCTCTTCTTCCTCTATCTCCTCTTTGTGTACCGTTCCACCCTTCAGGGACTTGGGGATACGCTGATCCCCATGGTCTCCGGTATGGTGGAAATGGCCATGCGCATTCTCTGCGCTCTGCTGCTTCCGGCACTGATCGGGGAATGGGGCGTCTATCTGGCGGAGATAGCCGCATGGAGCGGGGCCGCCATCCTGCTGATCATCGGCTATTACCGGCGCATCCATCTGCTGGAGACGGCTTCCAATCATGAATAATCTGTTACTTTTGGTAAAACATATTGCGCTTTACCCTGAATCATGGTATAAGAACCCATGAATCGTTCCCCATATCAGATCACAGATTCAGGAAAGGAACTATATCTCCATGAAACTTACACGCCTGTTTGCCCTGCTTCTGGCTCTTCTCATGGCCTTCTCCTGCCTTGCTTCCGCTGAAGAAGCTGCTAAAGAACCCGTTGAAGAAGCCGCTGAAGAAAACGTCCTCCTCGCTACGGTCAACGGTGATGTGGAAATATATCAGTCCGATGTGGACGAATATATAAATGAAATCACCAACTACTATTCCCAGTACGGAATTGATCCCTCGGATGAGAACATTGCCGCCAGCATCCGTCAGATGGCCATGGAAACCTGCCTGCAGATTGCCTTCTATGACGACCTGGCCATCGAACTGGGCTTTGATCCCCTCTCCGATGAGGATGCCAATACCCTGGCCGAGAACATCAGCACCATCTATGAAGGCCTCATCCAGCAGGTCTACAGCTATTATGGTCTGGAACCCGCAGCAGATGCCACGGAAGAAGAAAAGGCTTCTGCCCGGAACACCGCCATCTCCATGCTGGACACCATGGGCTACACCTATGACTTTATCGGTGTCAACGAGCGCCGCAACCTGATCTACGGAAAGGTGAACGACTATCTCACCTCTTCTGTCACGGTCTCCGATGAAGAAGTCCAGGCGGAATATGACGCCCATGTCCAGCATGACACGGAGCAGTTCCAGGACAACCCCAGCCTGTATGAAGTCTATCAGTCCTATTATGGCGAGACCCCCTATTACATCCCTGAAGGATTCCGCGGCATCACACAGATCCTTCTGAAAGTGGATAACGAGCTTCTCACCACCTACCAGGACCTCCAGAGCCGTTTTGAGGAGCAGGCTGAACCCGTTGAGGGCGGCGCAGATGAAACGGCTGAGGCTGCTGAAGATGCAACCGAAGAAGCTGCTGAAGAAGCAACCGAAGAAGACGCTGCAGAGGCAACTGCAGAAGCGACCGAAGAGGCAACCGAAGAAGCTGCCGCTGAGGCGACCGAAGCACCCGCTGAGCCTGTCACGGCAGAAGAAGTGGAAGCTGCCCGTCTGGCCGTTATCGCCTCTGTGCAGGACACCATCGATGAGATCCGCGCCAAGTTCGAAGCCGGCACCCCCTGGCTGGAACTGGTGGATGAATACAACACAGATCCCGGCATGCAGCAGGAGCCCTACCGCACCAACGGTTATTCCGTGTTTGCCGACAGCATGATGTATGATTCCGCCTTTGTGCAGGCTGCCTTCTCCCTGGATGAGATCGGCACCATCTCTGAGCCCTATGTGGGTATGTACGGCATCTATATCGTTCATTATACCCGCGACGTGCCCGCCGGCCCTGTGGAACTGACAGAAGAACTGCGTGCCGAACTTCGGGACGATCTTCTGGAAAACTCCAAGAATGCTGCGGTTACCCAGGCACTGGAAAACTGGATCGCCAACACCGACATCGTCTATACCGAAGCCGGTGAAAGCTACCGGGTGAATGTCAACGCTGCCCCTGAAGACATCGCCCCCACGGAAGAGTAAACTGTATCCGGTTTTTCCGGATGGCTGAACATTGTTCCGGCATTTCGCCGGAAACCGAAAAAAGACTGCCTGGCAGTCTTTTTTTCGGGATACAGGGATATACATATGGACAGACAGTTTTATCACCGCCTCTCCTCCCTGGCGCTGCCAATCGCTTTTCAGTCTCTCATGCTGGCTGCCGTGGCGGCCGGCGATGCCCTCATGCTGGGCCAGGTCGCCCAGGATGAAATGACAGCCGTTTCCCTGGCCACCCAGGTCCAGTTCATCCAGAACATGATTCTTTCCTCCATTACCGGAGCCGGTGCCATCCTTGGCGCGCAGTATTACGGAAAAGGCGACCGGCAGGCCATGCAGGAACTCTTCAATCTCACCCTGCGGCTGAGCGGACTGGTGTCTGTGCTGTTTTTCGCCGCCTGTCAGCTGCAGCCCGTGCTTCTCATGCGCATCTTCAGCCATGATCCGGAAATCCTTGAAACAGGAAGCATGTATCTTCGCATCGCCGGATGGTCCTATCTCATCACCGGCATCTCCCAGTGCTATCTGACCATGATGAAAATCGACGGTCATGTGCGCCACTGCGCAGGCATCAGCTCGGCCGCCGTGCTTCTGAACATCTTCTTCAATGCTCTGTTTATCTTCGGCCTTCTGGGCTTTCCCGCCATGCACGCCAGAGGCGCCGCACTGGCCACGCTGCTGGCCCGGGTGGTGGAACTGATTCTCTGTGTGGTTCTTTCTCTCCCGGATGAGTTCGTGCACCCGGCCTGGCACCGCATTTTCAGGGGAAACCGGATACTCCGGGGCGACTTTTCCAGACAATGCCTCCCCCTTCTGGGCGCCTCCCTTCTCTGGGGCGTCGGCTTTACCTCCTACACGGCCATTATCGGACACATGGGCACGGATGCTGCGGCGGCAAATTCCGTGGCAGCCGTTGTCCGGGACCTGATCTGCTGTGTATGCAACGGCATAGGAAGTGCTGCAGGCATTATGGTGGGCAATGAACTGGGGGCTGGCCGGCTGGAAACAGGCAAGACATACGGCATCCGCCTTAAAAACCTTTCCTGGGTCATCGGCATCGGCAGCACCATCCTGGTGCTTGCCATAACGCCCCTGGTGGTCCGCATGGTCATCCTGACATACGAAGCCAGGAATGATCTGACCGGCATGATGGTCATCATGGCCTTCTATATGATCGGGCGGTGCGTCAACACGGTCACCATCAACGGTGTGCTGGACGGCGGCGGTGACACCCTGTTTGACACATACAGTCTGGCGGTGTGCATGTGGGGGATTTCCGTCCCCCTGGCGCTGCTGGGTGCCTTTGTCTTCAACTGGCCTGTTCTGCTGGTCTATGCCTGTACCTGCCTGGATGAAGTCGGAAAGATCCCCTGGGTCATGATACGCTTCCGCAAATACAAGTGGGTGCAGGACCTGACGCGTTCATCCCTTGCAATCCAATAACCACTCTGCTAGAATACCTGCCGTACTGTTTTCGGGTTATATATCGTTTACCTTCCCCGGACTCAGCACCTTTTCATCCTCTCCGGCAGACAAAAACAGTCCCTGAAACTTTTGTCAGGCACGAACTGCCAGTATGGGACCATATCAGTTTGTATTACGTTATACTCAGGTTATAAATAAGGAAAGAAGAACTGTCATGCGCATATTTCTTGACGCCATGGGCGGCGATAACGCCCCTCAGGCCCCTGTAGAAGGTGCCCTGGAAGCCCTTCGTCTGTACCCGGACCTGGAGATTTCCCTTGCCGGCAATCTTCCTGAAATCGAGCCTCTTCTCCAGTCTGCGGACGATGTCAGGTCCCGCATCACCCTGGTGGATGCGCCGGAAGTCATCACCAATGACGAAAGCCCGGTTATGGGCGTAAGAACCAAAAAGAAATCCGCCACCGTCATCGGCATGCTCCAGCTGAAGGAGAAACAGGTGGACGGCTTCGTTTCCTGCGGTTCCACCGGCGCCGTACTGGCCGGCGGCATGTTCCGTCTGGGCCGGATTCCGGGCATTGAGCGTCCCGCTCTGGCTCCGGTTCTCCCCACCGGCACTGAAAACGGTGCCCTCCTGATTGACTGCGGTGCCAATGTGGACTGCCGTCCCCAGTATCTCCTGCAGTTTGGCATGATGGGTTCGATTTACATGGAGCAGGTCATCGGCGTAAAGAATCCCCGGGTCGGCCTGATCAACATCGGTGTGGAGACGGACAAGGGCAACGAACTGGTGAAGACCGTCTATCCCATGATGGAAAAAGCCCCCTATCATTTCGTTGGCAACGTGGAAGCCAGGGAAATCACCAATGACGCCGCGGACGTTCTTGTCTGCGACGGGTTCAGCGGCAACCTGATCCTCAAGTTCATGGAAGGCGTTGCCAAGACCCTGCTGGGCATGATCAAGAAGGAGCTCATGGCGGATACCCGCAGCAAGCTGGGTGCGCTCATGGCCAAGCCCGCCTTTGCCCGGGTCAAAAAGAACATGGACTACACAGAAGTGGGCGGCGCACCGCTGCTGGGCGTCCAGGGCGCAGTGGTAAAGGGACACGGTTCCAGCAACGGCCATGCCGTATGCTGCGCCATCAAACAGTGCCGCAAGATCATCGAGGGCAGAGTGCCCGAGCTGATCGAAGAGGGCGTCAAAGGCATGATGCCTGAAGAAGCCTGATGTATAGGCAGTTTGCTGAAAAGCTGCACATAGAACACGAGGAGGTAACCCCATATGCTTGAGAACGTCATCAACATGATCAGCACCCAGCTGAAGATCGACCCTTCCACCGTCACCCGTGATTCCCGCCTGATCGAAGACCTGAAGGCCGACAGTGCCAACATCATGGTCATGATCATGGACCTTGAGGATCAGTTCGGCATCACTGTAGAAGACGATCAGATCATGCGCATGAAGACTGTCGGCGATGTGGTCGATTATATCGAAAGCCATCAGTAATTGTCTGAACGCTCCGGGCAACCGGGGCGTTCTTGCACAAGGCACACAGAGGTGATACGTATGGTCAGGCATAAACGATATCAGCAGGGGCTGAAAAAGGTCATGGATGCCCTGGGATATCAGTTCAAAAACACAGAACTTCTGGTGCAGGCACTTACCCACCCGTCCATGAAGGAGAATAATAACCAGCGTCTGGAATTCCTGGGGGATGCCGTTCTTCAGTTCATCATGAGCGATAAGCTTTATCGGGAACATCCTCACGAAAAGGAAGGGGATCTCACCCATCTTCGCGCACTCATGGTATGCGAGGACACCCTGAGCCCCCTGGCCCGGGCTGCAGGGCTGGGAGAAGCCCTCCTCATGGACCACGGAGAAGAACTTACAGGGGGCAGGGAAAAGCCCAGTGTCCTCTGTGATGTTATGGAAGCGGTTCTGGCAGCTGTCTATCTGGACGGCGGACTGGAGGAAGCACGGAACCTGGTCCTGCGTCTCTGGCCCACGCCGGAGAGTGTTCACCGTCCCATGCAGGATTCCAAGGGCCGCCTGCAGGAACTGATGCAGCAGAACGGGGCATCTTTCCCGGTGTATGAGATCATCGGTACATCAGGTCCGCCCCACGATCCTCAGTTCGAGGCCAGAGTCACGCATGAGGGCAAAACGCTGGGGCACGGTTTGGGCCGCACCAAAAAAGAAGCGGAAAAAGCTG
Organism: uncultured Clostridia bacterium; assembly: GCA_946627565.1. Lineage (GTDB taxonomy): Bacteria > Bacillota > Clostridia > Christensenellales > Aristaeellaceae > UBA2943. The sequence goes on from CAMOVR010000115.1 coordinate 11,882, forward strand.
CTGCCCTGGATGCTCTCAGACAGATGGGTGAGCCCGTCTGATGATCGGTTCAAAATGTTTTTTTGCAAAAAAGTTTTGCCTGGTCTGTTTCCGGCTTTTGCTTTTCTTTTTTCTATGATACAATTGTTATGGACGAAAGTTCAAATATATAATTGGAGGTAAGCACCATGAAATGGGTTTGCTCTGTCTGCGGATATGTGTATGAAGGGGAACAGCCCCCGGAGAAGTGCCCTGTTTGCAATGCTCCCGCCAGCAAGTTCCTCAAGCAGGAAGGCGAAAAGGTCTGGGCTGCTGAACATGTAGTCGGCGTCGCCAGCGATGCACCGGAAGACATCAAGGCTGGTCTGCGCGAAATGTTCAACGGTGAGTGCTCCGAAGTCGGCATGTACCTGGCAATGAGCCGTGTGGCCATCCGCGAGGGCTATCCCGAGGTTGGCGCATTCTTTGAGAAGGCCGCTATGGAAGAAGCCTGGCACGCCGCTCACTTTGCTGAGCTGCTGGGTGAAGTGCTGACTGACAGCACTGAGAAGAACCTCGCCCTGCGCGCCGACGCCGAATACGGCGCAACCGAAGGCCGCGCCGCCCTGGCCAAGAAGGCCAAAGCCCTCAACCTCGACGCCATCCATGACATCGTGCATGAGATCGGACGCGATGAAGCCCGCCATGGCAAAGCGTTTGCCGGCCTGCTGAAGAG
>CAMOVR010000116.1 GCA_946627565.1 uncultured Clostridia bacterium
CTGGCCCTGTCGGTCAGGTACAGCAGCGTCCTGCGCCTGTCCCCTCCGTCCGCCTCCCTGCGGATCAGCCCCTGATGTTCCATCCTCTCCAGCATGGTGGTCAGGGAGGAGATGGCAAGACCGCAGGCTTCCGAAACCGTCCGGATGGGTACCCCGTCCTGCTGCCAGAGGACATACAGAATCCTCCCCTGGGCGCCGTTGAAGGCATCTATGCCCTTTTTCGCCAGCACCTTTTCAAAGACACGGTCACCCAGCTGCTTGACCTTGGTGACCAGAAAACCGCCGTGTGTATCCATACAAAAATACTCCTATATAGTAGTACAGGCAAATACTACTATATAGGAGTTTCTTTGTCAATGTGTCTTTTTCTGTCTCATGCCGCCCAAAAGGGGCTCCGTTTCCGGGCCGGAAAGCAGGAAATCATATGCCGCGAGGCAGGCAGGCATTTTATTCCGGCAGTTCTTTTTCCGTCACAAACAGGTCATGTTCCCGGGCCCAGGTTTCAGCCATGCTTCCTTTTTCCACAATAAGCACCGCGTCCGTGCCGCTGAAGGCGTCATCTGCAATCTCAGCAAGGGAAGACGGGAGCATGATATGGGTGACCGTAAGACCCGCAAAGGCCTCGCTTTCGATACGCTGTACGCCCTCGGGAATCACCAGAACGGCATCCATACGGTCCATCAGCACAAAGGGGATCTGATTTGCCTCAGCAAAAAGATGCGCGGGGGAATTGTCATAACAGTAGATGGTGACAAGTGAGCTGTGCGCAAAAGCACCTTCGTCGATATTTTCCACGGACTTTGGAATCAGGATGCGGGAAAGCTTTCCGCAGCCTCCGAAGGCAGCATAGCCGATCTTCACCGTGCCCTCTTCCAATATGACGGTTTCAAGGTTCGAGCAGTTCGAGAATGCACGGCATCCGATATCCCGGATCCTGCCCGGGACCGTGATACTTACAAGGCCGTCTGCCCCCTGATACGCTTCCCCGAAAATAGATGTGACATATTCAGGCAGATCCAGGGTCTTCAGGTCATCCCTTGTCACGCTGCCCTCATTGCTGGCTATGCCCGCAAGCCTGATAACCCCCGGCTCATTGACAACATATATGTAGGGCCCCTGAGCGAACATGATGCTGTCCATATCCCTGTGGGTATCGGAAGAAGCGTAGTCATAGTAGAATGCGCTCCTGCCCAGCTGCGCATCCGCCATGATCCATTCCCCGTCCAGGTACACCGCATTCCACATATGGCCCGAATTGGTGATGATGCCGCTGGGAATGCCCGCGATGGAAAGCATGAATCCTGTCAGCTTGCTGAAGCCCTGGCAGTTTCCGGTGCGGTTGTAATACACCGCGTAGGCCTGATTCGGGTCTTCCCCGATGCACAGAGAGGTAAGAGTATAGGTGATGTTGCTCCCAACCCATGATACGATGGCTTCTGCCTTTTCCCGGTTGCTTCCGCAGCCTGCCGTGATTTCCCTGACAAGCCGTGCCAGTTCCTGATAATACGGGTTTCCCGGGTCACTTTCCACATACAGCTTCGGAGAATAGGAAAGAACACCTTCCGCGGCGGAAGTATTTCTGACAGCGCTGGTGGCAATATAATTGGGCACAATATGATCCGTGGGAAGCGTATGGAGCATGGCGGAGTTGGTATCTGAGGATTTGTAGGTAAGCTTGCAGATATCAACAGCCCTGATGCCCTCCCCCGTGAAGTCGGCATAAATCAGGCAGCCGCCCCTGGCGCCCGCAGATGCCCGCACGGTGCCGTCCCCGGAAACGGTGACATGGCTGTCATGGCAGGTCCATTTTGTGGCAATACCGTTTTGTGACCCTTTCAGCTGATACGCCTTTCCGTCATAAAGCGTCAGCCTGCGGGCGTTCAGGGTGACGGGCTCGCTGCCGGTAAAGAGCATACCGATCCATGTCATGTCATAGGAGGTATAGCTGATGTCCTCAAGGCAGGGAACCAGGTAATCCCGGTACGCGTCAAAGCAGGTTAAAGGACAGCTGACATACCGGATGTTGTCTGTCATAAAGCGTTCAGGAAGGCCTTCCGGAACGGTACCCAGGAACCGCACGGTGATATGCCTTCCATTGCCGGAGTTAAGGCCCATACTGCCTCCCACGGAGGTGACCGTGGCGGGAATCGTAAGATCCGAAATCCGGCTTTGTGAGAAGGCAGTTTCCGCTATGGTCTGAACACCGCCGGGCAGTATCAGCTCAAGCAGCGCGTCACAGTACCGGAAGCAGTTTTCCGGGATCTGCGTGATATTCCGGGACAGCCGGATCTCCGTCAGGGCGAAGCAGCCCTCGAAGGCACGCTCGTCCAGACGCTCCACGCTGTCGGGAAGATAAAGCTGCGTGAGGGAGGAACTGTGGAAAGCCCCCGTGCCTATGGATGCAAGGGTATCCGGCAGCTGGACAGAACGTGCCTGGTAACAGTTGTAAAACGCATAATTGCCGATGCGGGTTACCCCCGTGGAAACCACGATTTCCCGGATGTCCACCAGGTGATCCTGCCACGGTACGTCCACCCGGTTTCCCGCGTAATACCCGGTGTTTCCGTTCCCGGTATAGCCGCTCTGATGGGTCAGGGTATAGTCATACATGGGGCCGCTGCCGGATACCGTGAGGGTACCTTTGTCATCCAGTGTGAAGGAAACATTCTCCCCGCACTTTCCGGACAGCACCGCCGTTTCACGCTGCCCGTAATGCATGGTCGCTTTCAGCAGCGTATCGTTGTCCTCTGCGATCTGAATCTGCTGCCATGCTTCCTGGGTGCCTTCATAGTACACGTCGGTCAGGCCATATGCGCTTTTGAATGCGGATTCTTTGATGGTTTTCAGGGAGGAAGGTATCACGATGCTGCGCAGTTTAGCGTGCTGAAAGAGCGCGGGTGCCAGCTCCTCAAGGCCGTCCGGCAGACGAAGATCCAGCAGGTAGTCCATCTCCGCCAGTGCCGAGAAGCCCATTTCCCGAAGAGCGGCAGGCAAAGACAGGTTCAGGAGACCCGCACGGTAAAATGCGTAATCTCCAAGACGGGTGAGGGAGGACGGCAGCGACACTTCCTTCAGTTCCTCATGCAGGGTAAAGGCGTAATTGCCGATGGATGTGATTCCCTCTTCCACATGAAGGGACAAGATGAATTCTCTGTAATCATACCAGGGGGTTACAGCGCCGGCGACCTGCCCCCACAGTGTTTTGCTCTCAAAATCCGCCATGGCACCGGAGCCGCTGATCACCATGCGGCCATCCGTATACAGCGTCCACACGGCATCTGTGCCGCATGTGCCTGTATCCGCCATCTCCACGCCAAGGGCACGCCTGAGCCATCCGTTGCCGCTTCCCATCCGGATAGAGGATGCAATTCCAGGGTACTGCACAGTTTCAAGAACATCGCAGTCAGCAAAGGCATCTTTTCCGATATCCGTAACAGACGCAGGCAGAACCAGTGTCTCAAGTGCGTCACAGTACCAGAAACAGGATGCCCCGATTTCACAGACACCTTCTTCCAGCACGGCGGAAGTAAAACTGCACAGGGCAAATGCTTGTTCCCCCAAACGGGTGACAGAGCCGGGGATTGTAAGATCCTTAAGGCCTGTGCAGCCATAAAAGGCGTAATTTCCGATCTGGGTCAGACCGTCCGGGAAGACAATGTCTGTCAGCTTTTTGCAGTCGGAAAATGCAGAGGAACTGATCTCTTTAAGCCCGGCGGGAAGGATCACGCGGCTCAGAGCCTCGCAGTCCTGAAACGCTCCTTTCCCGATCTGCTCAACCCCTTCCGGGATGACAGCCGCATTGAGAGACGTGCAGCCATCGAAAGCATTGCTGCCGATCTTCTTAAGTCCCTGCGGGAGTACGGCATATGTGAGGGCTGAAAAGCCGTCGAAGGCATGGTTGCCTACGGAGGTGATGCCTTCCTGCAGGGTAACGCCGCTGATTTTTGCCCGGAGATCATACCATGGCAGAGAATAGATCCAGTCATAATCCGGCATGTCGCCTTCGCCGCGGATGAACAGGTTGTATTCATCATCCACAGACCAGGTCAGATTATCCCCGCAGCTGCCGCTCCTGGGCGTTTCCCGGAAAAGGACCGTACAGTCTGCGCCTTTGTCGGCGTAATACAGATTCACGGACAGATAGACGGTTTCTCCCGCTTCCATATAAAAGCCGAAACGGAAGCCCTCGGATGAAATGCTGGAGGAGATGGGGACCTGTTTCTCTTTACTGACATCGTAAAGATCCCCCCGGGGCGGGTTCTTCCGGTCACCTGCCGTGGAAAAGAACTCATAGAAGTTGCCTGCTTCTGTTGTAAAGCTGAAATAGGCGCTTTCCCCTGCCTTCAGGGAAAGCTGCGTTTCCTGTCCCGGGACGATTTCCGTGAAGGAGGCGTTTTTGATGCCCCCGGTGGAAATCTCTGCGCCGGCACACAGGGTGAAGATAAGGCACAGAAGCAGGACCCAAAAGAATACAATCGCGGTTCTGGTTTTACTGGCTGTCATCTCAGAAAATCCTTTCTTTTCTGATTTTCCCGCATCGCCGCGTCCATATCGCGAAGCGGGTATCTGACTGGGTGCGTCTGTCATATAAGCGCAGCATTCAGTCAGGCTTTTCTTTTCCGGTCTTTTGAAGCAGTTGGATTCCATGTCTATCCGGCTGACTGGGCCATTGCAGGCGAGCAGGAAGAGGCCCTGCACTGTCTTCTCCCTGACGGGTGATGCTGCTATGCTGACCGATTTTCCTTCTGCCTGCAGCACGGATCATGCTGACAGAAGGATTGACGCATCCGAAGTATACCATGGTTTGAGTCCGTTACACAGTCCCGTCACCGGAAACAGAAGACTGTGCCGATTGCTTTCTCTCCTGCAGCGGGGTGTGCGATCTGAGCAGGATCCTCCCCTTCTCCATGCACGGAACATAGCACTGCAAATGATCGCCGGTAATAGGTTTAACGTTAAATCTATGTACAAAACCACCGCGGGGGTTATCCCATCGGTGGCTTTCTCAGTTCAGGAAACCGGAAGCTTCTCCTCCAGCTTTTCAATGACAACTTTTCCCTCAGCGTCCAGGAGCGGCGTAATGCCTGCACCGTACCCGGCCTTCCATGTAAGATAGTGGACGCCGGTTTCCTTATCCACCAGGATCTGACGCAGTCCCTCATCCATCAGCTGGCTGCCGTCCTTGTAAATGACTTCGAATCTGTTATCTTTCTTTGCCATGGTATATCCTACTCAAGCTTTCATTTCCAACATGCTTTCAGCCTATCTGTGGATTGATTGATCCAGTCTCCCGACTTGCTGCACCGGCTGACTTATAAGTGCATATTCAGTCTCAGGCCTTCCACATATCCGTTAGGGTATCTGTACGTCTTTTCTTTTGTACCAAATCATCGCCTATCGGCGATGATGTTTTCAGCAGTTATCTTTAATCTCCAGCCATGAAGATATTGAAGCTATTTCGATAAGCTATGCGAATTTGGTTGGGTTTTCAGAGCGACAGAAATCGTGTAAAATTCAAATAGGCCCCCTTGTGGGGGCCTACCTGTAAAAAACGAGCCTTCCAGCCACCAACTACCACATCAGAAGCGTTCAGGGCTCAATGTGGATTATATCTGATTGATAGCGATAATGCAACCTCAATGTTTGGGTTGGCTGTATTCCAGTCATCTATGATGTGTAAGAAAGTATGGGAGGCATCGTACGAAGGAGGATTTGTCGCGATGCTGTTGGATACGGAAACGCGTATTCAGAACGAGCTGAATGCTCTTGGCGGTTTTCGACGTCCGCCCCAACTTGATGTCGATTTTTTCGATATCAAGTTTTTCAATTCCTTAAATTCCTCCTGTGTCAGGTAGAAGCAGAAATCATCGCCTTCGAATTTCTCAATATTATTAGAGTCAGTTTTCTGCCGTATGGATCACCTCTTTATTCAAACGAAAGTATTACGAATCTTAAACGATATTTGGGTTCTTTTCCGGCTGTCACGTTTGACTTTTTCCGGGACAACAGCAGAAAACAATCCTCCCACAGATCCCAAATCTCCTCGATCGAGACATTTCCTTTACAAAGTATACGTTCGCATCTTAACTGAAATCAAGTGACGCATCTGCAGCAGTAATCTCCATCAGCTGCTCCTTTGTGGGTGCAGGCATATGAACGATACGTTTCGCATGGTTCATCGTAAGCTTTTCATAAAGATTTCTGATGTACCGCCCGTTTGCGAACAAATCATCTTTCCCTGCTACAGCCATATCAATGATTGATGAAAGAATAGGCATTGCATCGTCCGAGATTGTGTAATCATTTCTTTTACAGATCAGCTGGAGCATTTCCTTAAGCTCTGAAGCGCTGTAATCATCAAATTCAATAAAGGTGTTAAACCTGGATCTCAGGCCCGGGTTGGAATCGAAGAAGTGCTCCATAGGCTCTGTATAGCCCGCAACAATAACAACCAGATCATCCCTGTAGTCCTCTAATGCTTTCGTGAGTTCGGTAAGGCATTCTCTTCCGTAGGAATCTGAATGATCATTTTCTGTAATGCTATATGCCTCATCTATAAACAGAACGCCGCCTTTTGCCCGTTCAATAACATCCTTGACTTTCAAGGCGGTCTGGCCCTGATATCCTGCAATTAAATCCGTTCTTGATACTTCAATAAAATGTCCCCTGGAAAGAAGCCCTATTTCTTTATAGATCCGACCAACTATTCTGGCCACAGTTGTTTTTCCCGTTCCCGGGTTGCCCGTAAAAGCAAGATGCAATGTACTCTTTTCTTCATGGAGACCAGCGTTTTCCCGCATTTTTAGAACTCTCTGATAAGAGATCAGGTCGCTTATTGTTTCCTTGACCTTTTTCAGTCCAACCAGTTTATCGAGTTCTTCCAAAAGCTCATCCAATGAATATGCGTCCATTTGGTCTTCGTCTGGAAGTTCTTTTTGCCTGCAGATTCCGATGATCTTCATATATCCATAATACTCAATGAGGCTGTCCTTAAGTTCCTGCAGGGACTTCGTGAGCCGAAGGTTCTGTCTGCCGGCCGCATCTGATATGACTTTCAATAATTCCAGCGTGGCATTTTCGTCATTACAATTGATGATTCTTGAAGTCAATGCTGGAATGTATCCGTCCTGCTCCATCAAAGAGTCACATTTTGCAGCGCATTGTGCCAGCCTGTTTTTGTATTTGTTGTCCATTACAGTACTCCTGTCAGATGAAGTATGACATCACAAATAACGAATCCAACGGCACACGCAGACAGAATTGTCATGAGAGTGACTTTGCGGGACAACACACGATTTTGGTTTGTCAAATTCCGGATTTGTTCATTTTGATCTTCTGTTATTTCACCATGCTTTTCTACATATTGCTTTATGACTCGCAGTTCATTCCACATCTGATCTGTATCTTCAAGATGTTCATATGACTCAACTTTAGATTTGAACCTTTTATACGATTCAACAGTCTGGCACAGTCTGTCGACTGTTATATCAATATCTCTTTGCGCGTCTTTTGCCTCTGTACTTGCTTTTTCCGCAGATTTTACCGCTATCAGTATGGCCTGAATATAGTCACGATCAAGAGATTCAAACGCTTCATACACATGACCGAACTCTTTCAGAAATGCTATTTGATTTCTGTTAAAGTCAATCATGTGCTTTTCAAGAGATTTCACAAAGCTGTTTAACTCGTCGCCTGTAACATTATGCGGAAACCAGTTAAACAGTCCACCAGCAACTGGAAATGGCCTGAACGTGGGATTTGATGGCATTTGATCAGTAAATTGCTTTATTTTGCCCTTCGCTTCCTCAAAGTCATGAGTCGAGATGCTTGTAGTTCCGGATTTCTCTTCACCTGAAGAGGCTCCATTCCTGTAATCGTTATCCAACATGATTCACCCCATTACAAATCTTTGAGATCTTCTCCAAGCTTTTCCAGTTTTGATTCATTTCTGGTTTTTCTCTCCTGGGAATTGTCCGCAATGTTTGCAACAGCTTCCTGTATGATCCTGGCTGCCTCAGCATGGCGTTCAGACACTTTTTCACCCATTTTTGATTTGGTTGTTTCCAGAGACTGCGCAGCGTCATGTAAAGGTGGAATGTCTAATGTCGGAGCTGTACGTTCTCTATAATCCGGCACAGATGTGCCGGTTATTGCCTTGCTTTCATTGGTGCCCTTCCTTTTCAGAACAAGAGCCGTCACGATTCCTGTAACAATAACGCCCAGGATTATCAATGCGATTATCTGCCAGTTTTCCATTTGCCTGATCTCCATTCCCCACTGTTAATTTGGATCATCGAGTTCGTTTAGCATTACATCGATTTTACTGATATTGGTTCCGAAACTCCTCTCATGTGAAGTCCCGAATACCTGCGCTGTGCTTTCCCTTATGATCCTGTCAGCTGCTTCATGCCTGCTTGATATGCCATCTTCTATGAGCTTTTTCTCATTCTGATATTTCATTTGATATAAAGTCTTGGCTTTTCCCTGAAGATCAAGTATCGCAGAGCCTTCCAATATTTGCTGAGCGATTAATTCCTCTTTTCTTTTGTTCACTATCATGTTGTGAAGAAGATTGAGAATTAAAGCACCTGCTATTCCGCAAATACATGCTCCCAGAAAGATTCCTATGAGGCTTGCCAGACTTCCGATTATCGGTATTGGAAAGGCAAAACCCGGTATAGTCATCAGTGCCTTTTCAATGATCTCGCCGAGAAAGACGGAACCCGCTGCAGTTATGCCAGCAACGACAATGTTTCCGATTTGAAGCATTAAAATACTAAATGATTTTCCTTTATTGGAAGGATCCCTTAAGTAATCAATTGCTTCTTTAAGCGTTCTTACTCCCTGTTTTATAACAGTCCAAACTTTACGGATTGTGTCGACAACAGGGCCGACAATCGCAGTCGCTATGGTATTGATTATAGCATTACCAGCAGTGAGAACGTTTCGTTGAAGGTTGGTTGCAAAATCTATAATTGCCGTTTTAACAGATTCAATGAACGTCTTCAGGTTTCGCTCTGCACTCTTTAGCCAGCTTATCAACTTTCCGATGATGTTTCTTAACAGATCAGTAAGCAGACTGAAGATCATTGACTGCAGTGCTTTCCCACCGATACGGAAAGCTTCTTCTCTTTGTGATTGCCTGCCAACTCTAACAGATTCTTTAACTCCTTCATCTTTCCGCTTTTCGAATTCTTTGCTTGCTACTTTTCCTTTTTCACGAAATTCCTGTTCATCTTTTTCACTAATATCAAATATTTCATTTGGTTTTTGACCATTTGCGTTTGGGGTATCAAGCCATTCTTCCATAGAAAGGTCTTTTTTAGAACGATTCATTCCAGAATCTATCTCATTAAGATTCTCCTTGCTGTTAGCAAACGCTTTCTGCTGATCTAAAGACAGATGCGCATTTGCCTCAGGATCCCTGATTATTTTCGCAGCAGAAACAGTATGGTCCATATCAGTATGGTTATCTCTTGAACCCTTTGGCCGATCTGCATCAAATGGCTTACGCGCATCCTTTGTTAGTTTTTCGACTTGTTTTCCGGTTCTGTCTGTGTAAGTTTTAATATTGCCATTTTCATCTCTTTCAAATTTTTCCTGCCAATCTTCATAACGTTTCTGATAGTCGATCTTATCGTTGTGGGTGGCAATTTTACCTTTGCTAAAGTTTTCCGTGGTTTGTATATGAGCTTCATTTCTTAAATCAAGCTTCATATTTCTGTTTGCTTTAATAAATTCATCACCCGCAACTGTCCCGATTTGATTAATTAGCTGCTCCCAAACAACGTTTAGCACAGCGTTTCCCAACTCTTCCGGTTCTTCAACCTTTCGAGTTTCTTCCTCAAGATCTTCCATGCCCTGAAGATGTTCGCTTAGCTGTCCTTCCAGGATCTTCTCAAGCTCATCAAAATCGAAAGATTCTTCATCAGTTGCACCTTGTGATTGATGTAAATACTCATTTTCGTTCATTTTTTCATCTCCGTCATGTTTCTTTGTTTGACGTCATTCTATGATGCGGCCATCATAAAGGCGGCCGATTGTTCTTCTTTGAGTTTCCTGAAGCTGATGAAGCGCATCCATACACGCGCCACACATATAATCTTCAACCAGGATCCATTTCTCCAGGAGTTCATCCGAATGCTCTTCAGCAAACTGCTTGACAGTACAGACAGGAATCTTTGCTGTTTCCTCTACTGGACAGCTGGGTATCCCCACCAAAGATAATGGATGCGGCACTGCGGATCCCGTGGTCAGCTACTACCCGAAGGAACTGCCTGTAGCGACAACCACCCAGTAGTTCTGTCTTCTTATGTTCCCATTGTCCCATACCGTGCCAACAGTATGGATAACGTATTTGCATGGAAGCAGCAGTTATGCTTCCGTCGGTTTACTCTCCCGTTCTGCGGCCATGGAATATTATAGATTCCTCCAGCAGTTCCATGCCTGCTTTTCCATTCCAGTCATCCGAGCTGGATACATTCGTAGTAAACCTGGCTGCTACAGTAAAACAGGATGATTTCGCTGCATCGTCATCTCAGTAACAGGTTCGGCTGTTTTCGCTGACATACTCCCTTCAGCATGCAACCTGAACCATATTGACGGACGAATCGACGTATCCAAATTATATCATAGTTTATGTCAGGTACACAGTCCAGATGTTAGAGGCAAAAAGATTGTGAAGGTTTTTGTCTTACCCAGGTCACGATGAAGACATGACATAATCGATACCCATCCCCGTGCCACTGTCAGTACGCTTTCCATGAAATGTCAACATGCACGCTTGATGCTCCGCTTTCTTTCGAAGACGGCTTATGGATAGGAAGGTCATGTGCTGGCAGAGAAATCCGGTCCCGTTTTCAACGGAAATCATAATCTGCAGTTTCTGCGAAGACAATGGCATATGGTTCTCCCTGTCTGACGGAAAGCAGTTGTGCGCAAAAACCAAAAGGTGCTCAGAGCAGGCCTGTATATATAGCTTCACACCATATCAGATGAATCCGTCATATATTTTAACAATTTTCCACACAAGCCTCCATTGGAAAGGTACTGGCTCAACTATTTCTTATTCTAGCTTCCCACCATCTGATACTGCATTGCATCACAATGGCTGATATATTAAAATGTCCCTGGTTTAGACACAATTTCGATCCATTAAAAGGCGTTCTTTACCCATCCACACGTTACAATTTCGGTGGCGAACTAAAACATCGAAATTGTCTTCCCTGCTACAGTGGGAAGCGGCAGGGTCATCGCTGTTGCTCAGCAGTGTCAACGGGGTTCCGGAAGTCGTCTGTTCTTGTCTACATCCTCACTGGCTGGCTTGGTGTTCTGAGCCAATGAGAGGCCAGACAGATAAACGCATGGAAAAATGGAAATATTCTGTTCCCGCCCCATGCCGTAACTTACTCGTAAACGCTGGTACCTGTGCCAGAGTGCATGAACTGATTTGTTTTCTCGTCACAGAGACCCTCACCACACCGCTGATTGAAGGAGGCTTATATACTTGAGCCGTTTTGCCTATTCCTCATCTGTCCGAGACTTTGTGTTTGACGTGGAAACCAATCAGTTCATGGGCAAGATCTGCGAAGGTGCATCATTGAACCGAATCGGGGGATCCGAATCAGAGAAGAGAAGTTGGGCCGCCAACGCTGACAAGATCCGCAACCTCATCAGCCTCGCCCATATCCCTGATGATGCCTGGATTGGTTTTGAATACAAAAGCCCTATAGCCGGCCGTGTCGACTGCATGATGTTTGGAACGGATGAGCATGATCAGTCTCATGTCATCCATATCGAGCTCAAGCAATGGAGCAATAAATCCGTCAATTGTCTCTATGATACAGGAGTGTTCGAGGTCAATGCATTTGTTGGCGGCCAATATCAGATTCTCCCCCACCCCTCTCTCCAGGCATTGTCCTATCACCTGAACATTCTGAACTATATTCCTGCGGTTGCAGAAAAAGATGAGAACACTCTCAACGGTTTTGCTTACTGTTACAACTACTTCCATGAGAAGCAGCCAAACGACCTGTTTGCTCCGCAGTATGAACCAGTCATGGAGAAGTGCCCCCTGTACGGCGGAGATGAGGTCGTCTCTTATGCACAGTCCTTAGGCAGTCTGTTGTCTTCTGGCCGAGGGAGAGAAGTATTTCAAGAATTCATCTCTTCTCCTGTTCACCCAACCAAGAACCTGATCAACGCCGCCGCAAACATGATGCAGGGAAACCAGGAGTTTGTCCTT
>CAMOVR010000117.1 GCA_946627565.1 uncultured Clostridia bacterium
TTGACTCACATTACAGCCAAAGCTGCAGAGAAGCAGCTGCTTCGGGGACTGCATGCCCTGCGGTATTTCCCAAAGGGAAATCGGGAACAGGCTGCCCGATATGTATCCTGCCTGACGGCCCATGGAGGGAGAGGGCACCGTGCACGGGTGAAAAAATTTTTTTTCTCAGGGACTATACATTTCGATAAAAAACGCACCCTTATATAAGTGAAGGGGTAAATTTTGGGGGGCAGGGATTTTTACTGTGTGGTCCGGCGAGGCCGGCAACCGGGAAAGGAGTGACGGTTAACGCCTGTGGTGAATGATCTGAAAGCTTCGAACCTGTGATATTGACTCACATTACAGCCAAAGCTGCAGAGAAGCAGCTGCTTCGGGGACTGCATGCCCTGCGGTATTTCCCAAAGGGAAATCGGGAACAGGCTGCCCGATATGTATCCTGCCTGACGGCCCATGGAGGGAGAGGGCACCGTGCACGGGTGAAAAAATTTTTTTTCTCAGGGACTATACATTTCGATAAAAAACGCACCCTTATATAAGTGAAGGGGTAAATTTTGGGGGGCAGGGATTTTTACTGTGTGGTCCGGCGAGGCCGGCAACCGGGAAAGGAGTGACGGTTAACGCCTGTGGTGAATGATCTGAAAGCTTCGAACCTGTGATATTGACTCACATTACAGCCAAAGCTGCAGAGGTGCAGCTGCTTCGGAAACTGCTGCCCTGCGGAATTCCATGAAAGGGAAAACGGGATCAGGCTGCCCGGTATGTATCCTGGCTGACGGCCCATGGGGGGGAGGGCACCGACACCGGATATTCGGGAGATGACCATCAGGACCGGCAAGCAGGAATTTGAGAAGCGGAAGAGGACTCCGGATGCCTGCGGACGGATCCGCTGAGGGGGGACAGCGGAAACATCGTTGTGGACCGGGTGATGCTGCGGCGGGTCAGAAACACTGTCCCGGAAGACCTGATTTCCCGGAGCGGGTTTGAGGTTGCGTATCTGAGTGCAGATGAGTACGTGGCAGCGCTGAAGAAAAGGGGAGAGCAATGAGTCATGCGTGAGAGAATCGTCGGGAATATGTTTTCATGAGCCGGAGAGGTTTGCCGAACCCGGGAGCCTGATTGCCGGAGGCCCACTGGCCGCAGAGACAGAAAGCGGGACGAAGAGACAATCCGGTGTCTGTTCCGGCTTTGCAGCGTTGCACCTGAGGAGGACAGGGACTGGGCGGAACAGATGTTCTTCTTCCTGGCGACAGGGGCGGGGATAAGCCAGAGAGGTATGCGGAGCTGTGCAGGAGATTCAGGAACATGGCCTGGAAGAGTGAACGGGCTGCAGAAGCTGTCGGACAGATACGGACCGGTCAGGTCGGAAAAAGAAGGGGGGGTACCGGATCATCAATTGGGAACTTCCTGCAGACGAGGTCAGAAGACCCATGAGACAAATCGCGGATCCGGAATGCCGGACTTGCTGCCCGGAGAGAGGAGCCCCTGAAGTGAACGAACTGGATTCGACTTTGACACCGGTGAGCTGGGAACGCCTGATTGAGTTCCTGGATAACCTGGAAGCCGGCAGGTCAGTTACTTTTGCCGCCAGGACAGAACGGGAAGACGACGCGCTGCTGTTTAAGACAGGCGTGAGCGGAGCAGACCGGAACCTGTATTCCATGACCTGCCAGAGAAGGGGCAGGTACAGGGATCTTATGCGGGTACGGTTCCTGTCAGACATCGAACCGGACGGCAGAGGCAGGTTCGTTTACCGCTGGCTGAAACGTATGGCCAGGCATTCAGGCCTGCGGATCGACAGATTTTCAAAGTACGGATTGGACAGCGAGTCACTGAGACGGGAAGGAGACGAGGACAGCCATGTGTGAGAACGGGAAGGCAGCGATGAGCGTCAGTGACGTGAAAGAACTGGTGGGCAGGATCGAGGAGAGGGCCATCGAGATCGAAAGGGCGACGGCGAGACGGTCCGGGATCCGGGTTTCCAGGGAGCGGCTGAAGAACCTGCTGTTCATGCGGCGGGAGGAACTGGTACGGATTCTGAAGGACTGGGTCAGACTTGCCGAAGAGACGGAAACTTTGCATGCCGCCATGGAGGAATCCGGCAGCAGGACAGATGAGCCTGGGAGAAAGGCAAAGACGAAGAAGGGAGGCCAGAGAGAAGACAAGACAGGCAAAGAGAACGATCCGGGTCTGGTGATATGTACCGTTCAGTGAGAAGCGATTCCTGGACGTCCTGATTCGTGAGAGGACAGAGAATGAGGAGAACAGATGCGGCTGCCAGACCCGTATTGACCGGCTGGCTGAGTATGCGGACCTTGACCGGGTGATCGCCGGTACCGGGCCGTCAGCGGGAAAACGGCGGGCTGCAGATGGCTGATGGACGGTTGCTCTCTGAACCCGCTGACCGGTACGATTTGTTTTTCAGAACAGTCGCACTCCTGATGAGCAGAGCCCTGGATGAGCCGGGTTCCGCCCACCTGAGAAAGCAGGCAGAAGGGGAATGCAGGAATGAACCGGGACGTCCTTCGGCCATGTGTTATGGGGATGCCTGCCTGAATCTGAAGCCGAAAGAACCCTGCAGGAATAAATCTCGGAAGTGTTGTTCTGTTTGATATGGGGGCCGATCCTGGGCAGGATCTCAACGGAGAAAGAGGCTTTCATATGACCGTAGTTTTAAACAAGGGGCATTCCGGTCAGCACCGCGATGCACAGATGATGAATCCTGTCATTGAACAAGACCTGTACACGCTGGTTGCAGGGTCACGCAAGCCTGAAGCAATGGTGTTTAAACGGCAGATCACACAAGATGTTCTCCCGTCCATCCGCAGGCATTCCGCTGCCCAGCGGTCAGGTCAGGTACATGAATGTGAGGCTGCGGTATCCGGAGGAAAGGCTGAATATGGTCAAGACTTGCCGGAGGAATGGGAGGACGGCAGCTGGCTTAAATGGCTGAACGACAGGCATTCAAACCGGAGTCCGGAGAAACAGATCAGGCGGTTTCTGAATATGCCAGGATCTATTCTCCTGAGAGGCGGTCCAGAGACCCGGATCGCAAGGCCGTACATGGATCAGGTGCACATGGAACGTGAGGTGCCGATGAGCGCTCGGCCGGACTGCGTAACCGGGAATACATGCTGAGCTACACCGGAAAATCCGCCGCCATGCCTGGCCATGGCCTGCATCAAGCAGCTGGTGTCCGGATGCCGGAAATTGATCTGTAGAGGCCGCTGCGGCTGTACGCCGCAATAACCAGCCACGCACAAATCCTGCCTGTCCCTGATGCGGCTTCAGTTTTGCAGCCTTAGTTCAGAAGACACAAGCCAGGGAATGGACTTTAAGGGAAAAATGACCCTAGTTTTAAACTAGGGTCATTCCAAACGCAGCACAAAACACAGACTGCAGTCCTGGCGGAAAAACAGGCGAATCGGTGAACAAAATGGTCCCCCCGGTGGGAAGCAGGATGGGATGGTCATCAGCAAGTCGGCTGTATAGCCTGATTCTCAGAAGCAAACGCCTTACGGCCAGGCAGTTCAGGCGCCGGGGCACATCTGAGATTCTTCCATCCATCCGCGGGCATACCTTCCATGGTTTTACAGTCTCCTTGCAGTTTCAGTTCCGATCATTCCGGAAGGATTGTTTATCATCCGTTTCGCCGCATCTGTCATGTATCCGTCCGATGCATCCGGTATTTCATGTCCGCTGCTTCGGCGGCGGGGACGAAGAGACAACGCTGGTGGTATAGTGGCCCGTTCAGCAGGATGCCGGGAGCCGGAGGATCCGGGAAGCTGAACAGTGCTCTGACAGGCATATGGATAAGCTGCCCAGCTCCATATGCTTCTGAAAAAGATCCTGCTGAATACGTACGGAAGGCGGGGCATCATGCAGGAGGAAACTGCCTTGTAACACTTGGGCAGCGTCTGAAAAAAGCAAGTTTTATATTGTATACGTAAAATAAAAATATGATATGCAATATATAGTTGACATACAGGACATGGTGCTCTATACTTGTCTGCGAGATCCATGCTTTGCTGGGGTGGTGATCCCATGAGAAATCTGAAGATGAAATTCCGCCGGATAGAAGAAAACATGTCGCAGACAGAACTGGCGGAAAAAGTCGGCGTGACCAGGCAGACCATTGGTCTGATTGAGGCCGGAGATTTCAATCCCTCAATAAAACTGTGCAACAGGATCTGCCGTGCGCTCGGTGTGACATTGAATGATCTGTTCTGGGAGGAGACAGAACATGAAGAGGAAGAAAAGTAATCTGGATGAGATGCAGGAGCAGGAACTGCTGAAGGTGGAGCACAATGCCTGCTGGATTGCCTTCTGGGGCCTGCTGGGCGCAATCATCCTGCAAAGCATTGTGTATGGAAGCAAAGACTTCAAAACACTTGCCGGAGAGTGGGCCGTATTCATTGTGCTGTCAGTCTATCTGTCGATTTCCAGCCTGCGCCGGGGAATCTGGGACAGGCATATTGTGATGAATAACAAAACAAGCCTGATGCTGTCAGCTGTGGCGGCACTTGCCATGGGCGGGATCAATGCACTCATGGTGTTCAGAAACACCCATAACACAGGCGAGACTGCTTCGGCAGCATTGATTACAGCCGCGGTTACGTTCGTGCTCTGCTTTGCTGTACTGATAATCCTCATGAAAGCGACTGAAAAAAGAAAAAAGCAGCTGGAGAAGGAACCGGAAGACGCGGATCAAATGTAAGGGGCCAATAAAAACACATATGGAAGAGAGGAAAGAAAGTATGAAAAAGTTTATCCAGGCAATCAGTGGAAAGAAAGCGTTTTATGTGGTTACCGCACTTGCGGTGATTGCCAGCGTTCTGGAGATCGTGACATCTGTCAGAAATGGAACAAACATTGACTGGCAGGGCATGACAGTTTACTGGGTTGCACTGGCCGGCTGGGCGGCATGTCTCACAGGAAAGAAGCAGAGCTGATTACGCCATACAGGAGAAACTGAGAACCTGCAGGAAATTCAGATTATCCCATGATGATGCATACGCTTTTCTGGATTATGCCCGACGCGGGCAGACAAACAATCAGGACGGTTCTTTGAACCGCCCTCTTTGTTTGTACTTTCGTAACCGTCCCGGTTTGCGATTATGTCACTGCCGGCAGGGACCAGGCAGGCAGCATAGATGTCACCCGGCTGAAGATGGGCGTTATTGCGTCTGTGTTCAGATGCCTTAACCGGGCTGTGTGCCATGAGCGGCAGGGTGGTGTGCAGGATGGTCCGGAGCATGGGATGCGGTTATTCCGGCACCATGCCAAAATCTCTCCGAAATAAGTTTTCGCTGCCGGTATCTCAAACTCTGTTATCCAGCAGGTTTGGGGCACAGTGGATGGCGTAAAGGAGGGAAGCGTACGGAAGATAAATATGGCAGGGCCGGACATCTTTCCCTCAGACAGTAAAATGCCTGAAGCGTAAGAAGCGGCGACGCGGTGCTCTTACGTGACAGGCACTCTGATGTATGAAGATGTTTGCTTCTGATTGAAAAACCGTTTGCCGGGTGCGGTGCCGGGAATTGTCCGGCGATCTGAAATACCGCTGTCTGCCGGAGCTTTATGTCCACTGTTTCAGCATGTCCTGCATCCATCCGTACACGTCCATGTCGTAAACCTGCGCCAGATTTTCCGGGGTCATAACATCTGAAATGGATCCCTGTGCCACGCCTGCCCCATGGTGCATCAGCACGGCATGTGTACCGTAACGCCTGGCCAGGCTCAGATCATGGACCACGGAGAGTACGGCCCGGCGTGGCTGTTTCAGCCAGGCCTGTATGAGGGAAAAGATATGCGCCTGGTATTTCAGGTCCAGGTGATTGGCCGGTTCATCCAGAATCAGAATACCGGGGTCCTGGGCAAAGACCTGGGCCAGAAAGACCCGCTGGGTCTCGCCCCCGGAAAGGGTCAGCATACTGGCATGACGCAGTTCTGTCAGGCCCGTGATGCGTAGCGCTTCCTCAACTTTGTCCCCGGTATCGTCCGCATGCCGGGAAAAGAGGCCGGGACGATAGGCATACCTGCCAAGCCGCACCACTTCCTCCACGGTATAGGCATAGCTTACGTTGTTTTTCTGGGACAGCACCCCTATGGACCGTGCCAGCTGCGCAGGCCTGAAGGTTTTAAGGTTCTGCCCTTCCAGGCATATGGTGCCCGTATAGGGCACCCCGTTGGCTATGGCTTCGATGAGGGTGGATTTTCCTGCCCCGTTTGGGCCCGCCAGCATGAGCCAGTCCCCTGCATGGAGGGAAAAGGACAGGTCATGAACTGCGGTAAAGTCCCCGTAGCGCACGGTGATATGGCTCCCTGTCAGCATCTCTTTCCGCCTGCCTTTCTTGTTCTGTAAAAGATGATGACGAAGGCAGCCGCTCCCACGATGGAGGTGACCACGCCGATGGACAGTTCAATGGGGCTGAGAAGGGTCCGGGCTGTCAGATCCGCCAGCAGCAGGAATATGGCACCGGAAAAGAGGGAGGCGGGGAGGAGTCTGAAGTGATTCGGGCCCACCAGCATGCGGGCGATATGGGGCATGACAAGCCCCACAAAGGAGATGGTGCCGGAGACGGAGACGCATACCCCGATGAGCACCGATACGGTAATCAGGACGATGAGCTTGACCCGCCGGACGGGGACACCGATATGCCGGGCATTTTCCTCACCCACGGCAAAGGCATTGAGTTCAGGTGAAAACCGCATCAGAATGGTCCCGCAGACCACCAGGGCCAGGGCAAGGAGCCCCGCCTGGTCCATGTTGACGCCGGAAAAGGAACCCATGGTCCAGAAGCTCAGGGACCGGGTATGGTCACTGGCGAAGGTGATGATCAGGTTGATCAGGGATGAGATGAACATGGTGTAAATGACCCCGATCAGTATGATGCTTCCCGTCTCCAGGGACCTGTCCAGGGTGTAGGCCAGGGACAGGATCAAGACCAGGGAACCGAAGGCGAAGGCCATGGCGGAAACCATGACGCCGCCGTAGGGAGAGCCGGGAAGCGTAAAACCTGTTGCCATAGCCGCCACTGCCCCGAGAGCCGCACCGGAGGAGACACCCAGGGTGGATCCGTCCGCCAGAGGGTTCCTGAGAAGCCCCTGCATGGCGGCGCCGCACAGGGAAAGGGCTGCCCCTGCAAGGGCAACGCACAGAACCCGGGGCAGGCGCACATGCAGGATAATGTTGGCTGTTGTGCTGCCCTGGGCAGGCAGACCTGACAGGGCATGGAAGATGCAGGTGACGGTTTCGGAAAAGGGAATCCTGACACTCCCGATGCAGATGCAGAGAATCATGGTCACCAGCAGGGATGCCACCAGCAGAAGGCAGGTCAGGGGCGCCAGACGCTCCCGCCTGAGGAAACGGTTTGGGGCATGCGTATTTCCTTTTGAATAAGTCATGTCAGCCTCAGCGATGTACGTATTTGAGAACAGGGAGCCGAAGACTCGGCTCCCCGGTTTGCATGATTCAGGCTGCGGGCTTTTCTTCCGCATCCAGGCTGTTGATAAAATTGTACAGTTCCAGGGCTGCGTCCTTAAGACGCGGACCGGGACGGGAGATGGCGTTGGATTCCGCATTGAAGACCGCATGGTTTGAGACGGCCTTCATGCCGCTCCAGCCCTCCCGCGAGAGAATCTCTTCCACGGGCGTGGGGCCTTCGCCGTAGTACATGGAAATGGTTACAATGTAGTCCGGATCCCGGGCAATGACCTGTTCCTCGGAGATGGCCTGCCAGCCCTTTATGTCGGAGAAGGCATTGGTAAGGCCGCAGATGCCGGCCAGCTCGTCCATAAAGGTTCCGCTGCCTGCGGTCCACAGGCCCCACTGCAGGGGAGAAACCTCAAAGTATACGCTCCTGCCGCTGTTTTCGCTGGATGCGCGGATGTCATCAAAGGTCTTCTGCATATCTGAAATGACAGCCTCGGCATTTTCATCTTTTCCCATCAGGTGCCCGATCATGCGGATGGCGTAGTATACACCCTCAATGTCGGTGGCGGAACTGACGACAACCCTGACGCCGTTTTCTTCCAGCTGGGCTACCTGCTCCTCGCTCTGTGCCATATCGTTCATCAGAACAACCTGGGGATTCAGGGCCAGGATCTCTTCAATGTTGGTGTCCGCGCCGGACTGCACCACGGGAAGAGACAGAATGGATTCGGGATAGTCGCAGTACTGACCGCGTCCCACCAGGGCATCCTCACCGCCTATGGCGCACAGAATCTCGCAGTCGGAAGGCTGCATGGCCACGATGCGGGTGGCAGGCTCCGTCAGCGTGATCTCCCGGCCGTACATGTCCGTCACCGTGATGGCGGCATCTTCAGCCAGGGCAGGGAGGCAGCCCAGCACAAACAGGGCAGAGAGAAAAAGGGAAATGATTTTTCTGGACATATGCATGTCCCTCCTCAAGTAAGATCAGATGAATCAGCGGGAGGGAAAAAAGCATCCCTCCCCGAGGAATGCCAGCCGGACCGTCATGTCTCAGACGGCCCTGCAGCAGATTCCACCCCCAGGGAATGACAAGATCACGATGTAAACAAGTCTCCCGGCTTGGCATCATCCTACTTGCGCACCTTCCCGCTTTCGCAGTGGCTTCCATACGCGCTTTCGTCCGCTTCACGGTTACTGGGATAGCCCGGAACTCTCATCCGGTTCCTGTGACGCCCCTTCGGGCGCCGCGCATCGCTGCGCAGATACATCGGCTATTCATCTGTCAGGCGGATTATACACAAAAACCGGAAAGAAAGACATACCATATTGTCAGGACGTCAGTTCCGGACAAATACAGGTCACAGAATTCCGGATGTGCAGGCCGTTCTGGATGAGGGGAATAAAACAGAGGCAGCCTTACATGAAGGCTGCCCCTGTTTTCAGTATACCTGGGATGTCATGCGTCCATTAGACGCAGGAGAAGCAGGTCCTCCGTGGTCATAGGGATACATCATGACGCATGGACAGATCACATCAGATCTTGAAGGCCTTTACCAGCAGAGGCCATGCCCAGAAGATGAAGATGAGCACAACAGCAATCAGGATGACTGCCAGGACGATGTACAGGATCATCTTGCCCTTCTTTGTCATGCGCCTGCGGTTCTGGAACTGTTCTTCGGTCATGCGGCACTTGCTGTAGACCTTGAACATGCCGAAGATGAGCAGGATGGCCACGACGGCATCAAAGATGTACAGGGCGATCTTGTATACCGGGAATCCGCTGCTGATTTTGCCGGAGTTGGGCTTCTCGCCGCCCTCGATGCCGTTCATGGCAATGGAGTTGGCGGTGTTGTAGAGAATGCCGTGCACGGCTTCGCGGATCAGGGCGCGGCACCAGCCGGACTTGACATCCGACAGGGTCTGTTCAGCGGTGGCATGCACCAGGTTGCCGCCGGCAGCCAGGTACATATCGGATCCGGCACCCTTCATGGTAGTGGTGTAGTCGGTGATATAGCAGCCGTTGAAGCCGAACTCATGGCGGCAGATGGAGGTCATGAGGGGATAGCTGCCGAAGGTGTACTGCCAGCCCACGCGGCACATGGTCAGCATGATGCCCTGGGCGTTGCCCTTTTCAATGCAGTACTGGAAGGGCTTGAGGTAGATTTCGCGGGCGGCCTGCTCTGTGCCGTAGACGGCCACAGCGCCGTTGGCGGCACGGTTGGTGTCAGCATCGTTCATGACGAAGTGCTTGATGTAGGCATGCATGCCCTTCTGCTCAGTGCCGGTGGTGACGGCAGCGCCGCACAGACCCGTCAGGGTACCGTCTTCAGAGTAGTATTCATAGTTGCGTGCGCCGAAGGGGGTGCGGTGGATGTTGATGCCGGGGGCATACCAGCCGGAGGTGTTGGTGGCCACGGCGTCATTGCCGATGGTGATGCCGTATTCATACTGCAGGGCCTGATCCCAGGTGGCTGCCAGCATGGTGGCGCAGGGATAATGGTAGATTTCCTCACCCGTCAGGAAGTTGGCGATGCCGTGGGGTGCGTCAAACTCCAGGGTCTTGGGTTTGCCGATGGATTCCACGGCCAGGGAGCCCCAGCCGGACTTGTTGAACATGGCGTGCATCTCAGAGAGCTTCAGCTCATTGAGCAGATCGTCCCACTTGGGATCGTCATATGCAAGGCCCATCATCTGAACCAGGGAGATGCCGTTTTCGGCGCCGTAGGTGTAGGCTTCCTTGCCCGGGTACTTTTCTGCGTCGTCAAAGTTGTTGGGATTCAGGGCTGCGGCCACGCCGGTGAGCTGCAGCTTGCCCAGCATGTCGGAGGATACGAACCAGGCAGGGGTATCGCCGGAGGCATTGCCCACCTTGGAAACGCCGGAAGCGGTGGTGTTGGCATAGAGGAGGCCCCGGTTTTCCATGACGGACCAGTCGGAACGGGAGAGATACACGGCTTCCTCAGCCCGGATGATGCCGTCCAGCTTGTTGGTGATTTCGTTGCCTGTTACGGCGGTGTTCAGCAGTTTCTTTTCACCGTAGGAGATCTTCTTCACCAGGTCGGTATTGCCCTCTGCGGTCATGCCGTTTGCGGCCGTGAAGCCCTTGGCGCTGAGGACGTTGTTGACAGCAGCGTGGGCGTTGGCGGCAGCGGTGAAGTACCAGTCGCCGGCATCAAAGACATAGGTTTTGTCGTTCACATCGTCATAGGAGGCGATGTCCATCTGGGAGAAGGAGACGGAAATGGTCTGGCTCTTGCCGGGCTCAAGGAGACCGGTCTTGCCGTACTGGGCCAGGGCCACGGAAGCCTTTTCCACACCGCCGGGGGTGTAGGGGGACTGGACGTAGAATTCCACAACTTCCTTGCCGGCGCGGCTGCCGGTGTTCTTCACGGTGACGGAGGCGGTATAGACGCCGTCCTTCTCTTCCACATTGAAGCCGGACCATTCAAAGGTGGTATAGCTCAGGCCGTAGCCGAAGGGATAGGCAACGGTGGAGGCATAGTCGTAATCCCCGGCATTGCCCTGGCCCATCACCTTGTCCTCATAGCGGGTCTCATAGTACTTGTAACCCACATAGATGCCCTCGGCATAGTTGACATAGCTGTAGCCGGTCAGGCTGCCGTCCTGGTTGACAAAACGGAAGTCGCCGAAGTTCTGCATGGCGGCGGAGGAGAGGTTGTCATAGACGTAGGTATCGGGCAGACGGCCGGAGGGGTTCACGTCGCCGGTGAGGATGCTCACAATGGGTTCATAGGGGCAACGGGCAAACCAGAGCACCGCGTCGATGCCGTAGGCTTCCACGTCCACGAAATCCATCTGCATGGCATTGGCGGAGGAGATGAGGACCACAACTTTGTCAAAGGATGCGCCGACAGCGGTCAGCATGTCCTTTTCCGCCTGGTTCAGTTCCAGGTAGTGTTCATCCGCGCTGCCGCCGTAACGGCTCATGTCGTAGGGCAGGTCGTTGCCTTCGGCACCGGTGCGCATGAGCACCACGATGGCCGCGTCATTGTACTCGGCATAGCTGGCCTTCACGGCATCCGTGTACTCGCTCTGGGGCACTTCGTCAATGACCCAGCCGCCGGTCTCGGAACCGTTGCCGGCTGCCAGACCCACCACGCCGCTGGCGTGGGCGGACTGGGCGTAGAAGTCGGAGAGGGTGGGGTTGACGGTAAAGCCCTTGGCTTCCATGACGGCTTTCAGGCCGTTGGTCTTGTTGTCAATGCCAAAGAGGGAAACCTTGCCGGCTGCCATGGGCAGGGCGGCGTTCTCGTTCTTCAGCAGCACAGCGCCTTCGCCGGCGATCCTGGAAGCGATATCGGCGGAGTGGGCCAGTCTCTCTTCTGCGCTCTTAAAGTCACTGGGATAGTAGATGCTGTCGCCTTCCTGGCCTTCAGCACTCTGCTGGCCGCCGACTTCCCCGAAAAAGAGGGTCAGGGCGGAATTCCATTTCAGTGCCTCATAGTTGCCCAGGCCGACTGCTGCGATGACCAGGGCAAAAATGAGGGACCAGATGGTAAGATACTTTGCCTTTGACATACCTTTTTTCATGTCCGTAATCCCTTTCGTGTGATTTTTGTATAAGGAGATTCTTTAAGAACTTCTGCCCGGATGGGTAATCTTCTGCCCGGATGGGTAATCTTCTGTCCGGACGGTTATTCCGCCTCCGGAGAGA
>CAMOVR010000118.1 GCA_946627565.1 uncultured Clostridia bacterium
TCTGAGCCAGGGAGGAGACCAGTTTGTCCACCAGGGAGAAGAGGGTGCCCATGATACCGGGAATGTACTTGCCGGAGCGGTAGGTCTCATAGTCGGAGCAGTCAGCCACCATGGGGATGGGCATGTCAGCCGTGGCATAATATGCACCGTAGCCCACGCCGAAGCAGAGGATGAAGAGAATGGTGTACAGGTTGATGGCTCCGCCGCCATTAAAGGGGAAGGAGAGCATCGTGGCAGAATTCTCGGGGTTGGAGAGCAGCAGCAGGGCCAGCACGCCCACATAGCAGATCAGGGCAACCGCCACATAGCGGGTGAGGGAAGCCTTCTGACCCAGCTTCTGGGAAGTGCGGACGGAGAGCAGGAAGAAGGGAACGGCGAAGACATAGCCCAGGATCATCATGGGGAGGTACAGGCTGTTGTAGTTGCCCATCAGGATGCCGTAGAGAGCCAGGAGCACCGTGGTGTTGGTGGCGATGGACAGGGCCAGCTTACAGCCGGCGCCGGCCACCATAAGGCGCTGCATGGGCTTGTTGCTCTTAATAATGGAGAGATACTCGGAAACCTTGACCTTCTCCTGCTGGCTGCCGCCAAGGCCGTAGAATTCAGGACGGTCCTTTTCGGCAATGCCGATGATGGCCAGGACGGTGAGGGCCACGGACACAGCGATGCCGATGGGGGTGATGATCCGGTACAGCTCGGGACGGGCATAGCCGGAGGTGACCACAACGCCCAGCTCGTCCTTGATGTCATACATGCCCTTGATCAGGGGAATCAGGAACTGCATGACACCCATGCCCAGCATGGAGCCGATGGTGTTGAAGATGGTGAACATGGGGCGCTGGTTGGGATCATTGGTCAGAACGGTCTGGCCGGCTCTGGTGCAGGAAGTCTGGAAGGTATATCCGATGACCCAGATGCTGTAGACCAGCGTGAAGATCACATAGCGGAGCCACATCAGGGTATCGGGAATCAGGGGCGTAAGGATATACAGGGCGATAACCGACAGGGCCATGATGACGCTGCCGATGACCATGAAGGGACGGAACTTGCCGAACTTCGTGCTGGTGCGGTCCATGAGGGCGCCGATGATGGGGTCCGTGATGGCGTCGAAGACACGCATGATGGTTACCATGATGGAAGCATACATGCCAAGCTGCAGGACGCTGGAACCGAACTGAGCCACATAGGAGAGAATCAGGACGAAGTAGACATTGGTAGCACCGTTATTCAGGGGGAAGAGTACCAGCTGGTACATCTTGGCCCGGTTGGTGGCGCTGCCGGCAGGGGTTGCTTTTGCATTGGACATGGCCATTTCACCTTTCTGTGCTTATATTACACCCAGTTGGATTTCTGGGGGTTTTTCTGCTTTTTGAGGACATAGGCGGGATTGGGTTCGGAAACATAGCGGAAGTCTGCCCTGTCGCTCTTATTGCCGGCCACGGCTTCCACATGGATCTCTCCCTCAAGGGGCACATGGAAGGTGAAGACGTGGTCGTCCCTTTCCTGAATCTCAAAGGTCTTTCCGTTGACATACAGTGTCACGGAGGGCTCGGTGGAGTAGACTTTGATGGTGGTCTTCTTTTCATTCCGCTCCACATAACGCTTGGAACAGATATGGACGAACCGGTCGCTGCTCCAGTTGGCCTTGTACAGATAGAAGCTGTCCTTCTTTGTCTTCCGGTCAAAGGTGATGAGGCCTTTGTGGTTCATGCCGGGCTCACCGCCCTGGTCTCTGGCGTCGGCTGCAAAGTCGAACATGTTCCATACATGGGTGGCCCACATCCAGGGGTGACGCTTGAAGCAGCGGACCATGTATTCATGATATTTTGCCTGATATTCTTCCGTGTGGTCGTTGCGGCGGGGCCTGGAGGAATGCAGGTTGGGCATGCCTTCTGCACCGTATTCGCTGTAACCCAGAAGACGCTTGGGGAAGCAGAGGTGGAAGAAACTGATCCACACATCGTTGAGCCACAGGCCCGGCACATACCATCCCAGGTACAGGTTCCAGCTCACCACATCCGTGATATGGGCCACCTTGTTGAAAGGACCGCACATGGCGTAGCAGGCCAGGGTGGTGAAACGGGAAGGATCCAGCTGGTGGACCAGGTCATTGAGCTGGTGATGGTTGTCCAGCATGTCCTTCTTGTCCTTGGTGGAGATGGTGATCTCATTGGATACGCCCCAGCAGACGATGGATGCGTGATTGTAGCACTGTTCAATGAGTTCCCGCATCTGGCTGAAGGTATTGGCCCGGCCATTGGGCATGTGCTCGGAAATATAGGGGATTTCTGCCCAGACCACCAGGCCGTTCTTATCGCACAGGTCATAGAAGTACTGATCGTGCTGATAGTGTGCCAGGCGGATGGTGGTGCAGCCCATCTCCATGATGAGGGCCATGTCCTCATCGTGCATGGCACGGGTCAGGGCATTGCCGATGCCCTTGCGGTCCTGGTGGCGGGAAACGCCGTGCAGGTCATAGGGCTGGTCATTGAGCACAAAGCCGTGCTTGGAATCCACCCGGAAGGAACGAACGCCGAAGGGGATGTCCAGGCTGTCGGTGACGGTGCCGTCTGTGAGCACCTCGGCATGGCAGGTATACAGATAGGGATCCACCACACCCTGCCAGCGGTGTGCCTTGTCAAGGTGCAGCGTAACATCCGTGCCTTCACCCTTTGCCACTTCCCGGCCCCTCTTGTCATACAGGGTAACGGAAACCGTGCCGCCGGTGACGCGGCTTTCAATGCGCACGTCCGCTGCAGCATCCTTCGGGGTGGCGGTGACCCGGATGCCGCTGGAACCCAGGTAATCCAGGACAAAGTGGTTTTTGGGGAGGATGATGAGGTTCACGTCCCTGTAGATGCCGCCGTAGAATGTGAAGTCGGCCTTCTGGGGATACACGCGGTCATTGACGCTGTTGTCCACATGAACCGTCAGTTCGTTTTCCTCCCTGAGCAGATCCGTCAGGTTGGCCCGGAAGGTGGAATAACCGCCGTCGTGGGTTGCCACGGTCTGTCCGTTCAGCTCCACCCTGGAGGAGGCGTTGACGCCCTGAAATTCAATCCAGACTTCCTGACTCTCCCGGTCAAACGCCGGGCAGGGAAGAGAACGGGTATAGCAGGCCTCGCCCCGTTTGTAATCATTGCCGCCGTCCTGGCCGTCTATGTTGTTCCAGGTATGGGGCAGATTTACGCTCTGGGAGACGCCCTCGATGCTGGTAAACGTCCAGCCGTCGTTGATGCACTGGTACGTGCGCGGACTTGCCATGTGCGTTTCCTCCAATTTATATATTCCTTCATTTCCACAAAGCTGCATTTCTGCAGCTCGGGAAATAACAGACAGAGGGATCCTTATGCCTTCACAGCCTTGGTCTTGCGCATGTACAGTGCAACTTCTGCAAAGAGAAAGGCAAGAACCAGCAGGGCACAGAAGGTGATGAACTTCGGATCGAAGCCGTGCTTTTCATCAATGCCCACAAATACGTCCACCACATACCAGTAGCAGCGGTGGACAAACAGGCAGATGCCGACACCGGGGGCAATCACGCTGACGGCAGATGCCAGACCGTATTTCTTAAGGAAAATCAGGACAAAAGTAAGAACGGTACCTCCAATGAGCAGACCCACCAGAACGGGATCGTAGCAGACGCCGTTATGGGTGGAATCCAGACCGAAGGTTCCGTGGATGGCAACAAAATATATGCCGGCTGCCAGTGCCAGGAGGGAGGCAATTAACAGAATATAGAAGCCGACAGTTTTTTTCTGATTGGACATGATCCAAGCTCCTTTCCATTTGGTACAAAGACCAGAGGATTTCCCTGAGACATTGAAGCTCCTGAAAACATGAAGTCCTGAAGGACATACAGCCCTGCGGCAGTAAAGCCTCCAAAGGAATGAAGCATCTTGGGCAGCCAGTGGAAAGAGTGGGACCGCATTCCCTTTCTTCCTCTGACAGCTGCCTGTTTGTGCAAGATTATGTCATGGCAGGTAAGGGTTTGCAAGAAAAGCAGGCTGAAGGAAAACTCTCTTAACGGTAAAGATGATCCACTCACGACAGATAACAGTCCGTTCGCGACATTGGCATGACGTCACATGCAGTGATGCATGCGCAGATATGAAACAGGTCTTGTTGACGATGATTTTGGCCGCAGGTGCGATATACCAGGATGGGTGTTTTGGGGGTAGAATAGAGGTAACAGTTCTTTTTACAGGCCGCCTCCGGGCCTGGCGGGCAGTGAAGCATCGGTCCGCCGCCTGTGAAAGATCCCGTCTGCGGCCCCGCATGGCTGAGCAGACCTCTGAGAACTTCGAAGGAGGTTTCCAAGCATGAA
Organism: uncultured Clostridia bacterium; assembly: GCA_946627565.1. Lineage (GTDB taxonomy): Bacteria > Bacillota > Clostridia > Christensenellales > Aristaeellaceae > UBA2943. The sequence continues at coordinate 4,328 of CAMOVR010000118.1, forward strand.
AAAGTCGAGAAGAACCCTGAAAAAGGTGTTCCTGAATATTGTGGCCGCCCTGTTTGCCGTGGTGTTTACCGGCAACGTCATCGCCGGCGAAAATGCGGGACAGATCAATCAGTTCATGGGCATCAAGACCAGCAAGACCGTCTCCACCCTGCCGGAAGGACAGGAAGAGGGTTATGCCCGGTACTTTGAAAGCAAATACAAGTCCATTGCGGAACTCAAGGCTGCAGGCGAAGCCAAGGTGCGTGAAGTGGAAGGCGAGGGCATTGTGCTGCTGAAGAACAATGGCGCTCTGCCTCTGACTGCAGGCAGCAAGGTGTCCCTGGTGGGCGTCACCGTCATGGATCCGGTCTATGGCGGAACGGGTTCCGGTGCCGTGGACGCAGACGGTGCTCCCAACTACTATGATGTCATGAAGGGTGCCGGCTATGATGTGGTGAACAAGCCCCTTCTGGACTACTACGTGGAAAACGAAGCCAAGCGGAACACCTATGAAATCGGTGAAGTCCGCTGGAAGAAAGTAAGCAAGAACCATGACGACACCATGGGACAGGGTGAAGATGCCATCTACGTGGTGGGCCGTGTGGGCGGCGAAGGCGATGACGTCACCGCTGAAAAGGAAGATGCCCTGGACGGGGATTACCTGACACTCAATGAAGATGAGCGGTCCATCCTGGAAGGCCTGAAGGAAATGAAGGATGAAGGGAGCATCCGCTCCGTCACCGTGATCATCAACAGCGCAAACCCCATTTCCACCGCCTTCCTGTTTGAAGAGGACTACGGCGTGGATGCTGCCCTGTGGGTGGGCTCCGTGGGCCAGACCGGCCTGTATGCCGTGGGCGATGTGCTCTCCGGTGCCGTGAACCCATCCGGCTCCCTGCCGGATACCTGGTGGATGGACAACCGTCTGGACCCGGTCATGAACAATTTCGGTTCCTATGCATATGAAGGTGCGGACGCCTTTGGCTTCTCCTCTCCCTCCGCCTATGCACGCTATGTGGTGTATCAGGAAGGCATCTATATGGGCTACCGCTACACCGAGACCCGCTATGAGGACGTGGTCATGGGAACCCCCAAGGCCGGCAGCTTCGGCTACACCGGTGTGGTATCCTATCCCTTCGGCTACGGCATGAGCTATACCACCTTTGATTTTTCCGGTTTCACCGTGGAAAAGCAGGGTGAAGGCAAGAATGCCTCCTACACCCTTAAGACAACCGTCACCAATACGGGCAGCGTTGCCGGCAAGAAGGCCGTGCAGATCTATGCCCAGAAGCCCTATACCGACTATGACAGGGCAAACCAGATCGAGAAGGCCGCCGTGGAACTGGTGGGCTATGGCAAGACGGCCATTCTGGAGCCCGGTGCCTCCGAGACCGTAACAGTGGAAGTACCCGCCTATATGCTCTCAAGCTACGATGCCTATGGCACCGGCGTGTATATCCTGGATGAAGGCACCTACTATTTCACCGCTGCTGAAAACGCACATGCCGCAGCAAACAACATTCTGGCTGCCAAGGGCTATACAAAGGAAAACGGCATGACGGATGAAGGCAATAAGGATCTGGTCTATGCCATGGATCTCGCCTTTGACGACACCACCTTTGCCGCTGCCTACGGCACGGATGCCGCTGTGAAACCCCTGTTTGCCGATGCGGACATGAACCGCTATGAGGGCAGGGGAGACAACAGCATTGTCTACTATTCCCGCAGCGACTGGGAAGGCACTGTCAACCCCGGTTATGTAAAGCTCACCATGACCGAGCAGATGGCAAAAGATGTGGTGCTGGATGACGCGGACCTGCCGGATGCCACGGGGGTGGAATTCCCGGCCATGGGCGTAAACGGCAACCTGCAGCTGGTCAACATGCTGGATTACAGCTATGACGATCCTGCCTGGGATACCTTCCTTGACCAGCTCACCTGGAAGGACCTCTCCGCCCTGACCCTGACGGGCCTGCGTGAGACCGTGGGCGTGGCCACCGTGGGCAAGCCCGGCACCATCGACCATAACGGACCTTCCGGCGTGACCCAGAAGTATTCCATCGGCGCCAACGGCTATGCCACGGTGCTCAATGACCCGGACAAGGAACTGAAGGGTACCTGCTATCCCTGCAACGGCATCATTGCCGCCACCATGAACGACAGGCTGGTGGAAGAAGTGGGCGAGCTCATCGGTGAGGACGCCATGTGGGCCGGCTATGCCGGACTCTACGGCACCGGCCTGAACATCCACCGCTCTCCCTATGCCGGCCGTGTCTTCGAGTATTATTCCGAAGACGGAACCCTCACAGGCCTCATTGACACCGCCGAGACCCGCGGCATCCAGAGCAAGGGCGTGTATGTCTACAACAAGCACTTTGTCATGAACGACCAGGAAAACAACCGTGCGGGTATCGGCACCTGGGTTACCGAGCAGGCCCTGCGCGAAATCTACCTGAGGGCTTTCGAACTGCCCATCGTCAATGCAGATGCCAAGTGCGTCATGACCGGTTACAACCGTCTGGGCGCCAACTGGTGCGGTGCCTATCCGGAACTCCTCATTGACTGGCTCAGGGGAGAAGCCGGCATGGACGGTTTTGCGGTCAGCGACATGTACGATGCTTCCTACATGGTTCCTGTCCATGAGATCGTGGCGGGCAACGATATCCCCGACGGCGAACTGGATGCCGCCAATCTGGCTCCCTACGCACCCGGCGCTGCCAAGGCCAACGCGGCTGTGGCCCAGGCCATGCGTACCTCCGCCAAGCGCGTGCTCTATACCGTGCTGCACTCCCGCGGCATGGACGGCATCAGCCAGTACACCAAGGTGGTCACCCTGACGCCCTGGTGGCAGACGGCCCTGAACATTGCCCAGTGGTCCCTGCTGGCCCTGACGGTTCTGGCTGCAGCCCTGCTGGTCTGGGACATCCTGGGGAAAAAGAAGCAGAAGGCATGAAATCATGTCAGCGTAACTGCATAAACAGCTTCTGAAAGAGGCCGGAGATTCGTCTCCGGCCTCTTTACGTATCCGGACGATAGAAAACATACAGTGGAAAAAGGAAATGTAAAAACTTGCGCAGACCATGGCAGCGTGCTATACTGACAAAAACATGCAGTTGCAGAAAGAAGATGGTGAGGACATGCTTCTGGTTGCCATTGTGGATGATGACGAGAAGGATGCAGCCCTGCTGAAGGAGCTGGTTACTTCCTATTTTGAGAGCCGTTCCATTTCCGTCATGATCCATCTGTTCCAGGACGGCCTGACCTTCATACGGTCCGAGGGGTTCCATGACCTGGTTTTCCTGGATATCCAGATGGGCAAGGTCAACGGACTTGAAACGGCCCATTTCCTGCGCAAATTCAATCAGGAATCCGTACTGATCTTTGTCACCAACATGGCGCAGTTTGCCATACGGGGATATGAAGTGGATGCCCTGGACTTTATTGTCAAACCCGCCACCGCCTCCAGCATCAGCTATGTGCTGGACAAGGCCATGAAGCGGATTTCCGGTACAGGGGCCTCCATGCTCTCCATCCGCACGCCGGAGGGCACGGTGGTGCTGCAGGCAAACGACCTGACGTATGTGGAGGTATACGACCATAACCTGGTGTATCATACCCAGACCAGGGAATACACGGTCCGCGGTAAACTCTCCGAGGTCATGGAAAAACTGGATCCGTCACGGTTTGTGCTCTGCAACCGTTCCTTTATTGTAAACCTGCGCTATGTCTCCTCCGTCAGCGGGGACGCGGTGATGATCGGGGACACCCGGATCTCCGTTTCCAAGGGCCATAAGAAGGAACTCATGCAGCGCTTCTCCGGATTTCTGGGGGACAATCTATGACAGATATGATCTGGATTGAGGAGATCGACCACCGCATCTCCTCCGGCATTATCTTTTTCATGCTTCTGCTGCTCCTGGGAAACGGCAGAAAGAAGGATCATTTTTTCTTAAGGGTCCTGGCGGTTCTCACCTGTATGAACCTGGGCAGCTGGTCCATCCGGTACCTGAGCGACGTGATTCTTGTCTCGCCTGTCCTGCAGGGCATGGCCTTTGCAGCGCAGATCCTTATTCTGCACATACTCTTTCTGGCCGGGTATGCCCTGTGCTACCGGGCAAGGCCGTCAGAGATACTCTATGACAGTCTTCTGGCGCTTCTGACCTATAAAATTGCCTGGAACGGCTTTAAGACCGTAAGCAGCTTCATGCGCATGGAGCATCAGGCAGCCCTCTGGTCCACCTATTCACCGGTGGGATCCCTGGTGTCCTACATATCCTATTTCCTGGTCTCCCTTGTCTGCTGCAGGATTTACCGCTCTGTGGTGAAGGAACCGCCCTACCATGCCCCGCAGATGACCATGTCGGTGCTGACCGGCGTGTTTGTCTTCGTTCTCATGATCCTGGAATACTGCGGACATGCCTTCACCGGGACGGACAGCTCACTGTTTCTGTATTACTTCTGCGCACTGCTCTACACGGTGCTGAACTTCGTCACGCTGCTGATTCTGGCCAAGCTGAACAATTACCGGCACGAAAACAGGACCATGCATGACTTTATCAGCAACAAGATGCGCTACTATGAGATGAGCCATGAGGGCATTGTCTCGCTGCAGACCAAGTGCCATGACCTGAAGCACCAGATCGCCGCCATCCGTTCAGAGGCGGGCAAGGCCAGCTTCGAAGCGGAGCTGAACAGCCTGGAAAACTCCATCAATGCGTATTCGGCCGTGGTGGAATGCGGGAACCAGACCATTGACATTGTGCTTACGGAGAAAAACCTGCTGTGCCTATCCGCCGGGGTGAAATTCACCTATATGATCGACGGTGCCATGTTCAGTTTCCTGACAGAGAGGGAAATCTACTCCCTGTTTGGCAATGCCCTTGACAACGCACTGGAGGCGGCATCCGGCGTTGCCGATGAAAGCCGCAGGATGATTACCCTGAAAGCCAACCAGAGAAGCGGCCTTGTGGTGCTGCAGGTGGAAAACACCTTTGAAGGCAGCCGTGAGATTACCGGCGGCGCCCTGCCCAGAACCACCAAGACTGGTCCGGGGCACGGGTTTGGACTCAGGTCCATCGATACCATTGCCCGGCACCATGGAGGATCCATGTCTGTCAGGTCAGAAGGGGATATATTCAAACTTTCTGTGGCCATGCAGCCGGCGTGAGCGGATTCCGTTCACGCCGTTTTTTTGTCGCAAATGGAAAGGCAGCGGATTTACGCCCGGGAATTCTGAACTCGTGACAACCCCCTTTTTCTTTTCATCAGCATATGATAGCATCTAACCAAGATATGGATGGGCCATATCCAGTCCTGAAAGAAATAACCATGGAAAAGGAGACGCGGTCATGAAAAAAATCATGAGTATCCTGGCAGTCCTGGCCCTTCTTATGAGCCTGCTGCCCACCTCCTTTGCAGAAGGCGACAGCTACATCGCTGCCCCCTACGATGCAAACGAGGTCAATCCCACTGCAACGTATATGACCCCTGCTTTCTACGCCAATGAAAACGGTCCCACCATCGGTGTGACCACCGTGGGCGTGCTTGTGGTGGATGGTCTGTATTTCAAGGACCTGAACAACAACAAGGAACTGGATCCCAGTGAAGACTGGCGTCTGGATGCCAGGACCCGTGCTGCTGACCTGGTCAGCAAGATGAGTCTGGAAGACCAGGCCGGCTTCCTGTTCAACGCTCTGGCCATCACCCCCGGCGTACCGAAGCTGGCCATGGCCATGAACGAAGACGGCACCATCAATCCCGCTGCCATCGTGAAGGTGCTGGGTGAAGGCGAAGAATCCAAGAATGCCTTTGCCAGCGGCTTTGCCGGAATGGATGACTTCGTCATCAACACCCAGAAGATCCGCGCCGGCGTGTACCGTGGCGGCCTCAACTTTGACGCTTCCACCGTCGCGCTCTACAACAACGTTGTCACGGAAATGGCTGAAGCCGACGCTGCCCTGCGCGGTGTGCCCGCCATCCCCATGACCATCATTTCCAACCCCATCTCCGCCGGCTTCCCGGATTCCCAGGGTATGGCTGCCGCTGTCATGGGCGACGGAAACTATGACGCCATCAGGGAATTTGCTGAAGTTGACCGTCAGATGTGGGTTGCCCAGGGCATCAACGCCATGTATGGCCCCCAGGTCGACCTGATCACCGATCCCCGCTGGCCACGCGACTTTGAAACCTTCAGCGAGCGTCCCGATGTCACCGCCGGCATCATCACCGCTCTGGTGGATGGTTACCACATGGGCACCGACGGCCTGAAGCCCGGTGCTGTGGCCCTGTCCGTCAAGCACTTCCCCGGTGACGGCGCTGCCGAAAACGGCTTTGAGTCCCACACGGCTCAGGGTCAGTGGCGTCTGTATCCCACCCCCGGTTCTCTTGAAAAGTATCAGCTGGTCGCCTTCCAGGCTGCCATTGACGCCAAGTGCGGTTCCATCATGCCCTGCTATTCCCGCGACGCGGCTGACGCCCGCAGCTCTGTGCAGACCTACCGCGGACATGAAGTCCAGGTCAATCAGCTGGGCTCTGCCTACAACAAGGAAATCATCACCACCCTCCTGAGGGACGTCATGGGCTTTGACGGATATGTCAACACCGACTCCGGTATCGTCACCGGCCAGACCTTCGGCGTGGAAGACAAGACCCTGACCGAACGCTATGCCACCCTGATTGCTGCCGGCAGCGATGCCATCGGTTCCGGTCTGCGCACCGACCTGGTGATCGAAGCTGTTGAGACCGGCATCCTGGCCAAGGAAGATCTGGACCGCGCCAACATCAACCGCGCTGTCTCCATCTTTGAACAGGGCCGTTTCGACAATCCCTATCTGGATTACAACGCTGCTGACGAAGTCCGCGCCACCAACCTTGAGACCGCTGCTGCCCAGGCTTATGCCCTGCATCAGAAGGCTGTTGTTCTCATGAAGAATCATGAGAATGCCCTGCCTCTGGCTGCTGACGCCGGCACCAAGGTCTTCATCGCTTCCTACACCGGCAGCGGCGAAGACGACGAAACCCTGGCTGCTCTGAACGAACTGTTCACCGGTAAGGGCTTCGAAGTTGTGGACAAGGCCAAGGACGCTGAGGTTGCCTACTTCTATGTCCAGCCCAAGGCCACCACTTCTACCAACGGCACCGCCTCTGAAGGCGTTCTGAGCCTGGTGGAAGACTATGAAGTTGACGAACGTGAACTGTCCGGCGAAGGCGCCTTCGGCCAGGGTGTCACCGCTTCCCAGAAGAAGACCGGCGACAAGATCGAAGTCACCACGCTGGCTGATGTGGACAAGATGATCAAGGCTGCCAACACCGTGCACGAAAACGGCGGCAAGGTTGTGGCCACCATCGTCTGCTCCTCTCCCTGGATCCTCACCAACCTCGAGCCCTACTGCGATGCCCTGCTGGCCCAGTACACCACTTCCGGTGCTTCCGTCGGCAATGCCCGCAAGGCTCAGCTGGATGTCATCACCGGCGCTTACAATCCCACCGGCAAGCTGGCTGTGACCATGGTTTCCTCTGAAGACGTGATCGCGCTTCACTATGAGACCCTGGAAGACGGCACCGAGGCTGAAATCTGCGCTTCTCCCAACGACGTGCCCGGCTATGACAAGGATCAGTACATCGATCCCGCCGTGCTGGCCAA
>CAMOVR010000119.1 GCA_946627565.1 uncultured Clostridia bacterium
TCGCGTCCCCGGTATATCCCGTAACCGCGCAGTATGTACCATTGAGCACATTCACAGTAAAGGCATCTGCAGGTGTTGCCCCGGTGCCTGTTTCTGCCACTGCATTATGACTGACTGCAAAAAGCAGACATGTCCATGATGCTACAATGGCAAGAACCGTGCACAATACAGTTTTTAAGAATTTCCGTCGGCTGAACATTGTATCTTTCCTTTCCCGGTGAAGTGTACTGCTGTTATATTCCTGTAGTGTTGCTATATTGGCGATATTACCTGAACGTTCTTTGCATGTCAACCAACTGACGTATACCATACATGAGGCCTTTCCTTGTTTCATAATGGTATAGGTGCCAACAGAAAAACGGACCATAAATGTCCGTCTTTCGTCTGCCTGTCAGACATATCCTGTCATATTTTGTCCCGGTATCCAGTTTACATCATGTCCCTAATATGAGTGTCCGTTGCTTTCCTGTTGACAGCATGTTCTTCTTCAGATGAACCAGCCTGCAGTTCGGACATGCGGCGGAGCATGCTGTTCTTATCTGAATAAAGTTCCTCCGGGCTTCCTTCTTCAAAACCCCGGCCGTCTGAAAGAACAACAGTAATTCAAAAAATCCAGATTCAGGGGACTGTTTTTCAAAAAATATCGAAAACAGTCCCCTGAACAGACATATTTCGCTGTTTCCCCATTCTCTGAGGAGCTGCACTCTATGGCTTGCCGACGGGCAGCATTTCCCTTCCCACCCTTGCCTATAGAGCGTTCAGCGCCGGATCATATCAACACCTCAGTCCGGGTTTGTTTCGGATGGTATCGCGACATCTGTCACGTTCCCGTATTTCCTGTGGCAGTAAGTTTGTACCGTGAAGCACATTCACAGCAGAGATATCTGCATGTGCTGTCCTCGATGTGAGCGTCCGCTGTTTTCCTGTTGCCATGCCGTCCATCTTCAGATGGACCAGTCGGCACTGACAGCCTGCAGTTCGGACATGCGGCGGAACATACTGTTCTTATCCGAATAGAGTTCCTCCGGGCTTCCCTCTTCAAGAACCCGGCCCTCTGAGAGAACAACAATTTTGTCAGCTGCCTCCACGGTACGCATCCGGTGGGCTATAACCAGGACCGTCTTTCCCGTAAGCAGACGGGAAAGAGCCCCCTGAACCTTTGTCTCATTCTCCACATCAAGAGATGCCGTGGCCTCATCCAGCAGAACAACAGGCGCATTCTTCAGAAGGGCCCGGGCAATGGAAATGCGCTGGCGTTCACCGCCTGAGAGCCTGGCCCCGTTTTCACCTATGGGCGTGTTGTATCCATCCGGAAGTTTCTGCACGAACTCATCACAGTTGGCAGCCTTTGCCGCGGCCAGGACCTCTTCATCCGTGGCCCCGTGTCTGCCCAGGCGGATGTTTTCCATGACCGTATCATCAAAAAGCACCACATCCTGGAATACCATGGAATAGTCTGTCAGAAGAGTTTCCGGTTCGATTCCGGCAATATCTGTACCGCCAAGCCTAATCATACCACTGTCAATGTCCCAGAGACGGGCAGCCAGTCTGGCGCATGTGCTCTTGCCTGAGCCGGAGGGACCAATCAGAGCCGTGATCCTGCCATCCTCAGCGGTAAAGGACACATCCTTCAGAACCTGTTCATTGTCGTAGGAGAAGGAGACATGGTCAAACACAATGTCATGTCCTTTGGGCGCGAAGCTTTCGCTTCCCTCTGCAGTCCTGGCATCATAGATTTCCATGAGCCGGTCCGCGGAAACCTGGGAGAGGAACATCTCGGCAATCAGTGCCAATGCCTGATCAAAAGGTGCGTAAACCCGGGTAATGACCAGAAGGAACATGAAGAGAACCATGAAATTGATCTCCCCGGAGAGGATCATGCCGGTGCCAGCCAAAATCGTGGTGGCAACCCCCAGGCGCATGATCACGCTGGCTGCATTGACGAAAAGGCCATTGGTCAGCTCCGTATGTATCATTTTTCCTTCATGCCGGTCTATTTTTTCATTCAGCTCTTTGAGAAACCTGTCCTCCTGATTGGTGGCCCGGATCTCCCGGATGTTTTCCAGGGTTTCCTGGATGCCATCTGAAACCTGAACCCCCACCGCCTTGGTGTCTTCCGAATTGCGTGCAGAAATCCTGCGGCTGCCAAACAGAAGCATGAAAGCCACCGGAACACCCCAGAGGCATGCAAGCGCCAGTTTCCAGTTGAAGGCAAAGAGCATCACGGCAATGATGGCCGTGGAGATGTATGAGCCATACAGATAGCCCAGACAGTGGGACCAGACATGTTCCAGACGGTTCACATCCCCCATGATGGTCTCTGTCAGATCCGCCAGATCACGCTTGCCAAAATAACCCAGGGGAAGCTTCCTAAGACGCTCAGCCAGGGAGATGCGCACCTTCCTGACTTCCCGGTATACCAGGCCATAGGTGGCCTTGTACTGCTCAAGATGCGTCACGTATGAAAGAATGAGAAAACCAGCGACCAGCAGCAGTATGACCCAAGGCCCGGGCAGAGGTTTCCCCCCTGTCAGCGCGGCAATGAATCCTTCCATCATCATGTAGAGGATGCCCATGCCGCCCATGACCACCAGGTTGACGATAACCGTCCAGAATGTTCCTTTCCGGATATTCTCCGCCCCTTCTTCCGTGAGGGCAAACCTGCGCTGAAAAGCTTTTCCGAACATTTACTCCGCCTCCTTTTCCCCGGAAATGCGCCATTTGACCGCCTGGCTGTAATCCGCCCACATGCGTGCATACAGGCCGCCGGCAGAAAGCAGTTCCTGATGTGTCCCCTGTTCCACCGCATGTCCCGCATCCAGCACAATAATCCGGTCAGCCCCAACCACCGTGGAAAGGCGATGGGCGATCATAATCACCGTGCGGCCCTTCATGAGCCTGGCAAAAGCCTTCTGAATCAGGACTTCATTTTCCGGATCTGCGAAGGCTGTTGCCTCGTCCAGCACCACGATGGGGGCATTCTTGAGAATCGCCCTGGCAAGCGCCACGCGCTGCTGTTCCCCGCCTGACAGATAGGTTCCCCCGGTTCCAATCAGGGTGTCAATCCCATCCGGCAGCTTTTCCAGAATATCGTCACACTGGGCGGCGGACAGCGCTGCAAGTACCTCTTCCCTGGTGGCACCGGGCCTGGCCGCCCGTACATTGTCCAGAATGGATGCCTTGAACAGGTGTGTATTCTGGAACACGAAAGCCACCTGATCCATCAGCACATGGGGATCCGTCTGTCTCACATCCACGCCCCCTACCCTGACGGAACCGGAAGTGACATCCCAGAACCGGGGTATAAGACTGGCCGCCGTGGTCTTTCCGCCTCCGGAGGGACCCACCAGTGCCACTGTTTCCCCAGGGGAAACCCGGAAGGAAACATGATCCAGGGCGGGAAGATCTGTCCCATCATAGGTAAAGCTCACATCATCAAAAACAACGCTGTTATCCCCGGGCACCTGAGGATGCTCCGTGATCTCCATGGTGGGTGCGTTCATGACCTGGTTTATACGACCCAGGGCAGTATGGGCCAGCATCATGCCGCTGGCAGCAAACATTACCCGGGCAAGTGCCGTGGAAATCACGGCAGAAAAGACCGCGTAGAACACGAAGTCTGTCAGAAACCCTGCAAAATTGCCTTCCGCCAGAGCAGAGGGGGCAAGCAGCAGTGCTACAGGCACCAGAAACACAAAGGCGCCTTCCGTTGCGGTCAGGTTGATGGCCTGGGGCTTCTGGCACACATCCGCCTGATAGTGTTCCGCTTTGGCGCTATAATCCTCAATGGCCTGTTTGAATGCCCGGAAGGAATACACGGTCTGCTGGAAAATCTTCACCACGGGAATGCCCCGCACATACTCAGTGCCGGCTTTGCTCATCACATCCTGTGCTGCCTGGTATTCCGCCATAAGCGCGGCATTCTTACCGCCCATCATGGAGAACATGGCAGATACGGAAACCACTGCAGAGAGCATGCAGGCTGCACCCATGCGCCAGTCAAACACAAACATCAGCACAACCGTAGACAGCAGCATGGCAGCACTGCCTGCAATATCCGCAAGATTGTGTGCAAGCAGTGTCTCCGTTTCCGAGGCTGCCCCGTCCAGACGGTTGCGCAGCAGACCGGATGCATTGCTGTCAAAAAAGCCCAGCGGCGCTTTCATCAGATGCGCCATGCCTGCCTTGCGGATATTGCTTGCCGTCCGGAAAGCGGCCAGATGGGTGCACATCAGGGCGGCAAAGTAAACGGCGATCCCTGCAAAGGCAAAGCCAAAGGCCATCCAGCCATACACGGAAATACCTGTTGCCCGGCTCCAGTCCGGAGATACAGCAATCAGGTCACGGGCTGCCAGCCAGATGCAGATATACGGCAGCATGCCCAGGATCATCGCCACTGCAGACAGGCCAAGCCCCAGGAATGTCAGCTTTCTGTAGCTGCCTGCATACCCGAGAAGCACGGAAAGGTCGCTTTGCTTCTTCTCTTTCATAGACGTCTCTCCCCTCTTTCAGTAAACAGATTATGGTTAGTGTTAACTAACCCTTATACAGACCTTTCGCCTGTCCCCCATCCGGGAGGCAGGCGAAAAAGTCTTATATAACAACGTTGGTTGGATCTACAGTCCCAGCAGCTTCTTCCATCCGGGGAGAAAAAACACCTCCACGGTTTTGAGGCAGCGCATGGCTTCCTCCTGGGAATAGTTATGCATCACGGGTTCAAACAATGCTGTGGTGTATGCCGTGATCAGAAGGTGCAGCTCATCCGGGGTGATGTCCCATACTTTAAAGCCCTGCTCTCGGAGCAGGGGGAGACATTTCATGAGCCCCTCCTGATGTTTCTCCGTCAGGTCATGGAGAAAGTTTTCGTACTTTGTACCCGCGGACCTGGCCAGCAGCAGGTAATAGTCTTCCATGTCCGGGTATACGATTTCCCGCATCATGTCCACTTCGGAGTCCCTCCAGACAAGCCGGTGCCCCACCTGTATATCGTCCATATAGCGGGCCACATGCGCCTCCATCCAGGCTTCCATACGCTCCACGCAGGGCCTTACCAGCCGGTCGAATAGATCCTCCTTGTCCCTGCAGTGCCGGTATATGGCCGCAGCTGTCAGACCGCATCGTGCCCCTATGGAACGCATGGATGCCTTCTCATAGCCCAGTTCCAGGAATTCCTGCCTTGCCGCTGCCATGAGTCTGATATGATTTGCCGTCTTATCCTTTGGCATGGAAACCTCTTCTGTCCGTCTTCCAGCTGTGTGGTTAGTTTAGACAAACTGTATGTTAACATGATTCACAAACCCTGTCAAGGGCGGCATGAAAGGCAGCATCCGAACGTATGAAACCCGAGTTAAAAAAGCTGATGCCATGCTCCGGGCAGGATCATGTACCGCTTCTGCACAGTAAAAACAGACTCCACCGCGGATAACGGATAAGACTAAGGATTTGCCGGATCCGACAGTGAAAATTACCGGATGCAATAGGCATCCTGTTTTTCCATCCAATTCTTCCGACGCCTTGAACATCAAATGCCGCTCCCATGTTTGAGAGCGGCATTTGGCAAGGATTTCTTTACGCGGTTCGGCTGTTCCTGCAGGAACGCACAGCCATTGTGACTTGACAGTATATGTCCGGCTGGAATGCGGTTCTGCTTTAGATTCAGACAGTTCCGGAAGGCATGAGCACCAGTCAGGGCATTGCACCTCTGTAAGATGAAAGCGCAGCCCTTCCAAATAGCTTTCAAATGCCTTTCCGTAATCATACTGACGATTCAAGGGATTGTTTCATCATCGCATTGAGATAAACCTTTACCGCGTCTGCTTGCCCACAAGCCCCGCATAGATGCTGCGCTTTGACTTGGGAATATTCAACGCATCCATTGCCTGCTCAACTGTGAATTTCAAGTTCTTCATAATGTCACTGATGTAGGTCACAGTGATCTGCTGTTTTTCGGCATCCACTCTTTCATTTACTCTTTCATTTACTCTTTCATTTACTCTTTCATCTACTTTGTCCTTCAAAATCTCCATCAATGCATCGTCCATCTCTTCATATGTCATGATATCACCCCTCCTCACTGCTTCAATAAACTGCGGGTTCTTCGCCACTACCAGTCGGAGCAATACTCTGTAATGCTCCCTGACGACATCATCCTTTTCCTGTCCGACTTCCTCAAGGATACACTCGACATCTGCCGCATCTGCCTTATCTGTCATAGCACGGTATGCCGCGTACTCCTCCCCCTTCAGTTCTCCTGTGATGATAATCTGGAAAGGAAGATCCGTGAATCCTGTTATATGGTAGATTCCGGGTATTCTGTCCCGGATGAGTCTTCCTTCCTTTTCCAGTTCTTCAAACAGCTCAGGATTTTTCACTGACCGGAAAATGGAAATGGTTATCTGGTCTTCCGGACGATCTCCTTCATGCTCTGCCGTGCCAATATAAAGATTGGCGTAGCCGCATACCTTCCGTAAAACCCTTCTGTTCAGAGCGTCATGGGGATTCTTGTACTCCAGGATGTTGATCCTGCGGAAAATCCTGAAAATAGCCTTTTCCCATTGAATGTGACCGTTTTCCACCAGAATCACAAAGTCTGTCCTTGGAGGGAATATTCCGATTTCTTCTTCTGTGCTGATATGCACGAGATCCGCATATTTGTGTGTCTCAATCCGCAGCAATGCTTCAAAACCGGCATGCCAGTCACTGCGCGGTACCGCACGGAGCTTTTTCAGTTCTGCAAGATAGTATTCGATCTGCTTTTTCCGCTCCTGTTCCGTAAGTTCCCTGCTTTCTTCTGCCATCAGCATTTCTCCCTTCCGGAATTACCTAAGTTACCGAAGTCACACGGCATACCCAGTATTCTGTATCGGCACTTCACCCCGTATTCCTAATCCCTGCAGTGAGATATAAGAATACGTATAGATTATAGCAAATCAATGTCAAAATTCAATGAAAATCTTATAAGTTTTTCATCAGCATGTAAAATACGAGAGTCATCTTACCGCCTGACAGAATTTCAACACAGCAGCACTATGCCGGCTGATTTACGAATCATCCTTTCCACTAATCAGTGGGCAGGGCTGAACATTATCCGGATCCAGCTATGTGAATTACCAGTTGTAGTTTTCACAATCCGGATACATATAGATATCCTGTTCTTTATATCCGATTTCCCGATGTCTTGAACATCAAATGTCACTCCCATTTTTGAGAGCGGCATTTGGCAAGGATTTCTTTACGCGGTTCGGCTGTTCCTGCAGGAACGCACAGCCATTGTGACTTGACAGTATATGTCCGGCTGGAATGCGGTTCTGCTTTAGATTCAGACAGTTCCGGAAGGCATGAGCACCAGTCAGGGCATTGCACCTCTGTAAGATGAAAGCGCAGCCCTTCCAAATAGCTTTCAAATGCCTTTCCGTAATCATACTGACGATTCAAGGGATTGTTTCATCATCGCATTGAGATAAACCTTTACCGCGTCTGCTTGCCCACAAGCCCCGCATAGATGCTGCGCTTTGACTTGGGAATATTCAACGCATCCATTGCCTGCTCAACTGTGAATTTCAAGTTCTTCATAATGTTACTGATGTAGGT
This sequence comes from uncultured Clostridia bacterium, assembly GCA_946627565.1. Classification (GTDB taxonomy): domain Bacteria; phylum Bacillota; class Clostridia; order Christensenellales; family Aristaeellaceae; genus UBA2943. The sequence continues at coordinate 7,591 of CAMOVR010000119.1, forward strand.
CACAGTGATCTGCTGTTTTTCGGCATTCACTCTTTCATCTACTTTGTCTTTCAAAATCTCCATCAATGCATCGTCCAGCTCTTCATAGGTCATGGTATCACCACTCCTTACTGCTTCAAAAATCGATGAATTTTCGTGAAGCATCCGAATCCATTTTTGCCGAAAATCATAGCCTTTCAGCCGGTACACATTGGAACTGTGTCATAGGCTCCTACAGCACAATCTCTCCATCTTCCATAACAGGCGTTCCATCTGCCGTTATGGTGGGACGGTGGGTGACGATATCAAAGTGACCAGCAGCCTCCTGCACACCCCCCAGGGTGATGTTTCTGCCCATACCAATATGGAAGGTGCGGTACGTGCTTTCATCTTCGATATAGGAAACCCCGCGGCAGCGGGAGATGGTATTAAGCCCGATGCCAAATTCAGCAGCCTGAAACATATTCCCGTCGTGGAAATCTTCCATGTATCTGGTGAGTTTCTGTCCATCCGGGGCGGACATATCCGCGCTGAGGTGTCCCTTGCAGAATGTAATCTCAAAAGGTGCAGAGACAAGGCCGAGGTACCCCAGGGATCCGTCCAGCACAAGGCGCCCTTCCGTCTCATGCTCTTCGATGGGAATATACACTTCAAAGCTGGCAGAACTCACAAATCCCCGCCGCTCTGCCTGTCCGAAATAGCAGCCCCCGGTTCTGTTCCTTTTCCGAAAGATCAGGTCCGTCCCCGCCCTGGTGGTAACATGGATCTCCCGGGCAGGATTCAGCACACGGAGGATGCGGCTGCCCATATGTTTCGTCCAGTAAGGATTCATACCGATAAACTCATTTTCCAGCAGGCTTGTTCCATCCCTGCAGGAGAGGGGAAGGGATACAAAACGTGCCCCGGCATGCACGGCTTCCATCACAGCCCGGGTGGTGATAAACGAGTAATCCGTGGCCCCGATGATGGCACTGGCCCGTTTCATCAGCTGCGCATGTTCCTCTATGGCACTGCCGCTTTGCACCGCATCCTGTTTCAGCAGGACCGTTTTCAGCATCGCGTCTGCCCCCAGTGCCCAGCACTCAAAGGCTTCCGCTTCCCTCATGTGTGTCTCATCCGTGATCAGCAGGATAAGGTCGTTCCTTTTCACGCCAAGCCACCGGTTCAGAATGATGGAAACCCCTGTCCGGATATCCATTTCTTCCGTCACCTCCTCAGCCTTACCTAATTATAGGCACCCACTCCTCCCTGTTCAATACTTGTTTTATCACTGTTCTGATTCATCCACGTGTATTGACGCTGCAAAATCAGCATGTTACAATTCAGGCATATTTCCCCATTTTATGGAGGATTCTGAAATGCATAAAAACGCGGAATACGATTTCAGTAAAACCATACGTATTGTCCGTCTCAAGGCCAATGGCCTTGATATCATGTTTTATACAGCTCTTGCCAGCATCTTACTGGCAGCCATTCTTCTGATTCTCTGCTTCAAAGGCGGTGTATTCGGAATCTATTTTGACCTCTGGCGTGTCCTTGTCAGCATTCCTCTGATCATACTGGTGCTCCTTCCCCTGCAGCTTCTGAAGGAACTTCGTGAATATGTTCCGAAGTTGGCAAAACAGCAGGAATGGACCCTGGAGGAGCTCATGAAAATGACCGGAAAGGATGAAAAGGAGACTGTGCGCATCATGACCCGTGTTCTGGAAAGCGCCTTTATCGTGGATCCATCCTGCCTTAGGCAGGTTGATTGAAATACAAGAGGAGGGAAAAGAATTTATGGAAATCCTGAAACTCATCGGCGTGCTGATCGTTGTCATTGGCTTCGCACTGAAGTTTGACACGATCGCAACGGTGGTCGTTGCGGGCGTGGTGACCGGCCTTGTGGCAGGCATGACACCCATGGCCATCCTGGAAACCCTTGGTGCATCCTTTATCACCAACCGTACGGCAACGCTCTTTGTGCTGACACTCCCCTGTATCGGCATCTGCGAGAGATTCGGCCTCAAGGAGAAGGCAATCGACTTCATCCGTTCCATCAAGAATGCTACAACGGGCCGTGTCATTCTCATCTATCAGGCCATCCGTACCCTGGCTGCGGCTTTCTCCGTCCGTCTTGGCGGTCATCCGCAGTTTGTCCGTCCCGTGGTCGTTCCCATGGCAGAAGGCGCTGCCATGGCCAAGTACGGCCAGATCGATGACAATGTCAGCGATACGATTCGCGGTGCCAGCGCAGCTGCTGAGAACTACGGCAACTTCTATGCCCAGAACTGCTTCATGGGCGCTTCCGGCACACTGCTGATCGTCTCCACCCTTACATCCCAGGGACTGGATGTAACCGCACTGCAGATTGCCCAGTGGTCCATCCCCATCGCTGTCATCAGCGTGCTTGTTGGCGCATGGCGCAACCTGACACTGGATGCAAAACTTGAAAAAATGGCGAAAGGAGGCACAAAATCATGACGCCTGCTCAGATTGTTGCTGAAGTCTTCTACAGTCTCATCGGCCTGGTCTTTATACTGGTGGGTGTCAAGGCCCTCCGGGATCCGGGCGCACAGAAGAAGGAAACCACCGCCGCATTCTGGTTCGTGCTGGCCTTCACCTTCATTCTCGGCAATTATCTGCCCAAGTGGATCACCGGCGTATGCGTCATCGCACTGGCTGTGCTGACCGCCATCAACGGCGTGCGCCAGAGTGCCAATGACACGCCTGACCCCAAGGCCGTGCGTGCCTCCGCAGACAAGTTCGGCTATAAGGTCTTTATCCCCGCCCTGTGCCTGGCCCTGGTTGCCGTGGTGGCAGCCACCCTGGGCGGCTCTGTGCCCAGCCTCTCCTGGCTGACAGCCAACAACGCCATCGGCGTTTCCGGCGTGATCGCCCTTCTGGTGGCCCTGATCCTCTTCAGAGCCAAGCCCGCCTACATCGTCAAGGACGGCACCCGCCTGATGGATAACGTGGGTCCCATCGGCATCCTGCCCCAGCTGCTCTCCGCCCTGGGCGCCCTGTTCACCGCTGCCGGCGTGGGCACGGTTATCGCCAACGGCGTCAGCGCCATCATCCCTGAAGGCAGTAAATTCATCGCCTGTGCAGTGTACTGCATTGCCATGGCACTGTTCACCATCATCATGGGCAACGGCTTTGCTGCATTCTCCGTGATCACCGTGGGTATCGGCATCCCCTTCCTCATTGCTCAGGGAGCCAATCCTGTGGTGGTCGGTGCCCTGGGCCTGACGGCAGGCTACTGCGGCACCCTGTGCACACCCATGGCGGCCAACTTCAACATTATGCCGGCCGCTCTGCTTGAAGTGAAGAACAAGTACGCCATCATCAAGAGTCAACTTCCGGTGGCCGTCATCATGCTGGTCATCCATATCCTGCTCATGTACTTCTTCGCTTTCTGATACCATTCCCTGCCCGCCTCCCTTAAGAGGCGGGCACTTCAAACAGGAGGAAATTCATGAAAATCCTGCTCACTGCTTTTGAACCCTTCGGCGGCGACGTGGTCAATCCCGCCCAGGAGGCTGTTGCCAAGGTGTCTGACCGCATTAAGGATGCGCAGATCGTCAAGCTTTCCGTGCCGGTGGTCTTCGGCAAATCCGTGGAAGTTGTCCGCTGTGCCATGGAGAAGGAAAAACCGGATGTGGTGCTCTGCATCGGCCAGGCCGGCGGCCGCTTCGGCCTTACCCCTGAGCGTGTGGCCATCAATATCGATGATGCCCGCATCCCCGACAACGAGGGCAACCAGCCTCTGGATCAGCCCATATTCCAGGACGGTGCACCGGCTTATTTCACCAGCCTGCCTGCCAAAGCCATGGTGGCCGCCATCCGTGAAGCCGGCATACCCTCAAGCCTGTCCTATACAGCTGGCACCTTCGTTTGCAATCACCTTATGTACGGCGTGCTCTACCATATTGCAAAGTCCTTTCCGGACATGCGGGGCGGCTTTATGCACGTGCCTTTCCTGCATGAGCAGGTCATGGCCAGGCCCAATACCCCCAGTCTTTCCACGGAGGATATTGTGCGCGGCATTGAAGCTGCTATCGTGGCAATCCTTGAAAACAGCGAGGACGTCAGCCACGTCATGGGGCATACCCACTGATCTGCGCGAGAGGAACCCGGGGCATCAAAAAACTGCATGCAAAAAGCGGGTGCCTTGCACCCGCTTTTTTGTGAAGTTGGAGGCAAGCGAAAAGCGGATGCTCACAGCACCCGCCTCGCGCTCTAATGAAGGGAAAAGTTCGTATAAGAGAATGAAGTGGAGATGAGGAGAGTTGAACTCCTGTCCGAAAGCATGCCTGCAGG
>CAMOVR010000120.1 GCA_946627565.1 uncultured Clostridia bacterium
TGCCGGCCAGACGGTCTGAAACCTGTTCCAGCTGCTGGGCGGTGAAGACAAAGGCAAAGCTTTCTCCCTTTTTCACCACGGTTCCAAGGGGCAGGGCTGCCCGGATACCCGTATCCGCCCCGTCCAGCATAAGGGCAAGACGCACCATGTCCACTTCAGACCAGGCTGCGGAACTGGTGTTCTTCACCTCCGCGGTGATCTGCTGATCCGCCATCTTTACGGACTGCACATCCGAGCCGAAGTCATTCAGCTTCCTTGCCGTGTAAGCCTGATTGAGATAGAACAGGACATTCAGATACCTTTCGGTGATGTCGAACATGACCAGATCCGGCTTCACCGCATCAACGGTTCCGTCGTTTACATGATAGTCCCAGGTGAAAATCATCTCCGGGAACAGCTCCGCCAGCAGGCTCCGGAGGCTGCCGCCGCTGAACATGGAATCCCCGTAGAGAAGGACTTTGGGGCCGGAAACTTCCGGATTGGCATAGCAGGCCAGCACCTGGGAGAAACCGGCTGCGTCCACAGCCGCCTTGACCTGTTCATAGCGCTCACCGGTTTCAAACATGGCAGCCCTGGGGCTTGCCACGCTGACGGTCCGGCTCTCTTCCGCGGGCAGCAGCTCGGGGTCCCCCAGCATGTCGGAGAACTCGCCCTTGTGCTGTTCCGTCCCGTAGACAACTTCCGGTGCGTCCGCCTGGATCAGGTTCCATTCCTTCAGCTTTTTCACAATCTCAAGGAAGCCCACATAGGCGCCGACCTCATTCCAGTGGGTGTCCGTCTTGTAATACAGCTGGCCCTGGGGCTTTGCTGCCAGGAGCGCCTCCTTGAGGCGGATCACCTTAACCTCTGAATTCTTTTCCAGCCAGTCCGCCAGCTTGTCGGCCGGGGTGGAGATCACGGAAAGGGAACCGTCCCCCACGTATTCCGGATAGATGCTGGGCTTGCAGGGCGGGAGAACAAGGACATATTCCATGCCTTTTTCCGCCAGATGCTTCTGAATCCTGATCTGGGCCTCACCCAGGGCCGCAATGGCCCCTTCGTCAAAATCCGGATAGGCATCGTATGCGATGTCCATGCTGTTGTTGAGTTTATAGAAGAACCAGCCGTCCTGGCCTTCCGCCACCTTTTCGTTTTCCAGTGCCAGCGCCGGCGTCAGGCACAGGCAGAGCATACACAGAGCAAGAAGTAAAGCCAGATGTTTCACAGGGATATCTCCTTTCTTTCTGTCTCCAGGGGACAGTACATAAAGCGTTTCATTTCCAGTCCGGCAGGCCCAGGGTGTCCTGCACGGCCCGGTGCATATGCATATCCTTCAGATACACATACCCGGCAGAGGACCAGATCTTCTCCCCGTCAACCCAGGTGATCTGCCCCCTGCCGTCAGGCAGAAGACCGTAGTCTTCCATCTTTTTGCCTTCCTCCGGCACCAGCACGGAAAGGCGGTTCATCACCCGGCTGCCCAGGGAAACCACGAACACACGGGTTACAGGATCCAGGGAGAGATGGTGGCCCGTAAAGCCTGACAGGGCCATGGCTCTGTCCGACATGTACAGAGGCACTTCCGAGTGTCTCTGCTCCGGGTGGCGCACATAGCACTGGACTCCCAGATACTGGATATAGCCTCCCCCCGGCAGCGGCCTGCCTGTGCGGTTTACCGCCATGTACTTAAGGGAGCTGTCTGAAACCACTTTCCCGTCCAGTACGCCCCGGCAGAGCCTGACCATGTCCTTTTCCGTGGAAAACAGGCCCGCGTGGCCGGTCACATCTTCCTGTGTGTTCAGGATCCTGGCCTTGGGATCGTGCACCGTGCCCGGCGCTACCCGGTCCCGCAGGATCCATTTCTTTCCTTCGATGCGGTGTTCCCGGTTGCAGGAGACGCAGGAGGGCCGCCTGTCCTCCGGCACGTACCCGAAGGTGGATGTCATGCCAAGGGGCGTAAGGATCCGGCTGCTGAGAAGATGCATGTAGCCGTCCCCGCCGGCGCCCTCCAGCACATACTTGAGCACCATGGCGTGCATGTCCGAATAGGCCCTGCCTTCCGGGGGATGGGGCGTGATGGCAAACAGTTCCTGAAGGGCTCTCTCCCGGTCCGGGCACGCATCCACCCGCTCCCCTGTTCTCAGCTGCACTTCAAAGCCCAGCACCTGCTCCACTCTGATCCCGGAAAGGTTCCGGAACATGGGGGCATACGCCGTCACGGGCTTTTTCAGATCCAGCAGCCCCTCTTCATGAAGCCGCATGGTGAGAAGGCCCGTAAAGAGCTTTGTCAGGCTGGCCAGGTCAAAGATGCTGTCTTCCTCAAGGGCCTCCCCTGCCTCATTGCGCACCCCGCCCCTGGCGGTATACAGGCTGTGCCCGTCCCCGCAGGTCAGGGAAAGACAGGCCAGGGAATGGGCCTGACGGACAAAAAAGTCCACCGATTCTTCCAGCGTCATCTCAGCCCTCCAGCCCGATGCGGGTGCAGGGCACCCGGGCCTGGGCCAGGTCAGAGAGACGGTGCCGGGCGTGGCCGATGATCACCGTGGTGCCCTTGCGCACCGATTCCATGGCGTAAGCCAGCTTGGCCCCGGCCCCGTTGGCCCCGGCCCGGCTGGCGCCCACACAGTTTTCCTGAAGCTTCCGGATCTTTTCCTCCAGCTCCTCCAGGGTTCTGGCCGTTACTTCCCGCACCAGGGTGGAAGGATCTTTGGGATCCTGATAGATGCCCTCGGTGCTGGTCATGATCACCAGAAGCTTGGCGTGCACCAGGCCCGCAATCACCGCAGCCGTTTCGTCGTTGTCCACGCACTCATGGACCTCGCCCCCGGCCTGGCGCCGGGCTGCCAGTTCCATCTTGCGGTTTTCCACGTCGCTGACCGGATCGTTGTAGTTGACAATGGGAATGGCCCGCTGCTTGGCGGCACGGATCAGGAGCTGACGGATGTGCTCCGCCTTCTCGGGGTCATTGAAATGGGTATGCTCCACCAGCACCTGCCTGACCCCGTACTCCGGGCGGATAAACTGCCGGTAGTTCTGCATGAGAATGGCCTGACCCTGGGCGGCATAGTCCGTCTTGTCCTGCTCCGGATCCCCGGTCAGTTCCATCCCGGTGCGCTTCATGTAATCCAGCCGCCCGATCTCCGTAGCCCCGCTGGTAACCCAGATCATGCCGGGGCGCAATTCCGCTCCCAGGCGGGAGATGATGTTGTAGTCCACATCCTGGTCTTCCCGCCGGATCAGGGCCATGGACCCGATCTTTCCCACCAGTTCGAAGGTAGTGTCCGACATATGCCATCTCCTCATATGGCGTACAGCCCGAAGCGCAGCCGTATGATGCGCTCCAGGGCCGCCACGCCCGCATAATATCCGTTGGAATTGTCCAGCGTGATGTCCGCAATGGCACGGTAGGTGTCAATGCGTTCATAATAGACCTTCTCCACCTCAGACAGGCCCTTGGCCGCCAGGTTGGGCCGGCGGTCCAGCTTGATGTCCCCCAGGATCTGCTCCAGTGGCCGGTCGATGAAAATGATCAGGCCGTTGGCCTTCATGATCTTCACGTTCTGGGGGTTCATGACACTCCCGCCGCCGGTGGAAATCACCGCCGTGGGCTCCCGGGTAATCTGCATCAGCAGGTTGGTCTCTGCCACCCGGAAACTGTCCTCACCGTACTGGGCGAACATCTCCACAATGGTCATGCCCATAATGTCCTGAATGCGCTTGTCCATGTCCACATAGGGCAGGCGCAGGTTGGCTGCCGTCTTCTTGCCCAGACTGCTCTTGCCGCTGCCGGGCATGCCCACCAGAAAAATGTTTCTGTCAAACATGTCTTTCCTCCGTCTGTGCTTTCAGAACTCTTTCCTGTTCCGCACGGCTCATGGCCATAATCTCTTCAAACACCCGCTTCAGATGCGGCCTCAGGTAATCTTCCTTAAGCCTGCCTGCGCGGTCCTCAAGCACCTGCTTCTCCCGCGCGGCGTCCAGCACCGGCAGATTCCTTTCTTTTTTATATGCTGCCACCTGCCGGGCTGCCTCCAGCCGCTTTTCCAGAAGCAGCACGATTTCCCCGTCAATCCCGTCCAGTTCATGACGCAGTGTCTGTATATCGGGCATGTTTCTCCCCCTTTCCGGGTTTCAGGGTAAAGGCGAAGGCTGCGCCCTCCTGCGTGTCCAGCAGCTGGATGCTCTCGCCGTGCATCTGCATGATTCTCTGGCAGATGCTCAGCCCAAGGCCCGTCCCCTTGCCGGCGGTATGGGCCCGGTCCGCCGTAAAGAACCGTTCAAAAACCCTGTCCCTGTCCTCCCGGGCAATCCCGATGCCGTTGTCCCGCACCTCTACCCGGACCTTCTGGCCCGTCCTGGAAACGCTCAGAACAATCCGGCCCTTTTCCGGGGTGAACTTGATGGCGTTGTCCAAAAGGTTCACCGCCACCTGGACAATCCGGTCCCGGTCGGCATACACCGGGCAGGGATCCGGATCAAAGAGGCATTCCACATCCATCTGTTTTCCTTCCAGGTCCTGTACCCGGCGGATCACCGTCTGGCGCAGGAGTTCACAGATGTCAAACTCACTCATGGACAGGGCGGCATCGTCCTTTTCAAGACGCGAGAGGGCCAGCAGGTCCTGAATCAGTCTGGTCAGGCGCCTGGTCTCCCCCGCCACGATCTCCATATACCTGCGGTGCTCCTCCTCCGGGATGGTGCCGTCCAGCATGCCGTTGATGAACCCGGAGATGGAGGTGATGGGGGATCTCAGCTCATGGCTGACATTGGCCACAAACTCCCGCCGGTTCTCATCATTGCCCTGGATCTGCTCCGTCATGGTGTTGAAGGCCCGGGACAGCTCGGTGATCTCCCTGGTCTGCTTTTCCGTGGGCACCCGCACCGTGAAATCCCCATCTGAGATGGCCCGGGCAGCCCGGGTCAGGTTCTGCATGGGCCGCATGAGGGAACGCATGGCAAAAAAGATGGCAACGCCCGCAAACAGCGTCAGCAGCAGCACCAGGATAATCAGGGGGAGAATCAGGGAAGATATGTCCCCTTCCACCACCTGGGCCCTGGTGCGGATCAGCACCGCCCCCAGCACCTTGTCCCCCCGCACAAAGGGTACGCCCACGGTGAAGGTGGGGGAACCGTTCACCAGCACCCGGACGGAGACTTCCTCCCCGCCCAGCACCCTGGTCATGGCCTCGCTGAGCTCCTCCCCGTTAAGGGAGGCGGCAAAGTCCGGATCCTCATTCATGGCCTGGGACAGGTTGTCCATCACCCGGCCCATTCTGTCCACCACCAGGATGTAGGCACCGTACTCGTCCCATACCGTCCTGGCCTTCCAGTCAATATACTTCTGGATGTCGTCCTCAAAGCCGAAATACAGGGCCATGGAGCTGGCTTCATTCTGTGATGCCAGATAGGCAATCTCCCGGGCCTGCCGGGTCAGGGTCTCCAGTTTTCCGTTGATCTGCTGGTTGCGCAGCGTCACGGCGGCTACGGCGGCAAAAGCCAGGGTCAGCACCAGGATCACGGTCAGCACCACTGCCATGATACGTGCAAACATGTCTCAATACACCTCGAACTTGTAGCCCACGCCGTATACCGTGCGGATGGCCCAGCCGTGCTTTTCCGAGTCCGGCAGCTTGTCCCTGAGCCGCTTGACGTGCACGTCCACCGTGCGGGAGGATTCCCCGGCAAAGTCAAAGCCCCAGACCTGCTCCAGCAGTTCGTCCCTTGTGAACACCTGCCCCGGATGGGAGGCCAGGAAATAGAGCACTTCCAGCTCCCGCCTGGGCATCTCAATGCGCTGCCCCTCGTAGCGGCACTCGTATTCCCGAAGCGACACCGTCAGGCCCGGGAAGGCCAGGGTGTCCTCCACCTCCTCCGGGGGATGGGTGCGCCGGAGCACCGCCTTGACCCTGGCCACCAGCTCCTTGCCGTCAAAGGGCTTGGTGATGTAATCGTCCGCACCCAGCTCCAGGGCCAGGATCTTGTCTATGGTTTCGTCCCTGGCGGTAAGCATGATCACCGGGATCCGGGAGGTGCGGCGCATGGTTTTCAGCACCTCCACCCCGTCCACACCGGGCATCATGATGTCCAGGATGGCCATGTCCGGAGGATTGCGCCGGAAGGAAGCCAGGGCATCGTCGCCCCTTCCCGCCGTGCGTACCTCGTATCCTTCCTTTTTCAGGTACAGCTCTATGAGCCGGCAGATGCTGCTGTCGTCATCCGCCACCAGAATGCTCAACTGTTCCCGCATCGTTTCGTTTCACTTCCAATGTCTGTTCATGGCTGCACTGCAGCATTTCCGCTGTGCAGCTTCTTCCCCGTTATTTGAGTTTGACGATGGTGACGCCGTCCTCGCCTTCCCCGTAGACACCCAGCCGCATGCTCTTGACATGGGGATGCCGCCTGAGTTCCTGCTGGATGCCGGCCCGCAGCACGCCGGTGCCCTTGCCGTGGATGATGGATACTTCCCCCATCCCCGCCAGTACCGCGGCGTCCAGATACTGGTCCACCGTGAGGATGGCTTCCTCCCGGGTCATGCCCCGCACATCGCATTCCATCTTCACCGTGCGGTCCATGGCCCCGGTCTGGGCCACCACGCTGGTTTTCGGCTTCTTTTCCTTTTCCTGTTTATCCTTAAGAAGCCTGAGCTGGCTGATGTTGGCCTTGAACTTCATGATGCCCGCCTGCAGCTGCACCTCGCCGTGGCTGTCGGGGGCAGAGAGCACCGTGCCCTCCTGGCCCAGGGTCAGGATCTTCACCCGGTCCCCCACCTGTACGGTCTTGGGTGCCTCGGAGGCGTCCTCCTGGGGTGTCCTCAGGCCGTCTGACAGCTCGTCCAGATCGTGGTCCATGCGCTTGCGTATGGCGTTGGCGTCCCCGTCTGCGCCTGCGTTCTTTCTGAGCCTCTTCAGGTCCGACAGGATGGCTTCGCTCTCCCTGCGGGTGTTTTCCATCAGGCGGCGGGCATCCTCCCGGGTCTTGCGCAGGGTGGTCTCCCGCTTTTCCTCCATCTCTTTCCGGAGCTTTTCCGCCTCGTCCCGGAGCCGGACCGTTTCCCTGGCCGCCTCTTCCGCCAGCTCCCGCTCCTTTTCCGCGATCTGCCGGTGGTATTCCGCATTGGCGATGACGTCCTCAAACCGCAGGTCCTCGCTGGACAGAAGCTTTTTGGCCGCGTCAATCAGGTTTTCCGGAAGACCCAGACGCCTTGAGATTTCAAAGGCGTTGCTCTTGCCCGGCACCCCGATGGACAGCCGGTAGGTGGGCCTTAAGGTTTCCACATTGAACTCCACCGAGGCGTTCTCCACACCCCGGGTGGACAGGGCAAAGGCCTTGAGCTCGGAATAATGGGTGGTGGCCATGGTGCGCACCTGAATGTTCAGAAGCCGGGTCAGAATACTCTGGGCCAGGGCGGCGCCCTCGGTGGGGTCCGTGCCGGCGCCCAGCTCGTCAAAGAGCACCAGATCCCTGGGGGTGACCTCATGCATGATGGTGACGATATTGGTCATGTGGCCGGAGAAGGTGGACAGACTCTGCTCAATGGACTGCTCGTCCCCGATGTCCGCAAACACCTGTTCAAACACCGCCAGTTCCGTCCCCAGGTCCGCGGGCACCTGCAGGCCCGCCTGGGCCATGAGGGTGAAAAGACCCACGGTCTTCAGCGTCACCGTCTTGCCGCCGGTGTTGGGGCCGGTGATGATCAGCTCCGTAAACTCTTTGCCCAGCCACAGACTGGAGGGCACCACCTTGTCCGGATCAATCAGGGGATGACGGCCCCTGACAATGGACAGATAGCCGTTTTCATTGAGCTTTGGGGAAACGCCGTTCATGCGCCGGCTCAGCAGGCCCTTGGCAAAGATGAAGTCCAGCTGGGACAGGGTGTCAACGTCTTCCTTCAGCTGGTCCGCATAGGGGGCCACTTCCCCGGAGAGGGCCGCCAGGATCCTCTCGATCTCCTGCCGCTCCTTCAGTTCCCACTGCTTGAGCTCATTGCCCATCTCCACCGCCGCCATGGGCTCGATGAACAGCGTGGCGCCGGAACCGGACTGGTCGTGCACCAGACCCGGCACCTGGGCCCTGTATTCCGCCCGCACCGGCACCACATAGCGGCCGTTTCGCACGGTGATGATGGGATCCTGCACATATTTCTGGAAGTTCGGGGAGCGCAGCATCTGGTTGAGCTTTTCCTTGATGCGGTCCGTGGCCCCCCTCAGATGCCGGCGTATGTCCGCCAGGGTGGCGGAGGCATGGTCGGAGATCTCATCCTCCGACACAATGGCGTCGGTGATGTCCTGCTCCACATTGCGCAGTTCACTGAGACCAAGGGCCAGGTTCTTCAGCACCGGGGTGGTCTCCCGGTCCGTCACCAGTGCATCCCTTGTGCTGCGGGACACCTTCAGCATGGCGGCTATATCCAGCAGGGCCCTTGGGGACAGGGTTGCCCCCTTCTGGGCCAGGCTCAGGGAAGGCCGCACATCCGAAAAGGCGTCCATGGGACTGGCGCCCAGATACTGGATGACAATGGTGGCCTCCTCCGTCTCAGCCTGAAACTCCTTTACCTCCTGCAGATTGCAGGACGGCTCCAGGGCAAGGCAGAGCTCCCGGCCCATGTTGGTCACCGCCAGGCCGGCCAGCTGTTCACGGATCTTGGTAAACTCCAGCACGCGCAGGGTGCGCTTCTGCATTTCTGTCTGTATCATGTCTTACTCCACAGATCTTATCCATGCCTTCCGGTCACCGGAGGCGGCCGGAAGGATATCGTCCGTTTCATCCGTCAGTTCCACAAGGACGGATACGTTCCCGGCAGCTTTCAGCCGGTTGATGGGCTCCGGGGACAGAAGATGAATCATGCAGCCCTCCGGCAGGGCTTCCCGCACCAGGGGATAACGGGCACCGTGCATGTCCTCAAGGAAAGGGCATGCCTGAAGGGATTCCCGGGCATGCGTGTCGCACATCCGGCATTCGCTGTGGCCTTCCTTAAGGCCCAGGCGCACCCGGGCAGGGCAGGTGTGCAGCAGCATGAGATGTGCCCGGCCGTAAGCGGGCAGAAGGATCCGTCCGCAGCTGCCCCGCATCCGAAGCATGTCCTCCATGGACATCTCCGTGGAAGCCGTCACAAAGGCGGCACCCCTTTCAAACAGGAAGGCTGCTGCCTGGCGGTTCATAACCGGAACGCCGCTGCCGCATCCAAAGGGAACTGTCCAGTCAATGCCCAGCTGGCCCACGCTTCCAATCACCACGCCCCCGAAGGTATCCCGGTGGCGCCTGACAAAGCTTCTCAGCATCTGAAGGGTATCTTCCTCGCACATGACCGGCAGGCAGAACCAGCTGCCCTCCGGGATTTCCCGGATTCTGTCTTCCAGTCTCGCCTCCCGGTAATCCCCGGGACGCCAGGCATACAGAAAACCCTCCCGCTTTTCCGCAAGGGTCCGGGGATCACGGAAAACAAGCAGGGACGGACCCGGCCCTTCCGGCAGTTCCGCCGCCGGGACGGGCTTTCTTTCACCCCTTTCAGGTTCAAATGCCCGGATGCGCTTTTCCTCAAGGTCCAGGGCGCATGCGCGCCGCAGGCTGTTCAGGACGGAAACCGGCACAAAACTGTCCCCGCCTGTCAGGGTAAAGTCCTGAAAAGACAGGGTAAAGGGTGTGTCCCCAAGACGGGATACGGCCCGGTATGCCCCTTCCGCATCCATGGCCCGGGTCCTGGCGGCTTCCGCCACGTCCCCCTGGGCCATCCCGGTGCTTATCCCGTCGGTCATCTCAAGGGAGAGCTTCTCCCCGGCTCTGGCGTTCAGATGGGCCCTGACGGGTATGCCCGGCATGGGAAGCCTGTTGGCACGGGCAAGCTGAGATGCATCCACAAGCCGCCTTACTGTGCCGTTTCTGTCCATTTTCAGCCCCGGCCGCAGCCGCACCCGGGCTTCCTGGCCTCCCGGCACGTCCGCGCCGGTATAGATCATCTCGCCTTCCCGCTCATCTGAGAAGGAAAGCTGGTCCCCGTCGTGCAGGTCATCTGTCAGGCGGATGCGGGCAAAGGCCCCGTCCCGGCTTACGTTTGTGACATGCCCGATTTCCACGCCCCGGTGGCTCACATGCTTCAGGTCAATGACCCCTGCATCCTCCGCCCCGAAGGCATAGCCGTCCATGAAGCCGCCCCGCTGGAAGATCTGTTTCAGTTCCTTCATGTCTTCCCCGGCATGCCCGCTGTCCCGGCCATCCTCCGCATCCCGGATCGCCCTGGCATAGCAGCCTGCCGTGACGGCCACATATTCCGGCCGCTTCAGGCGACCCTCGATTTTCAGGGAGGAAACGCCGGCATCCAGGAAATCCAGGACATGCATGCGGGTGCATACGTCCCTGGGGGACAGAAAGGCGCCCTTTTCGCCCCGGTAACGGTACATCAGGCGGCAGGGCTGGGCACATCTGCCCCGGTTGCCGCTGCGCCCCCCGATCCAGGAGGAAAACAGGCACTGGCCGCTGACGGCCACGCACTGGGCACCGTGGCTGAAGACTTCAATCTCCACGCCTTCCCCGGTACATGCGCGTATCTCTTTAAGGGTGCATTCCCGGGCCAGCACCACCCGCCGGATTCCCGTCTCCCGGCAGAAGGCAGCCCCGGTGCGGTTGTGTATGGACATCTGGGTGGATGCATGCACCGTCATGTCCGGATAGGCTTCCCTCAGGAGCCTGAGGACCCCCAGGTCCTGCACCAGCACCGCATCTGCGTGAAGGCTGTAGAGCAGGTCCAGTACCTGGGAGAGTTCTTCCAGCTCCCGGTCAAAAATCAGGGTGTTGACCGTCACATGCACCCTGACATGATGAAGGTGGGCCAGGCGGATGGCCTTTTCCAGGGCTTCCCGGTCAAAGTTGCCCGCCCCGGCCCGGGCGGAGAACATGGAAAAGCCCAGGTATACCGCATCCGCACCGGCTGCTATGGCTTTTTCCAGCGCCTCAGGGGTGCCGGCCGGTGCCAGGTTTTCCAGTTTCCTGCTGTTCATTCCCTGCTCTCCTGTCCGTTCTGTCTGTTTTCTCAGGCCTGAATCTTCTTAAAGGGATACTCTTCCCCGAAGGTCTCCACCCGGATGGTGTCAATGACCTGGGGCTCCAGGGGCTTGTCCCGCATGTCGCGGCGGACATTGACAATCTCCATGGCCGTTTCCATGCCCTCCAGCACCTTGCCGAAGGCTGCATAGGAACCGTCCAGATGGGGCGAATCACTGGTCATGATAAAGAACTGGCTGCCCGCAGAATCGGGATGCATGGCTCTGGCCATGGACAGCACGCCCATGGTGTGCTTCAGGGGATTGGGATGGCCGTTTGATGCGAACTCACCGGGGATATGGTAACCGGGGCCGCCGGTGCCGCGTCCGTCAGGATCCCCGCCCTGGATCATAAAGCCTGGGATGACGCGGTGGAAAATCAGACCGTCATAAAAGCCGCTGTTGGCAAGGGCAATAAAATTCCCTGCGGAATTGGCGGCGATCTCCGGGTACAGTTCACCCTTCATGGTCTTTCCGTTTTTCATTGTGATGACAAATACAGGATTCTTAGCCATGTTCAGACCTCTTTTTCTGTTTTCTTCTCAAGAACTCCATGTTCCCATGGCATTGTACCAGCATGCAGGGACTCCTGCAAGCGCCTCAGCCGGGAAGAGCCATGCAGGAGGGCAGCATGCAGCGCAGTGCTGCCGCCCTTCATGCGGCAATTTGCCGATATCATGATGCACTGTAACAGCTGTTTTTCCGGGCAGCCCCTGCAGCCGTGAAACGGACCCCAAAGAGACAGCTGCAATATGCTTTTTTTCTTGCGAAAGTTCAAAAATGCGC
The DNA here is from genome assembly GCA_946627565.1 of uncultured Clostridia bacterium. GTDB lineage: Bacteria > Bacillota > Clostridia > Christensenellales > Aristaeellaceae > UBA2943. The sequence continues at coordinate 11,799 of CAMOVR010000120.1, forward strand.
AGCCGGTTTTCCGGCAGCGCATTTTCCATATGGAGGACAGACAGGTATTTCCCTGTTTACAGC
>CAMOVR010000121.1 GCA_946627565.1 uncultured Clostridia bacterium
ACAAATGCACACACTCTTCTCAGTACATCGGATCATATATGCATATATGTGTATCCGAAGAATGTGCAGATTCCTCTTGTCTTCTACGAACTTCAGGCAGACGGAACCTATCTGGAACAGCCACAGATGCAGACTGCAGCGTCTCTTACCGTAGATGCAGCGGGTACTGCCCTGAGTCAGACAAAGGACTTTCTCTCACAGGATTACAGCAATTATGACATTTCAGACGCTTTCCTGTGCAAACCGGACCCGGACAGTGAAGACATGTTCCATGACAGGCTTGGAAACTGGCAAACCCTTCTTCAGTACTTTGATACCGGACTTTCCCTGAGCGATTATGGTTCAGATGCGGTTCAGGTGGAAGACGCGCAGGACCGTATCATTGTGGCCATTGTCTACAGAAAAAGCTGGCATCTTCCTGTGGTGGTGGCTGAAAAGACTGCTGCAGATACCTATGCCGTGCGAGATGAATGGCGGGAGAAGGAGTACATCAGCATCGATATATACAACCAGTCATATTACACGACATATCAGGACAAAACCCGGGTGCTGAAGGAAGAAATGCGCACAACCCTTGCGTGTCTCCATGTCTACTATGGGGCCGACATTGAAAACATGACGGAAACCGAAGTGGTGAAACTTAAGGCTGTGGCAAACGGCGTGCAGATCAATGACGACGGTGTCATCCTGACAGAAGACGATCACCTTTTCTTCCTGTACTATCCCAATCCCAGGCCCGTGCCCGTCCATGTGGCGGAATATACTGCGGAGGGCTACATAAACCGGGATGAAGCATGGGAAGTCCAGCCGGTTTCCATCCCGGATACAGACACAACACTGACATCCCTGGAGCCCCGGATGGTGCCTGACGATGCCTACGGTCTGTATAAAGTATACCTGGTCACATCCGGGAATGTGGAAAACGGCAGGGAAGCCCTTCTGGCAAAAAACACGGAGGACGGTATGAGCGTAAAGTCCAAAACAGCCAGCGGGGCTGTAGACCCGAAGTTCCGTCTTCTTACCGGAGAACTGTACTTTATCTATTATCAGAAGACACGGGAAATCCCGGTTGTCTATCTGTCCGCCGCATCCGGTACCCGGACCGTCCTGCCCCCTGCACAGCTGGATTATGCCGGGGGACACGCCGTAGAAACGGTTGCCTGCGGGGAGACCACCTCCACAGATGTATCCCAGATCGGCAGTCCGGCCTTCGCTGTGACAGACGGCGGAAGAAACGTGTACCGGCCCAATTTCGGCTATGCCTTCGGCAAGGCAGACGCCAGTCCGGATACACTTTCATTCTCATCCGCATTCCCCTCCGTCACAAACACGGCGCTGAATTTCAAACAGAACAAAAAGAACAAATCCCTGGATCATGTCATCTACGTACTCTACGACGATGCAATGGATACGGCACCTGCCTATATGCTGCTTGAGAACACATCGGAAGACGCCTATACCTTTGTTCTTGAGGTAAACGGCGGGCAGTATACCCGGCCGGTCATGCTGCAGTCATCTCAGGACGGCACCTGGAGCGGATCATATACCTTTACCCTTTCATCCCAGAGTGATGTCATGCTCTACCTGCCCGGAGCCGGCGGTCTGTCCTATTCGGTCCGCATTCTGGACGGGGAGGGGAATGAAGTCCAGTCTGCTCTTGCAGACCACGACCTGGAGCTCTCCACTGCCCCGGTTTCAGCGCCCCTGACAGGTACGCTGGCAACAGGCCCGTCATACTTCTGGTCGGGTGAGGGAAACAACGTATACACGAACCTGCGGTCCGAAACAGCTTCCTGTACCAGGGTGATTCTGTCCGACATGGTCATTACACTGCCGTCTCCCACGGGCCTTTCCATTCTCACGCTTCCCTGGGTTGTCCTCCTGCTCTTTGCTTTTGGGATGGCACTTTTCCAGACCTTCTTTAACCGTCTTGACAGAAAATCCTGACAGAATAAGGAAAAAGGATACGGCAATGCCGTATCCTTTTTCCTTATTGAGAATTCTTTTCAAAAGCACAAAAAGAAAACTCCTTCCTTTTGGGTCGGAGTGATCTTATCGCTGATTCACACGGCCTTTGCCAGCTGCTTGGCCATGCGTGCCTTCTTGCGGTTAGCTGCATTCTTATGGATAACGCCCTTAGCAGCAGCCTTGTCAATCGCGGAGACCGTTTTACTCATCTGAGCACCAGCGGAAGCGGGGTCTTCAAGCGCAGCATTGAACTTCTTGACGGAAGTACGCATGCCATTCTTGACCATCCGGTTCTGCAGCGCCTTCTTTTCACTGACCTTCACACGCTTCTTGGCGGACTTGATATTCGGCAACTCATTCACCTCCCCATTGTGCCTGGCGACTCACGTCACCGCGGGTCATCTTAGCATGATTGTCTTCAAATTGCAAGTATTTTTTTCATTTTCCACGTTTTCCGCGTTTTCTGAAATTTTCCCTCCGGGATACCGGGACCTCTGCGCCCCCTGAACCGGCCCTCTTACAGAGAAATCATCTGCAGTCATGGGAAAGAATCATGGAAGCAGTTGATGCTTCTGATTTAAACAAACCTGTTTCTGCAGCCAATGAAAGGCTTCCTGTTTTCAGACGCAGTGTTCACATGTCCTGCCCACAGATGATACCGGATACCACGATGCAGGACTTTCTGATTGACGGAAAATCGATAAACGTACTATACTGAAAATGCCACCGTATATGGAAAGAATTTTCCTGTTCATTCGTTATCTGTACAGATTCTAAGAAAGATGGAGGAATGTGCCTTGAAAAGACTCATGACAGCCGCAGGCCTGCTCCTGTTTGTGCTGTTTCTCATGCCCTTTTTTCCCGCGCAGGCTGCTCAGAACAAAATTGCAATTGACCAGAACGTAAAAACGCTTTTTGAAGACGAAACCCTGCAGCTTTCCCTGACGCTTTCCGGGGACTGCGAAAACGGAACCATTACCTGGGAATCCGGCAACGAACGGATTGCCTCGGTGGATGAAAACGGACTGGTGACCGGCCTCAGAAAGGGCCAGAGCGTTATCACTGCCATATGCAGGATGGAAAAGAAGACCATGCGCGCCACCATTACCCTCACGGTTCAGCGCAAGGTGACGGACATTACCGTACAGGAACGGCGTCTGACCGTCCTCAGCCGGGACGATGCCCTGCTGGAAGGACTCCTTCAGATGGATTCCGACCTGCCCGTACTTGTGATCAACACAGGCAATTCTGTCTGGCTGGACATCTCTGCAGAACCGGATTCCGCCAGCAACCGCCGGGTGACAGTGACCAGTTCAGATACGGATGTGGTCCGCATCTCTGAACATACCCTGAACCCCAGAAAAACCGGAGAATGCATTGTCACCCTTACCTCCCAGCTGAATCCGGAAGTACAGAAGGCCTACCATGTGCTCGTTGTGCAGAAAGTCACGGGGATTAAAGTCTCTGCGGAAGAAAAGACAACCTACGTGGGCGGAAGCATACAGATGACCGCCAAGGTCAATCCGGACACAGCCACCATCCAGGACGTCATCTGGAAAAGCGAGAATGAAAAGGTGGCTACCGTAGATGCCCATGGACTTGTTACCGGACACCGCCGCGGCCAGGCGGATATCACAGCCACAGCCGTTGACGGTTCCAACCGGCGCGGCACATTTACCGTGACGGTACGGCAGCAGGCCGAGAGAATCGAGCTTAATTCCTATGAAGAAACCATCGCTGTCGGCTACAACAAGACAATCCGTGCCACAGTTCTGCCGGAGAATGCAAACAACAAGGAAGTTGTCTGGGAATCTTCAGACACCACCGTGGCCAAGGTCAACAATAATGGATACATTACCCCTGTCAGGGCCGGCGAGTGTGAAATAACGGCCAGGGCCAAGACCGACGCCGCCGTTTTTGCCACCGCCAGGATCCGGATCACCCAGCCCGTGACAAAAATCAGCTTCAGTGACCGGGAACTGAGTGTAAAAGTAGGTGAAACGCTGCAGCTGCGCTGGTTCGTGGAACCTGCAGATGTGACAGATCCCACCCTCACGTTCTCTTCCAACAATGAAAAGGCCGCCGTTGTGGACAGCAGGGGACTGGTAACCGGCCGCGCCAGGGGTGATCTGACCATCACCGCCAAGGCCACTGACGGTTCCAACCGCTACGGTCGCATCACCATCCATGTCATTCAGCCGGTTCTGGGCGTTCACATGCAAAACGACACCATCCGGGTCGGCGTAGATGAATACTATACGCTCAGTGCTGTCATGGAGCCTGAAAACGCAAACAACAGGAACATGTCCTGGACCATAGCGGACGAATACTTCGCTACCATCCGCGGCAGCAACAACAGACCTGTGGTCACCGGCCGGCACTGGGGAACCACCACGGCACACGGCATCACAGAGGACGGCGGATACGAAGTTGACTGCACCATTCAGGTGGGCAACTATGACAAGGCTCTGAAAATCACAGACCTGTATCTGCAGGACAATGCCGTGAAGATCGTGGTGAAAAACCAGAGCAATATGACAGTCACCCGTTTCTATGGCCAGATCACCTGTTATGATATCTACGGTCAGCCGCTGCCCTGCACCACCACAGGCGTCAATGCCTTTGAATGCGCCTACGGAGAAACCATGTATGAAGATGACATCACCCGGCACGGACGGTTCAGCTTCTACGGCTATCAGCAGCCAGTGGAACAGATCGGACGGGTAACCATGTGCATCACCGGATATGTCACAGATACCGGATACTCCAGAAACATCCGTGAAGACCGCTGGGACATCGTGGAATTTACGGCCGCCAACTATATCGGATATGTTCCTGTCCCGGATCCCACAGCAGAACCTGCACCCTACTGATCCCATACAGCAGAGCTCCGGCTCTGCTTTTTTTGACTGCACACACCCTTTTGCATGGCCGGGCACGGATGCAGACGGGGGCAGGAAAGTACCGGAGAACCGCCTGATGAAGCCCGCGGTCCCAGTTTTGCATTCAAAACAATTCATGCTATAATCCTCAGCGTGCGTCAAAAGAGCACAGAGAGGACGTATGTATGGCGGACATTGTGGTCATCGGTGCAGGGCATGCAGGCTGTGAAGCTGCTCTGGCATGTGCCCGTATGGGAATGGATACCCTGCTCCTGACGCTGAATATTGACGGTATCGCCCTTATGGCCTGCAATCCTGCCATAGGCGGCTCTGCCAAGGGGCATCTGGTGCGTGAAGTCGATGCCCTCGGGGGCGAAATGGGCCTGGCCATAGATGACACCATGCTCCAGTCCCGCATGCTGAACATGAGCAAGGGACCGGCTGTACATGCTCTGCGGGCCCAGGCTGACAAGCAGGCCTATCAGAACCGTATGCGGCAGGCCCTGTTCAGCCAGCCGCATCTGACCGTCCGGCAGGGTGAGGCTGTATCCATTGAAACACAGAATGGTGCCGTAACAGGCATTACAACACTGACCGGCCAGAGGATTGACTGCCGTGCCGTCATCCTTTCCACCGGCGTTTATCTCCGGGGACGCATCATCATCGGAGAAGCCATGTGGGACGGCGGTCCTCAGGGCCTGATGCAGGCTTCCCGGCTGTCAGCCTCCCTTGAAGATCTGGGGTTCAGCCTGCGGCGTTTTAAAACAGGCACACCTGCCCGTCTGGACGTCAGGTCCCTGGATTTTGACCAAATGCAGGAGCAGAAGGGTGACGAACCTGTAGAGCCCTTTTCCTTTATGACCGACAGGCAGCTGGAAAACACATTTTCATGCTATCTCACCTGGACCAATGAGGAGACCCACCGCATCATCCGGGAAAACCTGAGCCGGGCTCCCATGTACACAGGCGCCATAACGGGCATCGGGCCGCGCTACTGCCCCTCCATTGAAACAAAGATTGTCCGCTTTGCTGACAAGGAGCGGCACCAGATCTTCATGGAACCCGAGGGACGTGCCAGCAGGGAATGGTATGTTCAGGGCATGTCCACCTCCCTGCCGGAGGATGTGCAGTGGAAGATGTACCGCTCCATTGCCGGTCTGCACCACTGCGAAATCGTACGTCTGGGGTATGCCATTGAGTACGACTGCATTGACAGCCGCGAACTGCGTCCCACCCTGGAAACGCTTCGGTGGCGCGGCCTGTTCATGGCCGGCCAGATCAACGGCACCAGCGGATACGAAGAGGCTGCCGGGCAGGGAATTCTTGCCGGCATCAACGCTGCACTGTACCTGCAGGGGAAGGATCCTCTGGTTCTGACCCGTGACATGGCCTATATCGGTGTTCTGACGGACGACCTGACCACCAAGGGCACGGATGAACCCTACCGGATGATGACCAGCCGTGCAGAACACCGTCTGTATCTGAGGCAGGACAATGCAGACATACGTCTGACAAAAATCAGCCACAGTCTTGGACTTGCTTCCCGGGAGAGGCTTGAGAGAACGGAAGAGAAAACAGCCCGGGCCCGGGAAATGCGGGAACGACTGAGGACAACCCATTTTGCCGCCGGTCCTGTAAGGGATGCATGGTTTTCCGCCCACGGCCAGGCTCCGTCGGAAAGCAGTTATTCCGCATCCGAGCTGCTCCGGCGCCCCGGGATCACCCTGAAGGATCTGGCAGAGCTGGATCCGTCATTTGAAACCCATGATAAGCGGTCCCAGGAACTGGCTGAAGTGGAAGAAAAATATGATGGCTACCTGGAAAAGGAAGCTGCGGCAATCCGCAAAGCCAGGATCATGGAGGAAACCGTGATTCCTGAAGACTTTCCTTATGCATCCACGGCAGCGCTCCGTCTGGAGGCACGGGACAAACTGATCCGGCAGAAGCCCAGGTCCCTTGGCGCTGCCAGCCGGATCCCCGGTGTTTCACCTGCGGATATCGCCGTGCTGATGGTGCTGCTCCGAAGACAGGAAGCTGAAAAACACACAACCTGAGAGAGAAGGATAGACAATGCCTGAAAAGGAAAAGAAAAAAGGCTTTTTCTCAAAGCTTTTTGCCGGTCTTGGCAAAACACGGGGCAATATGACCGAGAAGGTGGAAACCCTTGTCCGGGAAACCCGTAAGATTGACGATGACTTCTATGACGAACTGGAGGATATCCTGATCCTTTCCGACTGCGGCATGAAAGCCACCATGAGCATGATCGATGAGCTCAAGGAACGGGTAAAGGAACAGAAGGTGACAGATGCCAATGTGGCAAAGGATATGCTCAAGGACATCATGGTCAAAGAGATGGACATCCCAAGGCCTCCGCTGAAGTGGCCCATGGTTATGCTGATTGTGGGTGTCAACGGGGTAGGCAAGACCACCACCATCGGCAAGCTTGCCCTGCGCTTCCAGGCCATCGACCGCCGGGTTATGATCGCCGCTGCCGATACCTTCCGCGCCGCGGCATCCGAACAGCTGTCCATCTGGGCAGACAGGGCACGTGTACCCATTGTCCGTCATGCGGAGGGTGCCGACCCCGCAGCGGTTGTCTATGATGCTGTCCAGTCAGCCAAAGCCAATGATGTGGACCTGCTGCTGGTGGATACCGCCGGCAGGCTTCACAACAAAAAGAACCTTATGGACGAACTGGACAAGATGCGCCGTGTCATTGACAGGGATTTCCCTGAAGCTGACGTCCGCTGCATCCTGGTGCTGGATGCCACCACAGGCCAGAACGGTCTGGTCCAGGCCAAAGTCTTCAAGGAAGTCTGCGAAGTGGGCGGCATCATCCTGACCAAGCTGGACGGCACTGCCAAGGGCGGCATTGCCCTGGCCATCCGTCAGGAACTGAATGTGCCTGTTTGGTATATCGGGGTCGGGGAGGGGATTGACGATCTGCAGCCCTTTGATGCCCGGGAGTTTGTCAACGCCCTGTTCGGGGATTCCGAAGAAAAGAAGGACGTATAATGCCGAGCCTTTCCGCATACAAGTCATCTCTGGATTACAGTTATACGCCGGGACTGTTCCCCTCCATGGAATGTCTGCTTCACCGCCCTTCCAGCGCCATGCGCCTGCTTCTTCATTCTGATGCAGAATCATCCGAAGGGGCGGAAAAACTCAGGAAGCTGGCAGAGGAACAGCATGTGCGCTGGGAGCATGCTGACCGGCTGCTCCGGATGGTTTCCGGCAAGGATAACTGTTATGCCGCCGTCGTATTCCGGAAGTTCTCAGACGATCTGGATCCCGCGTTTCCCCATGTTGTTCTCCATTGTCCGGGAGATACAGGGAACATCGGTACCATTATGCGCACCGCCCTGGGATTTGGTTTTGAGGATATCGCCTTCATCCGGCCATGTGCGGATGTCTTTGACCCCCATACGGTCCGCTCCAGCATGGGCAGCCTCTTTTCCCTGCGTATCCATGTCTTTGATTCCTTTGACGACTACAGGGCTCTTTATCCGTCACATACCCTGTACCCCTTCATGCTTCGCAGGGCACAGAGCCTGGAAACAGTTCTGTCCGAGCCGGTACCGGCACAGTTCTCTCTGGTGTTTGGCAATGAAGGGAGCGGTCTGCCGGATACCTTTGCAGATCTTGGCCGGCCTGTCCGCATCGAAAGCAACAGCCGCATCGATTCCCTGAATCTTTCTGTGGCTGCAGCGGTGGGACTGTACACCTTCGGCCGGAAAGCAGGGATGACGGGTGGATATTAATCAGACTGTCCGCAAACTGCTTTCCCAGCTGAGCCGTGAACAGCTCACGGATCTTCTGTGTCGTTCATATGACAGCAGAGACGGAAGTTTTGATCTTCTGATGCGGCTTTTGGCAGGTTCCGATAACCCGCAGGAGCGGAAAATCGGCATCAACTGCGCCTATCTGTCTGCCCTGCGTTCTTTTATGGAAGCTGTGTCCGTGTACCGGAAAACAGAGGGCCGTGAAGATTATGCCCTTCAGAGTGCAGCTACGGACCTGCAGAATGCAGCTGCGGATGTGCTGCCCTCCTTCAGGTCCTCCACGCGCCATGCCCTGATCCGCCTGATTGCCCAGAGACCTGAACTGGGGGAACGGATGGAAGGCGTATGCAGAGGACTTTGCATAAGCAGGGAAGACTATCTGGACCTTGCCAGGGATTTTGAAAGTCTCGGTGTTGAACCCTGGCCCACAAAAGCAGATGCCATCTACCGGGAGTTTCCTGAAGAAGATGCATCCTCCATATGAAGTAACGGGAGCGGCCATGCACATGGCTGCTCCCCGTTTTTCCAGACGGAAACATACGGATGGCAATGACCCGTCCTGTCTGTTTACGGAATCTGGCAAAGCATATACGGTGGATCATCTGACGGACAGACGGATACCCAGGCGGCGGAAACCTGCGTATATCTTTTAAAAAAAGAAATGCATGCCAGATGAAGTTCAAAAAGATTCCGGACAGATTTCACATATTTGTCCAGTATTAACAAGTGAAATTTCAGCTCTTTTCAAACGTTCCAAAATGTGTATAATAGTGTTGCATTCCAACAAAGAATACAATGGACAGGAGGGAAAGAGCCCATGCAGGATACATTCAACACCACGAAGCTTCCGCCCATTCAGGATTCCGGAAACCAGGCTCAGGATATTCTGAGATATGTATATGATGCACTGCAGGCCAAAGGATATGATCCGATCACACAGCTGGTTGGTTTTCTCATCTCCGGCGATCCTACATATATTACCAGCCATAATGGAGCCCGCAGTATGATCTGCCGTCTGGAAAGGGACGAAATACTCGAGGAGATTGTCCGTTTTTATGTGTATGGACGCCTTGGCGCTCAGGACGGATATCCGGGAACCTATAACCCCGGCACGTAATCCGAGTACAGTCAAACTGACTGTACTCTTTTTTTGTTCCCCTGAGCCGCCTGCTGCCGGCTGTCAGAGCCTGGCAGAAAAAAGAATGGGAAAAGACGATGACTGCGCAGAATAACCTGTCAGTTCTGGCAGGGATTTTCCCATATTGCCCCAGGGAAAATTATTTGGTTTTCTGCCTGAAAAAAGTACTACCAATTGTCTATCCGATACGCTATAATCCATCTGTCTCCCAATTTCCCCCCTAGATGAGAGAGGTAGTTGAAATGAGCGATTTTGTCAGCACTTGGAACCAGGACTCTTTTCTGACCTACCCCGTCGGCCCACTTGGTCTTATCGCCATGCGCGGAACAGAAGACCTTGGCGACAAGATTGACCGCTGGCTGATCCACTGGCGCGACCATACGGACACTTCCCTCCCGGGTGATATGACCACCACACCCGGTGCACAGCGCGAAGACTTTCTTGTAAAAACCATCTGCCCGCGTTTTGGCAACGGCGAAGGCAAGGGCATGATCCGGGAAACCATCCGCGGTTACGACATTTACATTCTCTGTGATGTGGGTGCTTACAACTGTACATATTCCATGTACGGCCAGGAAGTACCCATGGGCCCTGACGAACATTTTGCTGATCTCAAACGTATCATTGCAGCCATGAACGGAAAGGCCAAACGCATCAATGTCATCATGCCCATGCTCTATGAAGGCAGGCAGCACAGACGTACCAGCCGTGAAAGCCTGGACTGCGCCATGATGCTGCAGGACCTTGTGCGCATGGGGGTAAGCAACATCATCACATTTGATGCCCATGACCCCCGTGTCCAGAACGCCATTCCCACCGGCGGGTTTGAAAGCATTATGCCCAGCTATCAGGTTTTCAAAGCCCTGCTGAAGAAAGACAAAACCCTGCAGATTGACAAAGACCACCTGATGATCGTATCCCCTGATGAGGGTGCCATCGACCGCAACATCTTCTATGCCTCCGTTCTGGGGCTTAATATGGGCATGTTCTACAAGCGGCGTGACTACACGCGCATTGTCAACGGACGCAATCCCATTATCGCCCACGAGTACATCGGAGACAGTGTGGAAGGCAAGGATGTTTTCGTGGCAGATGACATCATCTCCTCCGGTGAATCCGTCATCGAACTGGCCCGTGAACTCAAAGCCAGGCACGCCCGGCGGATTTTCGCGGCAGCTACCTTTGCTCTTTTTACCAACGGTATTGAAGAGTATAATCAGGCATACCGTGAAGGCGTCATTGACCGTGTCATTTCCACGAACCTGACATACCGCCGCCCCGAACTCAAGGAGACCCCCTGGTTTATTGAGGCGGACATGAGCAAGTACATCGCCTACATCATTGCCACCCTGAATCATGACCGCTCTCTGAGCGGGCTGCTCAATCCCTATGACAGAATACACCGTCTTCTGGACAAATATAACCAGGAACAGATGGCGGCGGGAATAAGGCTGGTTTAATACGATGGACGAACGTTTCAGTATACGCTCGGCAACCGAAGAAGATGCCGGTAAACTGGCAGCTCTCAGGCTGAACTATATGCATTCCCTGTTCGAGGGCTATCTTCCGGACAGCTACCTGAACAGAATCAATGCAGAGTCAGCCAGCAGACAGGTCAGTGCCTGGCTGAACAACAAGGACTGCCATATCGGCATTCTGGAATCCTCCAATCAGTTCGAAGGCTATGTTGTATGTGCGCCTGACAGAGAACTGGATGGATGGGGACTGATTCTGGAAAGTGGTGCACAAAGCAATGTGACCAGAGAGCAGAAGCAGGAACTGACACAGTGGGCTTTGAAGAACCTGCAGTCTCTTGGGATGAACCGTGTTCATACATGGCTTCTGCAGGATAATCTGCGGGCACGTTTCATGTTCGAATCCTTTGGTTTCAAAGCCCAGAGGGAGATGAAACTGGAATCCCATGCAGATTACACCATGACTTTCCGCCGCTATGTCTTTGACAAGGACAAAAGAAAGCCGGTATTCTGAGAGCGTGAAAAAGGGACAGATGAGATGTAAGTATCTAAACAACTACCGTCAGCAAAACCTGGCAATTCATTGCAACCCAG
>CAMOVR010000122.1 GCA_946627565.1 uncultured Clostridia bacterium
GTGATCAACGACTTCCTGTGCTACCTGCTTTCGAACGACAACTTTGTGCTGGACTTCGCGCTTAAGCAGTACGGAACGCCCACCAAGAAGTGCCTGATTGAAAATCCGGACGTGCAGGCCGATGAGGTTCTCGGCACAACCGCGCGTTTCATGGACCGGCTGATCTACCCCGGCAACTACCCGGATTCCTACCATACCAACCTTAAAAAGTATTTCTATGATGAAGTCATGCTGAACGGCATGGATATCGATGAAGCGATGAAAGCCTGCAAGGAGGAAATCATCGACTCCATGGAATCCACCGAATTCGTCTCCGAAGAAAGCAGATATCCGCACGCGGATGAGCTGAGCTTCGAATAAATCACCGGACCAGGCCGCGCCGGTTGTTTCCGGCGCGGCTTTTCCCGGTTCAGGGGGAATTTGCATGCGGCGTCAGCCTGCAGCGAAAAAAAACAGCGGAAGGATCTCCCAAAGCCAGCGGGTCATGATCGGGATCGCGGTCACGGCTTTGGTTGTGTTTTATGCTGTCTTTTTCATTTTCCCCATCGGATACGCCCTGACCGGAAGCTTTTTCAACTGGATGCCGACCAAGCGTATATTCTCATATATCGGTCTGGAAAACTACCGGAAGATTTTCGAGCAGTCCACGCTCGGCCTGGCCATGCGGAATACCCTGGTATTCACTGTAGTGGTCACCCTTGGCAGGACGCTGCTGGGGCTCCTGTTCGCGGCCCTGATTTATTCGATGCGCCGCGGCAGGGTGCTGTTCCGGACGATCTATTTTATTCCGGTGATCACATCCACCGTAGCCGTCTCCATGGTCTGGAAATGGATGTACGAACCCTCCAGCGGCCCGCTGAACTACTACCTCAGCCTTGCGGGAATCGCCCCGCAGCGTTTCCTGATCGATTCTTCCCAGGCGCTGTGGTGCGTGATGGCCATGACGGTCTGGAAGGAAACGGGTTACGCCATGGTCATGTATATGGCCGGAATGACCGGCATTCCCGGGACGCTGTATGAAGCCGCGGAAATGGACGGATGCACCCGCTGGCAGGCCTTCCGGTATATCACTTTCCCGCTGCTGAAAACGACGACGGAGTTCATCCTCCTGACTTCCTTTGTAACCTACTGCCAGACTTTCACGCAGATCGACCTGATGACAAAGGGCGGCCCCGGCAAGGCGAGCTATACGATGGTGTACTACCTCTACCAGGAGGCGTTCGGCAGCAACAAGTTCGGCCGCGCTTCCGCCATCGCGTTCGTGCTGTTCGCCGTAATCCTCGTGTTTTCCGTGCTCCAGCTGCGGATCACGCGTACGAAGGAGGCGGGAACACATGCCTGAATCCAGGGGAAAGATTACGTTCTCCGACGTCCTGAAACTGCTGCTGCTGTGCGCCGGGGCGTGCGCAATGCTCTATCCCTTCGTGTTTATGATCCTCAGTTCCTTCAAGAACAACTCGGAGATTATCCGGAATCCTCCGACCTTTATCCCCGAGGCGTTCACCTGGGAGAATTACCGGAAGGTGTTTGAGGAAAACCGCTTCGGCCGCTTCTTCTTCAACAGCGTCTGGCTGACCGTTCTGAAAACGTCCATTATTCTTTACTCCAGCGCTTTTTTCGGATATGTTTTTGCCAAGCTCCGTTTCAGGGGCAAGGAAGCGCTGTTCCTGTTCGTACTGGCGACCATGATGATCCCCTGGCCGGTCACAATTGTTCCGCAGTACCAGCTCATGGGCTGGCTCGGCTGGGTCGGGGAATATACCTCGCTGATCGTCCCGTCCCTGTTCTCCACGTTCGGAATCTTTATGATGCGGCAGTATATGGCCGCGGTTCCGGACGAGCTGATCGAGGCCGCCCGGATCGACAGCGCCGGCGAATTTACGATATTCCACCGGATTGTGCTGCCGGACGTGATCCCGGCAATGTCCGCCCTGGGTATCTTCCAGTTCCTCTGGGTATGGGACGACTACCTGTGGCCGTTCCTGATGATGCAGAGCATGGACAGGTACACGCTGCCGGTCGGCCTTTCCCTGTTCAACGGCCAGTACTATAATGACAACGGCGGGATTTTCGCCGCCGCGACGATTTCCGTTATGCCGGTCGTCTTTGTTTACCTGATTTTCCAGCGCCAGTTTGTGGAAGGAATCGCCCTGACCGGCATCAAAGGCTGAAGGAGGCGTTACTATGCCAGTAGTTTACAGAAACCAGGTGTTCACCCTTTCCGGCGGAGACGTCAGCTATGTGCTGCACGTTACCGGAGACGGAAAACTGATGAATCTTTACTGGGGAAAACGCGTGCCCGATTGCGCGGTTCAGCCGGAGCTGTCGGATTATCCGGGATTTGCTTCATTTGACCCGCCGGTCTACTGGCTCCCGTCGGAACTGCCGACCCTGGGACAGGGCTGGTACGGGACGCCTGCTGTGGACGTTCTCAACGCGCAGGGCGACCATGTCGTGGACCTGCGGGTTACGGGGCACCGGATCCTCCCCGGGAAAAAGGGCCTGCCGGGCCTTCCTGCCGTCTATACGGAGGAAGACGGCGAAGCCTGCTCCCTGGAGATTGACCTGGCGGACCCGCTGACCGGCCTGGCCGTTACGCTGCAGTATGCGGTATTCGGGGAGAGCGGGGCAGTCACCCGCAGCATGAAGGTCGTCAACGCCGGAAAGGATCCTGTTTCGCTCCGCGGCGCCATGGCGGCTTCCGTCCCCTTCTGGGGATCCGATTATGACGTCCTGCACCTGAAGGGATCCTGGGCCAGGGAGCGGACGCCGGTCCGCACGCCGCTGGGCCAGGGAAAATATGAGATCGGCAGCCAGCGCGGCGCTTCAGGGCATGAAGAAAACCCGTTCCTGGCGCTGTGCGGAAAACAGACCGGCGAGAACAGCGGCGACGTATGGGGCGTCAGCCTCGTCTACAGCGGAAGCTTCCTCGCGGGCGCTTCCACGGACAACGCCGGAAATTCCCGCCTTTATGCCGGCATGAATCCGCAGGTGTTCAGCTGGCTGCTGCAGCCGGGTGAGTCCTTCCAGACGCCGGAAGCGGTGCTTGTCTATTCCTCCCGCGGCCTGAACGGTATGTCGCAGATTTATCACAAACTGTACAGGACCCGCCTGGCCAGGGGATTCTGGCGGGACCGCCCGCGGCCCGTCCTGATCAACAACTGGGAAGGCACCTATTTCGATTTTGATGAGGAAAAACTGTTCAGGATCGCCCGGGACGGGAAAGAGCTTGGTATAGAGCTTTTCGTGATGGACGACGGCTGGTTCGGCAAACGCAACAGCGACAACTGTTCCCTGGGGGACTGGACCGCAAACCCCGAAAAGCTTCCCCGGGGCCTGTCGGGGTTGTCCGAAAGGATTCACGGACTGGATATGCTGTTCGGAATCTGGATGGAGCCTGAAATGATCTCCCCGGACAGCGATCTCTCCCGGGCCCATCCGGACTGGTGCCTGCACGTGCCCGGGCGCGCCCGGACGGAGGAAAGGAATCAGCTGATCCTGGACCTCTCCCGGAAGGAAGTGCGGGATTACGTCACGGAAGCAGTATGCTCCGTGCTTAGGGAAAGCCGGGCGGATTACCTGAAATGGGACATGAACCGGAACATGACCGAATACTTCTCCCCTGCCCTGCCGCCGGAGCGGCGGATGGAAACGCAGCACCGCTATATGCTGGGCCTGTATGAGATCATGGAAAATGTCACCCGGAGTTTCCCCCAGGTGCTGTTTGAATCCTGCTCCGGAGGCGGCGGCCGTTTTGATCCCGGCCTGCTGTATTACATGCCCCAGGCCTGGACCAGCGACAATACGGACGCTATTTCCCGCCTGGGAATCCAGTACGGAACGTCCATCGTGTATCCCGCCAGCGCCATGGGCGCCCATGTCAGCGCGGTCCCGAATCACCAGTGCCGGCGGACCACCACCATGCAGATGCGCGGCGATGTGGCCCTGTGCGGCGGCGGTTTCGGCTTTGAGCTGGATGTAACCTCCCTCTCTGAAGAGGAAAAGGAGCAGGCCCGGGCAATCATCGCGCGGGCAAAGGAACTTCGCAGCCTGGTCCAGCAGGGGACTTTCTGGCGGCTCCTGCCTCCCTTCGGCAACAGATACGCCGCCTGGCAGTTCGTCCGTGAGGACGGGAAGCAGGCGCTGATCTGCGTTTACCGGATCCTGTCGGAGCCGAATACGCCGCCGGTACGGGTAAAGATGACCGGGCTGGATCCCGCGGCCGCCTACAGGGATGAGACGGGAAAACTGTATTCCGGCGCTTCACTGATGTACCTCGGGTTCAGCGCCCACATCCCCGGCGATTTCGGCAGCTGCGTCATGCTCCTGGAAAGAGCGGACTAACCGTGTAAAATTACTCTTTCATGTTTTGACGATACTCCACGGGAGACATATGATAATATTCCCGAAAAACATGAGTAAAATGCTTTGCTGAAACGAAGCCCACATTTAAAGCTATCTGCTGGACCTGAAGCGATGTATGTGTTAATTGCCGTGATGCTTCTTCCATTCGGATTCTGAGGAGCGTACGTGAATAGCCAGCTCCGATTTCACGATGAAACACAGTACTCAGGTATGCGGGGGCTACGCCTATCTCATCTGCTACAGAAGTAAGGCTGATCGGCTCAGAAAAATGCGTCTGGATATAGAAAAGAGCCCTCTGGGCCAATCCGCCCGAATTGTTCTCTGAAGAATCCGACTCTTCTTTCAAACCGCCAGTTTGTTTCTTCTGCCCAGCTTGAATTGCCATCGCAGAAAGGGCTGCCGACAATTCCTGTTCATCAATTGGTTTCAACAGATAATCATAAATATTCAGTCGTACTGCTGCTCTGGCATAATCAAACTCATTATAACCTGTCAGAATCAGGATCGGTATCTGCGGATCTTTTTCCCGGATTGCTTTAGACATGGCAAGGCCGTCCATGACCGGCATCCTGATATCTGTGATAATCCCATCAAAACGAGACTGTTCCAGCTTTTCTATTGCCTCCTGTCCGTCACAGGCTGTGTCAGACGCACTCCATTCTGCACAGAATGATGACAGATTATCAGCCAGATACTCCCGCATAAGGTCTTCATCTTCAACAATCAGCGCTTTATACATGATTTCCTCCCTGCAACGGCAAATGCAGCGTGACGCTCGTGCCTTCTCCCTGCCTCGTTTCAAAAGACAAGCCATATGCCATTCCGAATTTCAGCTTGATCCGCCGGGCAATATTGACCAGGCCCACACCGCCCTCAGTCTGCTCCGGATTTGTTGAATGCTGTCTCAACGCATCCTGCAATTTCTTCTCCTGCTCGTCTTCCATACCGATCCCGTTATCCTGGACCGTAATCAGGAGTTCTTTGTCATTCTCAGTAAGCGAAATCACTATATGCGTATCACCACGTTTCGGTTCACAGCCATGGACAAGCGCATTCTCCACAATAGGCTGAATCGTCAGGGCTGGAAGTAAATATGTTTCCATATGGGAAACATCCGGAAGCGAATAGCTCAGGCCCCTGAACCGTTTCTGCTGTAAGGATAGGTAGCATTCCACAATTTTCAGTTCTGCCTGAAGGCTGATATCCCTATCCGCGTTAACCATTCCGCGCAGCAAAGCCGCAAGCATAGATATGCTTTGGATCGCTTCCTCATCCCTCCCGGTTTTAATCAGCAGCTGGATTGTATTCAGCGCATTGAACAGGAAATGGGGCTGTATCTGGTTACTCAGCGCAGTATACTGCGCTTCCTTTTCCAGGTAACGAGCTTCGTAGACCTGCCTGGTAAGGAAATTGTTATTTTCGTTCTGAAGCTGGATATCTTCCAGCATCTTATTAAATGAGGATGCCAAATAAGAAAACTCATCATGTCCAACCACATCCGCACGAACAGACAAGTCTCCGGACTGTGCTGTCTGCATAAATCGCGTCATCTGGAAGATCGGCTTCAGAAACAGGCGGACCAGGCCGATGGAAATCAGAACGCCAAAGAATGCACAAAGCAGTGCAAACAGAAGAGCCCTGTCACGCGCTTCTTTGGCAGCGGCAGTCAATGAATTCATGGAATGAACATCAATAATCCGCCATTTTGTCGATGATAGATTCTTCACATTCACCAGGTAATCCTGACGGTTTGCCTTGATATAAAAGCTTGCCAGACCGGATTTGTATTCAGCCGAATCATTGATTTTATCGGTCAGATCGTTTAATCCTGTCATATCATTTCTGTAAATAATATTACCATTTTCATCCCGGATCAGCAGCGCAGAGCCTGAAGACAGTTCCATCCTGTCACATACAGCCTTGATACCCTGATAATTGGCATCCACACGGATAACCCCGATGGCTTTAGTGCTGTTATGCATACTGTTAAGCCGTTTAGCCACGCTGAATACTTCTATCGTACTTCGCCCGGACTGTTCTGTACGTGCAGGCAGGAATACCGCCTGATTGCTGCTGTATGTATCCTTGTACCACTGGGCATCCTGATAATTCGACAGGTCTGGAGTTGACTTCGTCTTACTGCTGGAATAGATTTCACCGCAAAAAATATGTGCCCTTAAGATGTCGCTTCTCGGAAGCATCAGGACTTCTGAAAGATAATCCTCAATGGTTCTCTGTTTTTCAAGTTTCTGTGCAGATGTTACCGGAGTGCTTTCAATCGCATCCATCACTTGTCTGTTATAATATGGAGACAAGCACAGGCGGAAGACTTCATCCATATAGGTATCAAGGTTGATACTCAACTGTTCCAGCAGCTGCTGGGTGTTCTGGGTACTCTGCGCAATCAGATCCGCCCTGTAATGGGTATAAGTCAGAATAGTAACAATGGATACCGATATAAGAATCAATGCTGAAATCATCAGCAGAAGTTTATGTTTTATACTCCATTTCATCGGCGCAATCACCACCTGCTGATATGATATCGTATGAAAAAGCAGATTGCAATGCAGGCGAAACAAACCTAAAAAAGACGCACTCAAATCTAAAAATCACGGTATTTCATAATCAGGCAGGCGAACATACAATAAGATCAGAGAATGGCTCAGAAGGAAAAAAGAGCCGGAAAATTTAAAAAGGAGGATCTGAAAATGAAACGGTTATTTGCATTGCTGGTCGTAATGGCCCTGGCGCTGACAGCAGTCTCCGCCTTTGCAGAAACCAAGGTGAATTTCTTTACAGGCAAAATTGAAACGATTGATCTTCTCAATGGGATTATCGATGAATTCAATGCCCAGAATCCGGGAATCGTTGTGGAACAGGAATACCAGAACGATGCCAGCAACATTATCAAGGTTAAATTTGCCAGCGACGAAGTGCCTGACGTCATGACCACCTATGAACAGGAATTTGTAGATCAGGGCAAATACATGGACATCAGCGACGTGAACGAATGGTGGGATCGTCTTATTCCTTCCATGCGGGACAGCTGCACTGACCTGAAAACAGGCAAACAGTACCGTATCTGCACAAACATGACAATGGCTGGTTTCTTCTACAACAAAGAAATCTTTGCCGAACTTGGCCTGACCCCCGCCACGACCTGGGATGAGTTCGTAAAGAATCTGGAAGTCATCAAGGAGAAGAAACCCGATGTGGTTCCGTGGTTCATCTTCGGAAAAGAAGCATGGCATCTCGGCCATCTGATTGAGTTCATCCCCCACGGTTATCTGAAGCAGACCCTCGGTGCGCTTGGCTGCAAAACTGCAATGCTGAACAATGAAAGCGATAAGCTGAATCTTGGTGCTGCGGATGGCTGCATGGCCGTATTCGCCCAGAACATGCTGGACCTGCAGGCAAAAGGCCTCATCAATGAAGACGTGCTGACCGCCACTGGCGACAACTGCACCGAAGCCTTCGTTACCGGCAAAGCTGCTATGTTCTCCAACGGCATGTGGGCTCTCTCCGGCATTTTGGAAGCCAATCCTGAAATGGCGGATAAGCTCGGTTTTGCTCCATATCCTGCTTATATGCCCGACAGCCAGCCTGTTGTGCTGTGTGCTGAAGACAGCGGCTACTCCATCTCCGCCACCACTGAAAACGTCGATGCCGCCAAGGCATTCCTGACCTTCCTGTTCAGTGCGGAGAACCAGAAGAAGTACAGCGAATCCCTCGGTTCCCCCAGTGCATTCAAAGACGTTGAAGCTGCATGGGCTCCCGAAGGTTTCGCGAAGGAAGTCAGCAATGTGCTCAACAGTGCTGTAAATATCGGATTCACCAACGAGAAACCCGCAGGTTTCAGCGGTGATGACGCAGGACGTATGGTACAGGATCTGCTGGCTGGAACCTATGATGCAAAGGGTTTTGCCGAGGCTTATGAAAAGGCCTGGAACGAAGGATTTTAATTAATCGGTAATTCCGACGGAAAGGGCGTCTCATGCAGACGCCCTTTCCAATTCCGCTGACAGAGCACGGCAGGAGGAGGGATGGATATGAAAATCAGGAAAGTTAACTGGACACAGTTCATGTCCTTTCCAGCTATTCTGCTATACAGCATTTTCTTTGTCTATCCCCTGCTCAAAGGTATCGGAATGAGCCTGACAGACTGGGATGGCATGGGAACTGCAAATTTTGTTGGGCTAAGCAACTTCGAGCGTTTTTTTCAGGACAAACGCGCCATTGGCGATATCCGCACCACCTTGATTTTTGCTGCCGGCAGCGCAGTATTCCTGAACCTGGTCGGTCTGGGGTATGCCCTGCTCATGGAACGCCCTTTCCATGGAAGGAGTGCTGCCCGTGTCATTATCTATCTGCCTGCGATCATCAGCCCACTGATTATGGGCTATATCTGGTATTTCCTGCTGCAACCCGGCCGCGGTTTTTTGTACCATGCTGCCGAGCAGCTGGGAACAACTTTCTTCCTGGGCAAATGGATGAATGACTATCCCACAACCATGACGGTTCTGGTCTTTGTAAACGTCTGGCAGTATGCCGGAATGACAATGATTATCTATCTGGCCGGACTGAAAAACATATCCACGGATATCCTGGAAGCAGCGATAGTGGACGGAGCCGGTTCCTGGCAGCGATTCACAAGAGTCACGCTTCCGCTCCTGATGCCCGCAATCCGCATCAACGTTGTTACCAATATTATCGGCTCACTTTCCGTATTCGACGTGATTATGTCACTCACAGAGGGCGGCCCGGGTTATGCTACGGAAAGCCTGAGCATCTATATCATGAGAATGTGCTATGGCAGCCGGACCGGCTACTCCACGGCAGTAGCAATGATTCTGTTCTTTATCATCCTGATCCCTGTTCTTATTTCACTGTATCTGACCAAAGAAAAGAGTGATGCATGATGAGACAGGAAAATACGACTTTTCGGACATTCCGGGTGATGACTGTCATACTGATCTGCCTGATGTGCATCATCCCGTTCTATATACTGCTCGTCCTTTCCCTCAATTCTCCTTCAAGGATATACTATGAGGGCAATATTTTCATTCCATCTTTTGACTGGAACAACTACATAACCGCCTGGGAGAAAAGCCGGATCGGTTTGGCCATGATCAATTCAGGTATTATCACATTCGGTACCCTTGGCCTGACCATTGTTCTGGGCGGGATGGCCGGTTATGCCATCGCCCGCCACAATACAGCCTACAATAAAATCGTCTTTTCCATATTGATCGGCTGCATGATGATACCCGGCATTATCAACACAGTCCCGCTGTATACCTTGATGAGGCGGATTAAAGCAGTGAACACCCTGTGGGGAATGATCCTTGTCTGCTCCGCGCTCGCCATGCCATCAGCGGTATTCATCTATACCACTTTCATCAGAGCACTTCCCAGGGAACTGGATGAAGCAGCGGAAGTTGACGGTTGTACCGGATTTCACGCCTTCTGGCGTATCATCTTTCCGATTCTCAAGCCTGCCACGGCCAGTTTTGTCATCCTGAACGGTTTCGGTGTATGGAACAACTATGCACAGGCAGTTTTCTTCCTGCAAAGCCGGGATAAGCAAAACATTCCTCAGGCCCTCAGCGTATTTTTTCAGCAATTCGGCGGAGCCAAATGGCATCTGATGGCTTCTACAGCAGTAATTGCAATCATCCCGGTAATCATAATCTTCCTCATATTCCAGCGTCAGTTTATTGAAGGTCTGACAGAAGGAGCAGTGAAAGGATGAATGATTTTTTTCCCTGCCAGGGCAAATACCTGCCTGATAAGCCTATTGTATTGATGCTGCAGATCCAATTCATAGCAGACCGGGTGAAATGGCACATATTTCATCTTGAAAAGGAAATACAGACGGGTTCTTTAGCGGTTACTGGTCCTGAACAGCAGCTAATCCTTCCCTCGCTTGAAGAAGGCAGTTACGGTATAGAAATTGAAATATACGATAATGATTCGCTTATTGATTCACTTGTCACAGCTGTAAATGTTGGCGGTGATACTGTAAGGTACGGATTCCTTTGTGATTTCCAGGATATGGATTCAGAAGCTGTCAGGTTGCTGGCAAAATACCACATTACCCATGTACAGTTTTACGACTGGAGCTGGAAGCATGACAGCCTTGTGGCACCGCAGGATGAATATGAGGACATGATGGGCAAGCATAATTCCCTTCCCGTAATCAAGGAACGGATTGAAGCCTGCCACCGTCATGGAATGCTTGCTATGGCATACGGTGCAGTTTATGCGGCGTGTAAAAAGTTTCGGGATTCTCACCCGGCATGGGGCCTATACAATACGGATCATCAGCCTTTGGTCTTCATTGATACATTCTATTATATGGATATCGACAGCCCATGGCGGGAACATCTTATGCAGCAATACCGTAACGCTGTTCAGTTAGTCGGCTTTGACGGCATCCATATGGATACCTACGGGGAGCCTAAAACAGCCTATACACAAAACGGAGAAAAAAGGGATCTGAAAACCGGCCTCCCATCCCTCATACGCGATACCCATGCCTCATTCATTGAGCATAGCATCCAGCCTCATCTGATCTTCAACAATGTCGGCACCTGGCCTGTGGAAGCAACCAGGGACTGTCCGCAGGATGCAGTCTACATGGAACTCTGGCCCCCGATGGACCGGTATCATCACCTGCGTACCGCCGTTCAGAAAGCAGGAAATCATCCGGTTGTGCTGGCAGCTTATCCTGCTGCCTTCCGTACAGACATACCGGAACGGGCTTTATACAGTCAACTCGTGCTGTCATCCGCAATAGCGATGCTCGGCGCCACACAATTATTCATCGGAGAGAAAAACGCAGTCGTTACACAGGGATACTATGCAGACTATTCAGTCCTGTCTCCTGAACAAGTACGTCAAATCCGCTCTTATGAGGATTTCTTTGTACGATATGGGGATTTGCTGTATGACCGATCACTGGAAGATGTAACATACACCCATTTTGGCGGTGATAATATAGAATACCGGACAGATCAGCCCTGTTCACCGGATGGAGAACCTGATAAAATATGGATAACCATTCGGGAGAACGAAAACCGACGGATAATCGGGATAATCAATCTCTGCGGGATACAGGACGACCACTGGAATACTGGAAAAAGCAAGCCGGAAGCCCAGGAAAATATCAATCTACATGTGTTGATTGGCAGACCAGCTGTAACAGTCTGGTATGCTTCACCAGATATAAACAGAGGAAATCCGATACAGTTGAAGCACATTGCATCGGTTCACCCATACGGATTGGATGTGCAATTTACCATTCCTTCGCTTTCCTGCTTCGGTCTGGTATGGATTCATTACGATTGATTCAGGAGGGGATTTATTACCATGAATCATGAAAAACGCATCTGGTGGAA
>CAMOVR010000123.1 GCA_946627565.1 uncultured Clostridia bacterium
TAAAACAAGAAACAGCGCGGAGAGGGCATTTCCTCTCCGCGCGGATGCCCCGTATGGACGCGGGGGAATCAGTCGTCGTCAGAATTCACGATCACATAGTCGAAGCTTTCGCCGTTCAGGGTCACGGTCACGGTGCACTCGGCAGCGTCGAAGGCAGCATCGGAGGTGGCCAGGGAGTCGTTCATGAAGGGACCGGGGAAGATGTCGAAGGGCACATGGCTCTCTTCTTCCTTGCACTGCACGATGTCGCCGGCGATTTCGTCATCGGCGAAGGTGCCTTCACCCTCACTGTTGAGGAAATAGCCCATGGAAGACAGGTTGCCCCAGTTCTCAGAGAACTTCACGTTGGCGGGGAAAGCCAGAACCACGGTGTCGCCGTCCTGGGTGTAGGTGCCGGTGAAGGTGTAGGTGAGCAGCATCACGGGAGCTTCTTCAGTGGCTTCCAGGACGTTGCCGTTTTCATCTTCCTGATGGATTTCCTTCACATACACATAGGAGCCGTCATCGTTGAGGGTCAGGGTGTTGACTTCCACGCCGCCCAGAGCGGTGACAAAGCCATTGTGGAACGTATTCTGGGTGATCTCTTCCAGGGTGTACTTCTTGGTATAGACACTCTCCGCAGAGGCGGTGAGTACCAGGGATGCGCACAGGGTCAGAGCGAGCACAAGAGCCATAAGCTTTTTCATGGAATGATCCTCCTTTTTTCTTTGGGGCAGCCTCTTGGCTGTCCGGTGGCTGCATCATAGTCATGCCGGAAGAGGGAGACAACAGATTTGGCGCAGATTCAGTTTATTCATGCGCAGATTAAGAACCGGGGCAGCAAAGCATACGAAATCCGGAACCTGCCCTCTCCGGAACTGCAGGGCCCGGAATGGACAAAACAGCGGCTTTCATTTGCTCTCTGCGCTGTCAGATCAGTCCGATCTGTTCCATAAAGGTTATGATATTGGGGAAGATCCGGTTGACGGTCTTCTCACTGAAACCGTGGGTGCCGCGGCTTAAGAGGATCAGATTGGAATGCTTAAACAGTTCACAGGCCCGGACCGAATAGGAATGATGGACGGCGGGATCATTGGTGCCGTGGAACATAAGCACCTGGTCTTCATAGGCAGTTACAGATGCTGTCAGGTCCATGTCCCAGACATCCGCGTAATACCGCCTGCCCACAGTCTGCCAGAAGGCTTTGGGATCCTCCGGAATGTTTTCCACGCTGCCGTAGGCTTCGTGCCCCATGTCGCTGATGCACAGCGCAGGGTAAAACAGAATCTCCCCGAGGATTTTGTCTGCCCGTTCCGCAGCGGCCAGACCGGTCACCACGCCGCCCTGGCTGAACCCTGCCAGCATCAGGCTGCTTACCATGGGATGGGCGCTTATATTGTCAATGATGTTCAGGAGGTGTTCTTTTTCCGTCATGACCGACATGTCCGTAAAGGATCCGTCGCTCTGGTTTTTGGCCGCGCCGCCGGGGAAATCGAAAACATAGCAGCTTACGCCGCAGGCAAGAAAGCGGGGGATATACAGGCTGGAATCCTCCCAGGTGCCGCCGAATCCGTGGCTGAGAATCACCGCAGGGCAGGGACCTTCCGCACCTTCCGGGATATACAGGCGGCCGTAGATGCGCATGCCATTGCTTTCAATGCAGTACTCTTCAAACGCATCTTCAGCACAGGCGGAGAAAACAGGGACAGCGGAAAATGCTGACAAAAGCAGGATGACGGACAGAAACAGAACCAGTGTTTTTCTCATGGGACCTTCCTCCATTTTTCCGTGGGTGTATGGAAACGACAATCTGTCGCATGGGAGAAAGACTACGGACCTGAAATGCACGGAGCAACGGATCCGGCGCATTTTACGGGATTGACAGCGTAACATACAGGCTGCTTCCTGCGGCGGCATACAAAAAGAAACAGACATGTTCTCTTGACCGCTGCCTGTATCTACATTAATATACTCGTGCCCGGAAAATTATGAAAAATGTCTTCTGCAGCAGTCCTGTTCAGTCGGAAAAGAGGATGCCAGGCTTTGCTGTACTTGTGACTTTACAGGGGAGGGATGAAAGTTGAACGCATGGGTCAGCAGTATGCTTGGGGATTACGCCTATCAGTTTTATGTCATATTTGCCAATGAGCTGCAGTTTATTATGGCGGCCCTGTTTTTCTGCCTTTCCCTCCGCAGGAAGGACAGGTTCCTTCTGCGGCTCCTGCTGGGGCTTACCGCAGGTGATGTCATCCTCGCAGTGGCGGTGTATCTGCGCACCATCATGGACAGCCTTTTCATGCGGATCATTGTCACCATGCTTCAGTATGCCTTTACCCTGCCCCTGATGATGCTCTGTTTTGAGGAGGATATCACCCTGATCCTGAAATCCTGGGGTTCCTCCATAGCGGTGAAGGAAATCGTGGGCACCATCTATCCGGTACTTCAGGTGATCCTGGGATATGATCCCCATACCACGCTGAACATCCTTCCCCTGTTTGACGAAGCCTACACAGATCTGAACTGGATGATTTACCTGGGAATGCATCTTCTGATGTACTGGGTGATCTGGTTTGTTCTGCGCCGTCATATAAGCCGGGAGCCTCTGGGGCAGCAGAGCCGGCTGCAGGCCCTGATTCTGTCTGCCGGTTCCGTGCTGCTCTTAAGTGTTCTGGGGGCGGTGACCAGCCATTACCGGGACGAGAGCCTGGCCCTGTTCATCTGTTCCAGGATTTTTACCATGACGGTGGCTGTCTTCATTCTCCTGCAGTATGCCGGTCTTGAGTTCCGCAGCCGGGCAGGGGAGGATATGGCCATGATGGAGCGGATCCTCTCGGAAGAAAGAAAACAGTACCAGCAGATCAAGGAAAGCATTGACATCATCAACATGCGCTGCCATGACCTGAAGCATCAGCTGGCGGATTTCTCCGGGCGCCTGACCGACAGGGAAATCAGCGAGATGCAGGAAGCCATGGATATATATGAAAGAAACATCCGCACCGGCTGCGAGGCACTGGACGTGGTGCTCTTCATTCACCAGATGGCCTGCCGGCAGGAGGGCATCACCCTGACCTGCCTTGCGGACGGGGAAGCCCTCTCCTTTATGCGCACCCGGCACATCTATGCCCTGTTCAACAACGCCATTTCCAATGCCATGGAGGCGGTGAGAAGGATCGGGGATCCGGAAAAGCGTGTGGTGGGGCTGACAGTGGCCAGGGAAGAGGGAAACGTGGCTGTGGAGGTGGTCAACTATTACGAGGGACAGGTCCCTTCTGCAGGGGAAACCACCAAGGCAGACAAGGTGCATCACGGGTTTGGGACCATGAGCATGCGCTACATTGTCCGGCAGTACGGCGGGGAGCTGATTACCGAGGCCAGAGGCGGCATGTACACCCTGCGGGCCGTCATTCCCATACCTGAATCTGCGCCGGAAAAATCTTAATTTACGATTGAAGCCTTGCAGGTGTTCTTTTATCTCTGCTAAGGTCAGACCAAGTAGAAAGCAGAGGTGAGGGGGATGGCAGTACGGGTTGCAATTGTGGAGGATGAAGCCAGGGAGGCGGAGATTCTTCAGAATTACCTTGCCCGGTTCACCCAGGAAAACGGCACACAGTTCCATGTGCGCGTCTTTCCCAACGCAATTCTGTTTCTGGACCGCTACAGGGCAGACTATGACCTTGTCTATATGGACATTCAGATGCCGGAGATGAACGGCATGGAAGCCGCCCGCCGTCTGCGGGCGCTGGATGAAAAGGTCCTGCTGGTGTTTGTCACCAGTCTTACCCAGTACGCCATAGCGGGCTACGGTGTGTCCGCCCTGGATTACATTGTGAAACCCGTCAACTATTATGACTTTGCCCTGAAGCTGACCCGGGCCCTGAAGAGGCTGGATACCACGGGGGACAGGAGCCTCACCGTTTCCACCAAGGCGGGCATGTCCAGAATCGAACTGGATGACATCACGTACATTGAAGTCACCAACCACCAGCTGACATACCATACGGTGGAAGGGGACTATGAGCAGTACGGGGCCATGGGTGCCCTGGAAAAGCAGCTTGCCGGCAAAGGCTTTGCCCGCTGCAACAGCTGCTATCTGGTGAATCTGCAGCATGTCCGGGAAGTGCATGGGTATACCCTGCGCCTCTCAGACGGTACGGAGCTTAAGATCAGCCAGCCCAAGAAAAAGACCTTTACCGGGCTTTTGGATGCCTATCTGGCGGGAAAAGAAAAAACGGAATGACGCTGGCGTAATTTGAAACGCCGTGCAGCGGTCCATGCCCTGCACGGTCTTTTTTTGCCTGAAATTGTCTGAAAGCTGCAGCCATTGATACGGACAATGCCCGCAGCGCATTTTCCGTGGGCGTGCCGTCATACCTTTTAGTCTGCGCTGTAAAACCGTCAGACTGCGTAGAAGGCGTTGTAAGAGTTCCATGAGACTGGAATAATACGGACAGGTTCACGCAGGGTCAGACCTGCGGAGCGGGACCATAAAGACAGGAGGGTTTCTCATGCGGTTGAACAACCATCACAGGATGCTGGCAATCCTGGTTCTGCTGGGGCTGCTGTGTGCGGTTCTCAGCGGATGCACAGGCTCAGGCGGAACGACGGCGACCGGCACAAGCAGTGCAAAAAATGACAGTGAAAATGCCGCAGTCTACAAAGTGACCCTGAATCCGGCAGGCGGTGCCTGGAGCGACGGGTCCTCTGAAGCGGTGACAGTTGAAGTAAAGAAAGGCACGCCCATTGACTTTGCCTCCTACACCCCTGCCATGGAAGGCAATGACCTTCAGGGCTGGTACAAGGCGGACGGATCTCCCTGGCCCGGCGCACGCAAGGTTAAGGAAGACGTCAGCCTCAGGGCCAAGTGGTCTGCCACTGAGATGGAAGTCACCTATGATCTGGCGCTGACCATCAACGGGGAAAAGGAAATCCTGGAATACGAGGGCGGCGTTTACCAGTTCACCCATGTCAGCTCCATCTATGGCGGCTACGCCCAGCGCGCCGGCAAGTACACGATCTATGAAACGGACCTGAAAAACGCCATCGCGGCAGATGACGGCAGCGTGCAGCGGGTGCTGTACCATGCAGGCTCCAACTACATCGATGCCACCGGTACCATCTATGCCGAGTTCTATAACGACGGCGAGTTTGAGCTCTACTATGACTACACCAATGCCGGGGAGCGGACCAAGTACTGCATGAACACCGGCTACTGGACCCTGGAAGGCTATACGCCTCCCTTTGAAGCCACCCCCATCCCCGTGGATGAAACCGGCATGGGCTACACCTCCGCGCACCTTGACTGGGACAAGACCCTGACGGGCGAGGCTGAGGAAGAAACAGAAAAAGCAGAAGAAACTGCCGAAGCCAAGGCACCCGATATCGAAACCCTCCCGGGCGACATCATCTATACGGCAGATGCCACCGCCAGCGACACCATGAAGGCCAACTTCTGTGACAACGGCGTCATGGCCGTGTATATCACCAGCTTTGATGCCAATGTGGATGCCAAATACCTCTGGTCCTTTGCAGAAGACGGCAGCCTGGTTTTGACCTACAACGGCGGGGAAGAAAACATTCTTGTGACGGATGAAAACGGCGCCCTGACCTTCACCGACGGATACAACAACACCTATGCGGTGGACGCGGAAGCCCTGAAGGCTGCCGTGAAGGAGCCGACGAAGATCTACACCGCCTCCTCCGTCAACAGCAAGACCATGTTTGTCTTCTTCTATGACAACCATACCTTTACCGTCAACTTTGACCTGAGCAGCTTCGGCCAGGCAGGCCAGTTCCATGTGACCAAGAGCGGTCAGTGGAAGCTGGGTGCTGAGCACATCGAGATGGTGGCCGGCGGTCAGAAGGTGGAACTCACTGCCGTACTGGATAAAACGCATCCGGAAAACAATCAGATCACCTTCCCCGTGGACGAAAACACCTATGCCCTTTCCACCGTGTTCTATGCCAAGGCCATGCCCGATCCCGCAGAAAATGCCCAGGCGGAAGAAACTTCTGAAGTGGAAACACCTGAAGATGTGACAACGCCTGCAGATGCCGAGCCGGCTGAAGGCGACGGCGCACAGAGCGAGGAGGATGCAAAATGAAAAAACACCGTAAGCTGTGGAAAGTCCTCACCATTGTCTTTGCCTGCGTGCTTGTCTTCTGCATCGTGGCGGACGTGGTAACCAACTACTTCTTCACCTCTGTCAATGCTTTCCTCCTGGCGGACACCTACAAGATCGTGGACGAGGGCGGCGAAAGCGACACCTCCTACTTCCCGGATGAATGGGAAGGCTATGAAGACTGGTTCTCCTACTACGAAGAAGACCTGTGCGCCCGCACCGAAGCGGAAGGCGCGGTCCTGCTGAAAAACGAGAACAACGCCCTGCCTCTGGGCAGCGGTGCAAAAGTCAGCCTCTTCTCCCATTCCTCTGTGGAAATGATCTACGGCGGCACCGGTTCCGGTTCCGTGAATACCTCCACTGCCCCCAACCTGCGCAAGGCCCTTGAGAGCGCCGGTGCGGAGATCAACACCACCCTGTGGAGCTTCTACAACACAGGCAACGGTTCTTCCTACAAGCGCAAGGTGCCTGCCCTGTCATCCTGCGCCGCCAAGGGCGACTATTCCATCAACGACGTGCCGTGGAGCCTGATTGAAAAGGAAACCGGCCTGACTGACACCTTTGCAGCTTACGGCGATGCAGCCATCTTCGTGCTGGCAAGGTCCGGCGGCGAAGGTCTGGACCTGGCCACCACCAACTGCACCGACGAAGGAACAAACGGCGACTACCTGGCCCTGTCCACCAATGAAAAGGACACCCTGCTGGCCCTCAAGGCCCTGAAGGACGCGGGCACCTTCAAGAAGATCGTGGTGCTGCTCAACTCCTCCAACGCTGTCAACTGCGGTTTTGTGGATGACGAACAGTACGGCATTGACGCCTGCCTGTGGATCGGCGGCGTGGGCGCCTACGGCAACAACGCCGTTGCGGGCATCCTCACCGGCAGCATCAACCCCTCCGGACGCCTGGTGGATACCTATCTGCTGGACAACTTCGTGAACCCCTCCATGTATAACTTCGCCGACTGTGTCTATCCCAACGCTACGGAAATGGGCCTGACCGAGACCAACGACGACCTGCAGACCAACGTCAACTACGTGGTCTATCAGGAAGGCATCTATGTGGGCTACAAGTATTTTGAAACCCGCTATGAGGACAAGGTCATGGGCACGGGCAACGCCGGTGACTATGATTACGCAAACCAGGTCTGGCGCACCTTCGGCTACGGCCAGAGCTATACCGATTTCAGCTACAGCGATTTCAAGGTGATGGATGACGGCGACCACTTTACCGTGTC
Organism: uncultured Clostridia bacterium; assembly: GCA_946627565.1. Classification (GTDB taxonomy): domain Bacteria; phylum Bacillota; class Clostridia; order Christensenellales; family Aristaeellaceae; genus UBA2943. Next base: position 7,333 of record CAMOVR010000123.1, read on the forward strand.
TGTTGCCGTGACCAATGTGGGCTCCGTCCCCGGCAAGCATGTGGTGGAAGTCTACATGCAGAAGCCCTACACCGATTATGACCGTCAGAACAACATCGAAAAGTCCGCTGTGGAACTGGTGGGCTTTGCCAAGACAAAGCAGCTGTGTGCCAACCAGAGCGAGATTGTGACGGTTAACGTTCCCAAGGAACTTATGAAGTCCTATGACGCCTACGGCGCAGGCACCTGGATTGTGGATGCCGGCGACTACTACCTGACGGTGGGCACCGATGCACACAATGCCGTGAACAACATTCTTGCCGCCAAGGGCTACACCGTGGAAAACGGCATGGACGAAAACGGCAACAGCGCCATGACCTTCATGTACAATCAGAAGGATCTGGACACCAAGACCTATTCCGTCTCCGCTGCCACCGGCAACGCCGTGGTGAACCGCTTTGACGGAGCTGACCTGAACCGCTATGAAGGCAGCGAAACCAAGGTCACCTATCTCAGCCGCAATGACTGGGCAGGCACCTATCCCACCGCCACCACCGTGGTGCGGGTCACCGAAAAGATGGCTAAGGATGTGGCCAACGAGTATGTGCCCAAGACAGAGGATGAGAACGGCAATGCCTATACCATGCCTGTCTACGGTGCCAACAACGGCATGACCATGGCCATGATGATGGGCCTTGCCTATGATGATCCGGCCTGGGACAAGCTTCTGGACCAGATGACCTTCTCCGAGCAGGAAAACCTGATCATCAACGCCTTCCACAACACCCAGGCCGTCAACTCCATCTCCAAGCCTGCCACCGTGGAAACCAACGGCCCGCAGGGCATCACCGACAGCTTCTTCGGCGGCAAGAAGTCCGGTACAGCCTATCCGGCAGAAGTGATCATGGCTGCCACCTGGAACCGCGACATCATGTCCGAACTGGGCGACAACATCGGCACCCAGGGCCTGAAGACCCATACCAATGGTGTCTACGCACCTGCTGCCAACATCCACCGCAACGCCTACTGCGGCCGCAACTATGAATACTTCTCCGAAGATGCCTTCCTCTCCGGCGCCATGATGGCTCCCGAAGTAAAGGCCATCCAGGAAAAGGGCGTCTATGTGTTCATGAAGCACTTTGCCCTCAATGACCAGGAAACCCATCGCGCCGGCGTCATGGCCTGGGCCAATGAACAGGCCATCCGTGAGGCATACCTGGCAGCCTATGCGCCTGCTGTGACAGAAGCCCACGCCAAGGGCGCCATGACCATCATGAACCGCATCGGTACGAAATGGGGCGGTGCCTGCCGCAGCCTGCTGACCGACGTGCTCAGGGGTGAATGGGGCTTTGACGGCATTGTCATCACCGACTATTCCTCCAACTCCAACTTCACCGTTCAGACGGCCGGCCTGCAGGGCGGTGCCGATCTGTGGGACGGCTTCCGCGCCAGCGATATCACAGACAAGGCCAACGATCCCTACATCGCCCAGCTGCTCAGACAGGCTGTGCACCGCATCCTCTATGTGCAGGTGAACAGCTCCGCCATGAACGGCATCTCCTCCACCGCCCGCGTGGTGCCCATCACCACCTGGTGGCAGCTGACCGAATATGCAGCCACGGCCCTGTTCGCCGTGCTGACCCTGGTAACCGCCGTGCTGTGGATCCTGAGCAGCAAAAAGGAAAAGGAACTCAAAGCACAGAAGGCATAAGACTTTCTGAAAAATGCCGGTACAGTTTACGCTGTACCGGCGCTTTTCGTATGGCAGGCCTGCCCTTTCTTTCCGTCTGGACAAGGTGCAGGACTCATGCTATATTCTGCAGGAATGTAAACGGGGTGTACCTGGGAGGAAGAACGCACATGTTGACGCAGATCGGTTTAAAGCAGGTTAAGGTTCAGGACGGGTTCTGGGGCCATGAGATGGAGCTGGTACGGACCCGGATGATTCCCTATCAGTGGGAAGCCCTGAACGACAGAGTGGAAGATGCTGCTCCGAGTTACTGCATGCACAATGTCCGGGCAGCTGCCAGGCTCCAGGCCAGGCGGCGCAGCGGAAAGGATGCAGGGTACTGGAAGTGGGACGGCAGGTTCGAAACCCTGCCTGAAAAGGGCACGGCGCCTTCTGAGAACGCCTTTTACGGCTTTGTGTTCCAGGATTCGGATCTCTATAAATGGCTGGAGGCTGTCTCCTATTCCCTGATCAGCCATCCGGACCCTGAACTGGAAGCCCAGGCCGCCGAGGCCATCCGGCTTCTCGGGGAAGCCCAGGAGGAGGACGGGTATCTGGACACCTTCTACATCCTTCAGAACCGGAAGGGTGCTTTCTCCAATTTGACAAACCACCATGAGCTGTACTGCCTCGGACACATGACGGAGGCCGCCGTGGCATGGCATCAGGCCACGGGGAAGGATGACCTGATCCGTATCGCCGGGCGCTTTGCCGACTGTGTAGCGTCTTTCATCGGGCCGGAAGAAGGCAAAATGCATGGATACCCGGGCCATGAGATTGCGGAAATGGCCCTGATCCGTCTTTATCAGGAGACCGGGGAAAAGCGTTTCCTGGATCAGGCACTGTACTTCCTCCATGAGAGGGGACAGGCGCCCAGCTATTTTCAGATGGAAGAAAATCTCCGCAGGGCAGAGAAGGGGCAGGAGCCCCTTCAGGAGACGGCAGGTTTTACCTACTATCAGGCGCATATGCCTGTGACAGAGCAGGATGAGGCCGTGGGCCATGCCGTGCGTGCCATGTATCTGTATTCCGGCATGGCGGACGCGGCTGCCCTGACAGGGGACCAGGCCATGCGGGAAGCCTGCGAAAGGCTCTGGAAGAGCACGGTGAGTCGGAAAATGTATGTGACAGGCGGCGTGGGCGGCACGGTCATAGGGGAAGCCTTCTCGGTGGACTATGACCTTCAGAACGATACGGCGTATTCCGAAACCTGCGCAGCCATAGGACTGGTCTTCTTTGCCCGGCGCATGCTGGATCTCGCTCCCAGAGCAGAGTATGCCAATGTCATGGAACGTGCCTTCTACAACACCGTCCTGGCAGGCGTTTCCATGGATGGGCGCCGGTTCTTCTATGTCAATCCCCTGGAGACGGTCCCGGAGCAGATCCGCAGGGACGAACGTCTCAAGCATGTAAAGCCGGAGAGACAGAAGTGGTTTGGGTGTGCATGCTGCCCGCCCAACGCTGCCCGCCTCATCTCCTCCCTTCCGGATTATGCCTTCGGCCTGAAAGAGGATGTGCTGTATATCCATCTCTACATCGGTGCCGTGATGGATATTGCCTTTGGATCATCCGGCCTGAAAGTGGAAGTCAGGGCAGATCTGCCCTGGTCGGACACCGTGACACTGCGTGTTCTTGAGGGTGAAGGGCAGGGGACCATTGCCCTGCGCCTGCCTGACTGGACGGAGACGGAGATTGCCTGCGAAGGAAAAGAGCGGGAGGACCGGGAAGGGTATGCATACGTGAAGGGCTTCTGGAAAACAGGAGATGAGGTTACGATCCGTCTGCCTCTGTCTGTGATTCCCCTTGCCGGCAATGCCAGAATTCAGGACGATGCGGGTAAAACGGCCCTGCAGTACGGTCCCTTTGTGCTTTGCCTGGAAGAATGCGACAACGGAAAGGACCTTCAGCTGCTGGGTGTTGACACCGGCAGGGTGAATGAAGCCGTGGTGGAGTCTGTTCAGATTGAACAGGTGCAGGTGCCCTGCATCCGTGTGCCCGGTTTTGAGCGGGTGCCCGGGGAAAAGCTTTATACCAGATGGAAAGCGGAAGAAAGACTTGACCGCACCCTTACTTTTGTGCCCTATTCCGCCTGGGGCAACCGGGGGCTTGGGGAGATGCGGGTATGGGTCCATGCCCGCTGAAAAGGCACAGTCTGTGCATTGTCTAAAGGATGCATGCCTTGATGATACGATCCGGATGGAAAGGGGAGGATGCCCTTGAAGGGCCTGCCATTTCATTTTGTGCCCATGGCTGCCTGCTATGATGCAGTCATGGCGGACCTTGTGCGCCGGAGCCTGAAGGCCCATGGCCTGGACATACCGGGAACAGCGTATTATGATGAAGCGCTGGATCACCTGAGCGCTTTCTATGATGATCCCCGCAGGGGCTATTATGTGCTGCTGGATGAGCAGGGAACGGTCATGGGAGGCATAGGGTTCGCTGAAGCGGAAGGAGACTGCTGCGAACTGCAGAAGCTATACCTGGATGACGCGGCACAGGGCCGCGGGCTTGGATACAGGATGGTTTCCTTTATTGAAGACAGGGCCCGGGAAAAGGGATACAGGATCATCTATCTGGAAACCCATTCCAATCTGCAGGCTGCCATCCACATCTATGAACGGGCAGGCTACCGGCGGATTGAAAGGCCGGCGTCTGTAGTCCACAGCACCATGGATCACTTTTATCTGAAGGCACTGTAATGTTTCTGA